>NZ_JASPDS010000019.1:0-34687 GCF_030230715.1 Aerococcus sp. UMB1112A | reverse complement strand
AAATAGACCTCTGGAGCCAAAAGCCAGAGAAGACTGAAAGTCTTCGGCGGATTTTGGTGAAGAGGAGCTATTTCTGCCAGCCCGAACCCGACTATATAAGGGTGTGAGAGGATGCGGGAGAAAGGGACCTCTGGAGTAAAAGGACAGAGAAGGCTGCAAGCCTTCGACGTCCTTTTGCGAAGAGGAGCCCTTTCTGCATCCTCGAACCCAACTATAGGGTGTGAAGGAGCCACTTCTGCGTGACCGAACCCGACTAGGAAGGGTGAGAGCAGTTGCGGTCAGACTTGAATGACTGGAGCCCAATCGGAAAAGAGCGGCTTTAGCCGATCGTTCCGATTAGGTGAAGCCACTTCAAGTCTGCAACTGCGAACCCGACTAGATAGGGTGTGAGCAAGAGCGTTTAGCTTTGGATGCTTGGAGTAAGTCGGAATAAGGGCAAGCATCGCTTGCAGGTTTCCGACTTGCGAAAGCACTCAAAAGCTGCTCTTGCGAACCTGACTAGACAGGGTGTGAGACTTAGCGCTTAGGCTTGGATGATTGGAGCAAGTAAGGATAAGAGCGAAGAATTCGCTCGTTCCTTACTTGTGACATCACTCCAAGCCTGCCAAGTCGAACTCGACTAGACAGGGTGTGAAGGCTAGCGGGAGTACAAGAGCAACTAGTTCTTGTCTATACTCTCTCCCAAGCCACAATTAAGCATGAGGAGTGTGGCTTAATCAATGTGGAGCCACAATTAAGGCTTAGCAGTGGGTGTTAATTCTTGTCAACCCACAATCAATTACTGCGAATGTGGGTGACTAAGTTCTAAGCCACAATTGAGAAGGGCTAATGTGGCTTAATGGGGAGGAGGCCACAGTTAAGTCCCCTAAGTGTAGCTTGCAGTGTCTTAGTCCGATTTGGATGGGAAGTCGATACGCCTGCCGCTTTTTTAAGCGAACTTGAATGTGTAATAAGTCTAGATGGTCGCTTATTTATAAAATTAAGGAAAATAATCTGGGATTTTGAAGACAGTCAGGCGCTTTAGTGCTATTATTGGATTATTATCGATGAGGAGGGGCAACTTTGTCCAAACGTAAATATTTTAGACCCTTTGATAGCCTACGCTTTCTGTCGATGCTGGCTATTATTTTCTATCATTATACAAAACACCTCCTACCAGGGGGCTTTTTAGCTGTAGATATCTTCTTTATCCTCTCAGCTTTCTTAATTAGTGGACGGCTGGAGAGGGGATATCAGATGACGGGAGAATTCCCACACTTTTGGTCGACTTTTTTCAGGCGACTGGGGCGACTCTTCCGGCCCATGCTCTTCGTCCTGGTGGTGGGGACCTGCTATCTCTTGGTCTTCCGTTTTGACCTTTTGACCAACCTACCGCGTATGTTCTTCTCCAGCTTGGTCTTTGTCAATAACTGGTCGCAGATCCTAGCAGGGGGCTCGTATTTTGCGGATTTCGCCCACCCCTCGATCTTTACCCATCTCTGGTACTTGAGCATGTATGCCCAGTTCCTCTTCTTATGGCCGGCCCTGGTTCGTTTGATCAGGCCCTATTTAAAGTCTGCTAAAGGGGCTTCCTGCTTCTACCTCATCCTAGCTGTTCTGAGTGCCATACTGATGGCGGTACTTTTTGATCCAGGCAAGGACCCGAGTCGCGTCTACTATGGGACGGATACCCGGCTCTTCAGCTTTGCACTAGGGGCCGCAGCTGGAACAATGATGCAGACGGACAAATTCCGTCAGATCATCAAGAAGGGGGCCACTTGGTTGACTTCGCTCTTGACCTTGGGAATCGGGGGCCTCATTTTCTTCATGATGCGCTATTTAACGGATTCATGGAGTCTGACCTATTACGGGGGGATGTTTGTTTTTGACCTCTTAGTGCTTGCTTTTATGGTTCTCTTAACCCTGCCAGGCAACTTAATCGCCAAGCTCTTACGCTTCCGTCCCCTATCTTGGTTGGGGCAGATGACTTATGGGATGTATCTCTTCTACTATCCTGTCTTCATTATCTTCCGTTCAGCGCCCAAGTCGTCTAACTTCTTCGTCTCCTCGATTGCTTGGCAGCTGGCTCTTATTATATTCCTCGGGGCGCTGACCCATATTGTGGTGGTTCATCGGAAGGCCTACGTTCCCATCTTCAACCGGCCTAAGGGAGTCCCCCTCCAGTTAAAATCAGGTTTCAGAGCGGCCTTGTCTCCTCAGACCCCTCTGACTAGCCGGATCGCTTTCTGGGCCTATCTCGCGATGTTAGTGGGGACTGGGGTCGCGCTCGCCCTCGCACCGATTGAACATGAAACGGCCGACCAGATCCGCCAGGCCGAAGAGCAAAAGGCAGCGTTAAAGAAGCAAAACCAAGCCATCGCCCAGGGTAATGTGTCAGATCCGGCCAGCGAAGAAGAAATTAAAGCCTATATCGACCAATTACCAGCCGACCAACAGGGCTTCCTCTCCTCTCTTCCTAAAGAACAGGTGCAGATGGCCCATAACCTCCAGGCAACTTTTATCGGTGATTCCTTGCTCTTAGGAGCTTCTGAAGTGCTGTCGATTACTTATCCTAATTCCTATATCAGTGCGGAAGTGGGGAGGCAAGTCTATGCCATTGCGCCGGTGATTGAACAGCTTAAAGCCAACCAGGCCCTCTTTAATCCAGTGGTCATTAACTTGGGAGCCAATGGCGGCTTCTCTAGCCAGCAAATTGTTGATATGGTGGAACAGATCGGCAAGGATCGAATCATTTATTTGGTCAATACCCATGTTAACCGGCCTTGGCGCGACGAGGTGAATGCCAATCTCAAGACCGCCGCTGATCAATTAGGGGATAAGGTTCACTACCTGGATTGGAATGCTTACTTCAATAGTCAGGAGGCCGCACCGAGCTGGCTAGGCGACGATGGTGTCCACTTCAATGATGAAGGACGTAAGCAGTGGGTGGCCTTTGTGACCCGGGCTATCTATGAATCGGAGCACCA
Source organism: Aerococcus sp. UMB1112A (assembly GCF_030230715.1). Lineage (NCBI taxonomy): Bacteria > Bacillati > Bacillota > Bacilli > Lactobacillales > Aerococcaceae > Aerococcus > Aerococcus sp. UMB1112A. Next base: position 31,721 of record NZ_JASPDS010000019.1, on the reverse strand, counting down.
AGAACTTCCTGAAGACCAGGAAAAGAAGAGCCAAGATTGACCCTCGCTTCATAAGTTTATGATTGCAGTCTTAAGCATTTTAGCGTAAACTGTAAGTATCACCTTAATATGTGGCAGGGTTGACCATTCAGCCTTTAGAGGCGGTTTGGCAACTCAACTGATTAAACAAAGAATAATGGACTCTGCCGGACTTGCGGTAGGGTCCTTTTAATTAAGGAGGCAGCTATGGAAGATACGATCGTTCGTGTCGAGGACTTAATCTTTGCCTATCAAGAAGACCAAGAGAGGCCCACCATCCAGGGGGTATCCTTTGAGATTAAACGAGGGGACTGGTTAGCCGTTATTGGCCATAATGGATCGGGGAAATCGACCCTGGCTAAGCTCATCGATGGGCTCTTGGAGGCCCAATCCGGCCATATTTATGTGGACGGTCAAGAACTTTCCGAAGAGACAGTGTGGGAGATCCGCCAAAAGATTGGTTTTGTTTTCCAGAATCCGGATAATCAGTTTGTTGGGGCGACAGTAGAAGACGATGTGGCCTTTGCTTTGGAGAATGCGGGCATTCCTAGAAGCGAAATGGTTGAACGGGTCAATCGGGCCTTAGACCAGGTCAATATGAGTCAGTACAAGGACCGGGAGCCTTCTAGCCTATCTGGCGGACAGAAGCAGCGAGTGGCCATTGCGGGCGTCCTCGCCTTACAACCAGAAGTTATTATCTTGGATGAAGCGACGGCCATGCTAGACCCAGAAGGCCGGCATGAGGTCGTCTCTTTGATGCAGGACATTAAGGAGAGCCAGGAGATGACGGTCCTATCCATTACTCACGACCTCAATGAAGCTGCTATGGCAGACCAAATCTTTGTCGTGAACCAGGGGCAAATTGTCAAAAAGGGCCGCCCAGAAGAAATCTTTAAGGAGGGCCAGGCCCTGGTAGAGATGGGTTTGGACGTTCCCTTTGCAGAACAATTAAAGGAGGCCCTCCAGGCACGGGGACTTGACATGCCAGAAGCTTATTTAACGGAAGAAGGGTTGGTGGACTATCTATGCAAATTGAATTCGACCAGGTAGGCTTTGCTTATGGTGCAGGAACAGCCTTTGAGATGCAGGCCCTGCACGATGTGACCTTAACTATCCCAGATAAGAGCTTTACAGCCTTGGTGGGCCATACAGGTTCTGGTAAATCGACAGTGATTCAACACCTCAATGCCTTGCTCCTTCCCAGCTCTGGGGAGGTTCGTTTGGGCAATTTTGTTCTGAACTCAGAAAGCAAGGGCAAAGGCTTGAAGGACTTGCGAGCAAAAGTCGGCATGGTCTTTCAATTTCCGGAATCCCAACTCTTTGAAGAAACCCTTTTAGCCGATGTTATGTTCGGGCCTAAGAACTATGGTGCCAGCGAAGAAGAGGCACGGGAACGAGCCTTGGAAGCCTTAGATTTGGTAGGCATAGCTCCTGAGCTCCATGACCGGTCCCCCTTTGAATTATCAGGCGGTCAGATGCGCCGGGTGGCTATTGCCGGGATCCTCGCCATGCAACCGGAAGTGCTTGTCTTGGATGAGCCGACTGCTGGTCTGGACCCTAAAGGCCAAAAAGAAATGCTGGAAATGTTCTACCAGCTCTACCAGGACAAGGGCTTGACAGTGGTTTTGGTCTCCCACCATATGAATGACGTGGCCAAGTATGCCAACCATGTCATTGTCATGGAGGCTGGCACTTGTATCCGCTCAGGCCGTCCTGAAGAAATCTTTCAGGATCCTGACTGGCTCCACCAGCACCAGTTGGACTTGCCAGATAGCCTGCACTTTGCCCGGACTTATGAAGCTCAAACGGGCAGGCCCTTAAGCGGGACAGCTCTGACAGTGGACCACTTAGCCGATGCTATCCTGGCAGATTTAGGAAGGGGGTTAGACTCCAATGAAGGATAAATTTATCCTAGGACGTTACCTACCGGGGGATTCCTTCATCCACTACTTAGACCCACGTGCTAAGTTGATTGCTATGGTTCTTCTCCTAATCTTTATTTTCTTTGCCAATAATGTCTGGTCCTATGCTCTCTTATTTACCTTTGTCATGTTTATGGTGGCTTTGACGAACATTTCCCTGTCAGTCTTTATCAAGGGCTTGCGGCCCATGGTAGTCTTGATTCTCTTTACGGTGATCTTGCAGCTCTTCTTCACCCGGACCGGGGAGGTTATCTGGCAGTGGGGCTTCCTAGTGTTGACAAAGGACGGCTTGATGAATGCGGCCTTTATCTTCTTGCGCTTCGTCCTGATTATCTTTATTTCGACCTTGCTCACCCTGACCACCCAACCCTTAGCCATAACCGATGCCCTTGAAAGTTTATTTTCACCTTTCCGTAAGGTCTTACCTGTCCACGAAATGGCGCTTATGCTCTCTATTGCTCTGCGCTTCGTTCCGACTTTAATTGATGAGACGGATAAAATTATGAACGCTCAGCGTGCACGGGGCGTAGACTTCAATGAAGGCAATATCTTCGAACGGGTGAAAGCCTTTATTCCAATCTTAATCCCGCTCTTTGTCAATGCTTTTAACCGGGCCTATGACCTGGCCACGGCTATGGAGGCACGGGGATATCGCGGGGCAGAAGGGCGGACCAAGTACCGGGAATTGACCTGGCAGGGCCGAGATACGCTATCGCTTGTCGTGGTAGGTCTGGTCTGCCTAGGACTTCTTTTACTCAAAGATTAAGGAGGGATTTTTTGCAACGTTACAAGCTGACTTTGGCCTATGATGGCAGTCCCTATGTTGGCTTTCAAGTGCAACCCAATGGACCTAGTATCCAGGGGGAACTGCAGCGGGCTTTAAAACTGATGACCAAGGGCCAGACGATTAATGTCCATGGCTCTGGACGGACAGATTCTGGGGTCCATGCTTATGGTCAGGTGGTCCACTTCGATTACCCGGCGCCGATAGCTGAAGAGGCGCTCCTGCGTGCCCTGAACAGTATCTGTGACGATAGTATCTGTATCCAGAAGGTTGAAGCGGTGGAAGACACTTTCCACGCTCGCTACCACACCTCGGGCAAGCGCTACATCTACCGGGTGGAAGGGGGGCCTTTCATGTCCCCTTTCAAGCGCCACTATGCCCTCCACCATCCCTATCAAACGGATCTTGACCGTATGGCCCAGGCTCTTAGTTATATTAAGGGGCAGCATGATTTTGAAAGCTTTTGTTCGACCCATACCGATAAGACGAATTTTGTGCGGACCATTTACCGGGCAGAAGTACACCCGGGAGCAGCCCCCTCTAGCTATTACTTCCTCTTCGAGGGGGATGGTTTCTTGTACAATATGGTCCGTATTTTGGTGGGCACCCTGCTCCAAATTGGTGACGGGCTCAAGCCGATTGAGGAGATGCCCCGTTTGCTTGAAGTTCGAGACCGCAATGAAGCAGGACCCACTGCAGCCGCTCATGGCCTCTACTTGGATGAAGTTTTCTATTTATCAGCAGAAGACCGGGCTCAAAAGACTGCCCAGTGGTTGAACTTTAAGAAGGAAGCAGATTTTGATGCATAGGAAGAGGAGGCGTTTGTTCTGTTAGTTGTTATTTTTCTTGGCATTGTGGTGTCGCTCTTATTGGTAGGATCGTCCTTTTATTTATACAAACGGTCGCGCAATAAGTGGTACTTGCTCTTTATTGGCATTGGCCTCTTCTTTTGGGTCTTTGCGACGGCCATGCTCTTTATGACGATCTCTGCTTAGTATCATGTTTTATGGGCCTAAATCAGCTATTGAAGGCAAAAAAATTCCCAGTCACAGATGGACTGGGAATTTTTTCTTATCCTGTGAATTATTCAGCTAACTTAGCTTCTTGGTCTAGGGCCGCTTGGGCTAGGATGTTGAGATAGTGCCATGGGCGGTCAAAGTGAGGTTGGAAGAGGAAGTCGACATAGGCTAAATCCTCAATGGTCATATGGTTTTGGATGGCCAAGGAGAGGGTGTTGGCAGATTGGGTAATGTCATACTTGGACATTAATTGGCCCCCAACGATCCGACCAGTGCCTACTTCGTAAACAAGTTTCATATGAACGACTTCATTAGTTGGCATGAATTCGGGACGATAAAAGTCTTTGACATAGACAGAACGAGTGTCTAGGCCGAATGATTCAGCAGAGCCGTCGTTAACCCCTGTCGAGCCAATGTTCCAGCCGAAGAGTTTCAGACCAGAAGTGGATTGGGTACCACGGTATTTAACGCGGTCTTCTTTAATATTTTTACCAACTAGGTTCCCCATACGAACGGCATTGGTAGCCAATGGAATGTAGGCATGGCCATCATTAGGGTTGTAGTTCACGGCGCAAGAGTCGCCACAAGCGTAAATATCTGGGTCAGAGGTATGCATGAAGTCATCGACGATTAAAGCACCGTTATCGAAGGTCTTGAGGTCGCCGAAGAGTTCATTGTTAGGTTTGAAACCGACACAGAGGATAGCCATGTCGCATTCATACTCGCCCTTGTTGGTCCGAACAGCTTTGACAGCCCCATTCTCATCTCCAACAAAGCCATCCGCAAATTCAGACATGTGCATTTCAACCCCATGTTCTTGGATGGTTTCTTCTAAGATATCGGTCATTTCGCTATCGAGATACTTGCTCAGTGGGTGAGGCATGCCGTCGATCAGGACAACTTCCTTGCCAGTTTCAGCGAAGGCTTCAACAAGTTCAATCCCGATATAGCCCCCACCAACAACAGCTATCCGTTTCTTATCGTTCTTCTTAGCAATAATTTCTTGGGCATGGTTAAAGTTCTTGCAGAGAAGAACATTGTCAAGATCCAAGCCATCAATTGGAGGAATAATTGGCCAAGAACCTGAAGAAAGCACTAACTTGTCATAGCTATCTTCAAAGACTTCGCCTGTTTTCAAGTCTTTGACTTGGACTTTCTTGTTGGCTTGATCGAGTTCTAAGACATCGTGTTCCATCTTCACATTGGCGCCGAGTTCAGCTAAGGCATCGGGGCTAGAGTAGAAGAGGCCGTCAACATCCTTAACGACACCACCAACATAGAGGGCGATCCCGCATGAGAGGAAGGAGACATTATCGTTCCGTTCATAAATCGTAACATCGATGTCCTCGTTCTCGTTTAACATGGTTGTTACTGCAGCAGTTCCGGCATGGGTACAGCCAATTACAATTACTTTCATCTGGCATTCTCCTTTATATTAAAGTTAAATCTATTACTAACTCTTTCACAATCTTATTATACACGTTGACAGCGATTTCACAAACTAATAACACTTAATCTAAAAACAATAATTGTTCTATTAATAAAATTGTCATTAACTTTAAACAAGATCAATAAGCTTTCGATATAATGATGAAAGCGCAGTCAATCAGGGAGTGATGTATTTTGATAAGGTCTTTTTCTAATAATAAACTAATTGTTTCTGGGCAGTTTATAAACAATAAATGTTCTTTTTGCGAGAGGCAAGTGAAGGGATAATGAAAGGGCTTTTAATTGTAGTTTGGGCGGCTTTATGTCATGATAGAATCAGTAATAGTGGTGCAAATTAGCAAGCGATAACAGAAAGAGGGATAGCATGAAAAGTAAAGCAGCAGTGGCTTTTGGGCCTAATGATTTAAGAATGGTTGAAGTAGATGTTGAGGATCCGCATCCAGGTGAGGTAATGGTTAAGATTGCCTACACTTCGGTTTGTCATACGGATATTTATAGCTTATCAGGTGATGACCCATCGGCTATTTTCCCTTGTATCTTGGGGCATGAGGCTGCGGGTGAAGTGGTAAAAGTTGGGGATGGCGTTGAGAGTGTTGAAGTGGGCGACCATGTGATCCCTCTCTGGAAGCCAGAATGTGGGAAATGTGACTATTGTCAGAAAGGCTTGAACTTCTGCTCAGCCATTAGTGAAACCCAAGGCCAAGGCGTGATGCCCGATGGAAGGCCGCGCTTCTCTTATGAGGGTAAGCCCATCTATCATTTCATGGGGACCTCCACTTTCAGTGAATATACCGTCCTGCCTGAGATTGCCTTGACCAAGATTGATCCCGAAGTGCCCATGGATGAAGTCTGTCTCTTGGGCTGTGGGGTAACAACCGGGATTGGGGCTGTCCGCAATGATGCTGCCGTTTATGAGAAGGCAAGTGCGGCTGTCTTTGGTATCGGGACGCTGGGTCTAGCTGCCATCCAAGAACTCAAGCGATCACAAGCCGAACGTATTATTGCAGTCGATATCGATTCTAACAAAGAAGAAGTAGCCCGCGACTTCGGGGCGACGGACTTCATTAATTCGAGCGAATTGGACCGCCCTGTCCAGGAAGAAATTATCGAATTGACCGATGGCGGGGTTGACTTCAGCTTTGTTTGTGTGGGCAATACCGACGTGATGAATGCTGGTCTAGAAGCCACGCACAAGGGCTGGGGAGAAAGTGTTATTATGGGCGTAGCTGCCGGCAATGACAAGATCTCAACCCGTCCCTTCCAATTGATTACCGGTCGGACTTGGCTAGGAACTTCCTTTGGTGGCGTCACCGGACGTACGGGACTCAGCGAATTAGTGGAAGAATACTCTGAGGGTGGCATTGACCTCAAGCCCTTCATCAGCCACCGCATTGCCTTTGACGATATTGAACAAGCCATCGAATGGCAAGAGAACGGTGAATCCCTGCGAGATATTCTGACTTTCTAGGAGGTTTAACCATGGAATTAATTGAAAGTAAGAAAATTTTTGGCGGAGACCAGGTCCGCTACAAGCATGTGTCCAAGGTCCTTGGCTGTGAGATGGTCTTTAGCCTCTTTCTGCCAAAAGAATCCCAAGACCGTCCAGTGCCCCTGGTCTGGTTCTTGTCGGGGCTGACCTGTGATGACCAGAACTTCTCCACCAAGTCGGGCTTCCAGCGCTATGCAGCAGACTTGGGATTAGCAGTCTTAATTCCCGATACCTCCCCACGCGGATCAGAAGCCGCCGATGATGAGGCCTATGACCTAGGCCAAGGCGCAGGTTTCTATCTCAATGCCAGCCAGGAACCTTGGGCTAGCCACTATCAGATGTATGATTATCTATTGGAAGAGCTCGCTGAGCTCGTTGAAGACTGCCTCCCCCATGGTTCTAGCCAACAAGCCATCATGGGGCATTCCATGGGCGGTTACGGCGCTTTGGTGATGGGAGTGAAAAATCCCCATCGCTTCCAGAGCATCTCGGCCTTTGCACCCATTTCAAATCCGACTCAGGTCCCCTGGGGTCGCAAGGCCTTCACTGCCTATCTCGGACCTGACGAAAGTACTTGGGCTGAGTGGGATCCTGTCCACTTGGTTAAGGAAGCTAAAGATGAAATTCCTATCTTCATTAGCCAAGGCACAGCAGACGAATTTTACCCTGAGCAATTGGACGAAAGTGCCTTCCTAGAAGCAGCAGAAGTCGCTAACTATCCGGTCCGCTATCAAAAGGAAGAAGGCTATGACCATTCCTATTACACCATTTCGACCTTTATCGGAGACCATTTGAAATTCCATGCTGACCACCTATAGGGTGTGAGCAAAGGCGGTTAGAAAAGGATGACTGGAGGTAAAAGGGATAAGAACGGCTTTAGCCGGTCGTTCCCTTTTACCGAAGTCACTCCTTTTCTGCCTTTTCGAGCCTAACTGGAGGGTGTGGGCAATAGCGTTTAAAGTTGACGAAAAAAAGAAACTGGGCCTTGTTTCCAGTTTCTTTTCGTTTATGGTGCATTATTTTGCAGACGACTTCTTATCTTTCTTGCGGAAAAGATGGGAGAGAACTAGGCCGGTAAGGGTCAGGATTGGGATGCCTTCGACGAGGAAGGCTAGAGCATTGCTTTTTTTCATGGGGCACCTCCTTACTGATATTATAACAAGATTTCCAAATAAAATTAAGCTTAGGGATTGACTTCTATTGGCGGATAAGGTATGATATTAAACGGTATTGTTTGCCCCACGATTGCCCCGGAAATCAATTGTGAATTGCAACAATCAGTCAAGAAAAACGGAGGAAAAGTAGATAATGCGTACAACATATATGGCAAAAGCTAACGAAGTTGAACGCCAATGGGTTATCTTAGACGCAACAGATATTCCATTAGGTCGTCTTTCAACAGTTGCAGCATCCATGCTGCGCGGTAAAAACAAAGCAACTTTCACCCCTAACGTAGACACTGGTGACCAAGTCATTATCATCAATGCTGAAAAAGTTAAATTAACTGGTAAAAAAGCATCTGATAAGAAATACTACCACCACTCAGGTTACCCAGGTGGTATCTACGAAACAACTGCAGGGACTTTACGTGAGGAAAAACCTGAACGTTTAATTGAATTATCAGTTAAAGGCATGCTTCCTAAGAACAAATTAGGTCGTCAACAATTCACACACTTACATGTGTATGCTGGCGCGGAACATCCACACCAAGCACAACAACCTGAAACTGTAGACATCAAGGACTTAATTTAAGGAGGGAACAGCTAGTGGCACAAGCACAATATCAAGCAACTGGACGTCGTAAGAACTCATCTGCCCGTGTACGCTTAGTACCTGGTAATGGGAAGATCGTCTTCAATGGCAAAGAAATGGAAGACTACCTTCCATACGCATCACTATTCGTTATCGTTAAACAACCTTTAGCAGTTACTCAAACTGAAGGTCAATATGATGTATACATCAACGTTAACGGCGGCGGTTACGCTGGTCAATCAGGTGCAGCTCGTCACGGTATCGCCCGTGCCTTACTGCAAGTTGATCCAGACTTCCGTAAACCATTAAAAGACGCTGGCTTGCTCACACGTGACCCACGTATGAAAGAACGTAAGAAACCAGGTCTTAAGAAAGCTCGTAAAGCGCCTCAATTCTCAAAACGTTAAGAATTGGCGACCAAGAACTTTTCCAGCACTTGCCCATGGCAGGTGCTTTTTTGTGCTTGCTTTAGCTTATAAATTTGATAAAATAGGACAAAAGGTTGGATGAATTTTTTTGTATAAAATTGTATTGGTGAGCATCCGTTCCGCTGGTGAGCATCCGTTCCGCTTTTGAATTTGGTCCTTAAATTTTAGAGGGTCAAGAACGGCTAAAGCCGTTTTGTACTATATCCGTAAGTCGCTAGCGCTCCAACGGCTCGAGCAGCATCGGCTCGAGCAGCTTCAGCTCTTGGAGCGAAGCGACTTAGAGATGAAGTTCAAGGCTGCGCGAGCAGCGTTGCTACCTTCTTCTCACCTAGCAAGTCTCAAACGGCTCGTAAGGCTTGCGCCAACGATCCGTAATTCGCTTTGCTTGCTTGTTCATGGCTAAGGACCAACTTCAAAGCTCCACTACTGCTCAAAATAGCTAATGTAGCAATTGCTTTTTTAAAATTATTGACTGCTAATATATAAAATAATGTTTATAGTGATGGTAGTTATAATTCAATAGCAAAATGTGATGAACGCATTCACCATTTAACTTAAAAAGAACTGTGTTTAGATTGCTCTAGGTAAATCTAGAGAAGTAAAGGAGTTAATGGCTTGTGGAATGCATGCATATTATCTGTAACCCGAAATCGGGGATGGGGAGAGGGAGGAGACGCTTAAACGAAGTCACTAGCTATTTAGAGAGCTGGGGGGTGGACTATCAGATTTATTTGACCCAGTATCCTGGTCATATGAGAGAGCTCTTAACCGCTTGTTTGGGCCAATTTAAAGAAGAGGATAGCTTAATCCTGGTTGGTGGGGATGGAAGTCTACATGAATTGGTGAATCTTTTGGCCGACCGGGGCCTCGACCTGCCTCTTGCCTTTGTTTCAGCCGGGACGGGCAATGATTTTAGCCGCTACTACCAGGCAGGCAAAGAGACCATCGAAGACTTGCTCGCCCCCATGTTTAAAGGCCAGGTTCGCCGGCTTAGAATTGGTCGTATCGATCCCAGCCTAGGCAAGGCTGGGGGCGTCTTTGTCAATAGCCTGGGCTTTGGTTTCGATGGCCAGGTCATCCATGAAAGTGAAGGATTCAAAGCCAAGGGAGGAATCTGGCAAGTCCCCTGGGCAAACCGGGTCCGCTATTTGGTGAGCCTCTTTCAGTCCTTGCGTCGCGTTCCTAATTTTGCCCTCGATGTAAGACTAAGCGGTCACAGCCAACATTTTTCTGATGTTAGCTTGGTAGCGGTTATGTTGAATCCTTACTTTGGTGGGGGTATCCAGCTTGATCCCCGGGTAGCAGAGCTAGAGGACGACCTGGCCCTTGTAGTGGTCCATGACCTGGATTGGCGGGCGATTCCGGGCTTACTCTACCAGATTCTATGGCGTAAGGGCCAGGGTGATTCCAAGCACCTCGCCTTCTACAGGGGGCCGCGCTGTGAATTAAACTTGACCCCTGCCATTCCAGGCCAGGTAGACGGGGAAGCAATTTTCTCAGCTGCTAGGTCTGTTGGATGTCGACTTGACCAACAAGCTTTTTATCTTTAACCCCGATTTATCGATATATTCGTTTATAGCGAAAGGAAAGCTTAGCTTAAGCTAGCTGGTCCTTTCGCCTTTCTTATTTTAAATATGTCACTTATATTTGACACTTCTTCGACTTTAAGTTAAACTGGGAGTGTGTCATATATAGATGACAGTAAGGGAGGAGAGGCCATGAACCATGTGCGCTTTTACCGCCAAAAGATAGGTATTTCGCAGGCGGAACTCGCTCGGCGGGTGGAGGTGGCTCGGCAGACCATCAATTTAATTGAGAATGATAAGTATAATCCGTCGCTCGACCTGTGCCTGCGCTTAGCTCATGCTTTGGGAACTGATCTAAACCAATTGTTTTGGAATGGGGAGGAAACTTAAATGAAAAAACGTATTATCCAACACTACCTTGGCTTTGTCGGCCACCGTGATGAATACCAAGAACAGAAACTGAATGAAGTTTTAGCTTTTGCTGGAATTGTGACCCAGTATGCCATTGCCATCTTGATGTTAATCAGCTTGATTTGGGATATCCATCAGGGTCAGGTCAGCTTGGGGACCATCTTTCTCTTTCTGATCATGATGGGAAATTCCCTCTACATCCTAGCTAAAACCCGCAAGTACCGGCTAACCGATACGGAATTTTATGATGCCAAAGATTATAAAAAAGCCGTTCGTCAACTCCGCCAGCAAATGTTCCGCGCTGGCCTCTTGTGGACCCTGGGCATGATCTTTTGGATGGAAGTGGTCTTTCCTTATTTGGACGGGCGGCCAATCGAATGGCACTGGGCTAAGGCCCTGATTTATGTCATAGGAGGTCTAGTCTTTGCCACCACGGCCTACCTCATTAGCAAGTCAAAACTCCGCTTAGTCAAGCGCTAAGCCTCAAATAAGAGAAGATGAAAAAGCAGCCTAGGCGCCAAATAAATAGCGTCTAGACTGCTTTTGCTTTTTTAGAGATTATCTTTATAGTTCTAGTCCTTATCCTTAAGGGCAGAATTCTTGTCCAATTCCTCCTGGCTGATTTGTCCCTTTTCTACGGCTGCCTGGTTAAGGCCTTGGACATAGTCTTCATAGTCTGGCATGAAGGCGACTTGTTCCCAGTCACCGGTCGGTAGGTCGGCTTGGTTGGTTTGAGGCTCACCAGGCGTTGATCGGCCTTCCTTGATGTAGTCGACCAAGGCTTGGCTCAATTCAGTCACAACATCCGGATGGTCGTCGATAACATTGTGGCTTTCGGAGAGGTCATCGCGCAGGTCATAGAGTTCGCTTGCTTGGAAGGTTTCTTTATAGCTGTCCACATTGCGGTCATAACTGCCTAGGCCGCCATCTTTGACCATGATGAGTTTCCAGAAGTCACGGCGAATGGAGAAGCCCCCGTTACCAGCTGAATGGATGATGTCTTCACGGATAGCCTGGTCCTCACCCTGCCAGAGGGGGAGGTTGGAGTAGCTATCTTCAGCGACATTATCGCGTTTGTCCTCACCGAGGATATCGGCGATGGTGTTGTAGAAGTCGGAGTGGGAGACCATGTGGTTAGAAACCGTGTTGGCTTCAATCATTCGCGGATAGGTCACAATCGTAGGTTCCCGGTGGCCCCCTTCCCAGATATGCATCTTATGCCCGCGGAGCCCATTACTTGGGTCGTGGCCTTCTTCTTCCTTCAAGCGGTCAATATCGACAATCGGAGAGGCCCCATTATCGGAAGTAAAGATGAATAGGGTGTCTTCGTAGATGCCAGCTTCCTTGAGCTTGTCGGCTATTTCACCGACATAGGCATCCAGTTGGAGGACGAAATCGCCGTAGTCACCGATCCCTGACTTACCGCGGAAACGTTCTTGAGGAATAATCGGACCGTGGACCAGGTGGTTAGGATAGTAGAGGAAGAAGGGGGCATCCGCTTCAATCATATCATCTAGGACGTCTAGTGCCTTGGCCTGCATTTGGTCTGGGACATGGTAGGGGCTGTGCTCAGGGGCTATCACGCCGGCTTCGATGGAGCGGTTGGTTTCAGGCTCAACCCGAGAAATATTATGGTCCCCGGCCATGTATTCAGGTTGGTAGAGGGCCCGGTCATTCTCGATGATGGTAAAGGGGCCTTGGTCCAGACTGGCTGCCGTCCCGTAGAAGTAGTCGAAGCCATAGTTGAGCGGCCCGAATTTAATCGGTTGGCTATAATCGATGTCTGTTCCCCGGAAGATGGGTTCCGCTGTGGCATTGCCGAAGTAAGGGCGGCCCTTCTGATAGTCCGCCTCTTGCTCGCGGTACTTGTCTCCGTCGACACCATAGCGCTCATAGTCTTTGTGGTCCTTTAAGGTCCATTCCATCCCCAAGTGCCACTTACCGATGGCTGCTGTTTGATAGCCGTGGTCCTTGAGCATTTGAGGGAGGGTGCGCCGGTCTTTCTCAATCAGACTTTGGGCGTCGCCAGGGATGACAATACTCTTGAGCTGAGACCGCCAGTTGTAGCGGCCGGTTAAGAGCCCATATCTTGAGGGCGTACAGAGGGCGCTGGTGGCATGGGAATCAGTGAAGCGCATGCCGTCCTGAGCGAGGGCATCAATGTGTTCGGTATGAATCTTGGACTCAGGGTTGAAGGCAGATACGTCACCCATTCCTAAGTCGTCGGCAAAAATTAAAATAATATTTGGTTTCTTTTGAGTCATTAGAAGTCCTCCTTTAAATTTAAATGTTAATAATCGTAGTAGCGAGTATCCCGACTCTGTGTGCAATAAGAGGTGTCCTCGTTCACATAGTCATCATCGTCTTCGGCTTGGTCCGTTTCGTCGGCCCATTCATAGGCCTTCTTAGCCATGAGTACAGCGATAATCTCATTGATTAGAGCAGCAGCAGGGATGATGATCTGGATACTGGCGCCGAGGTCACTGGCTGCCTGACCAATTGCCTGGGCTGCCATGGAGGAGAAGACGAGGGAAATACCGGAATGGGGCATCATGGTTAAGGCCAGGTATTTTTGGACGCTGGGGTCTGCTTCGATGCGCTTACCTCCCAGATAAGACCCAATAAAGCTTCCAAGTAGGCGGAAGCTAATATAGGCCAAACTCCAGACGCCAGCTTGGACGAGCAAGCCAGGATCGAGTGGGGCAGCGAGGTTCAAGATGATAAGCAAGAGTCCAGCTGATTGGATGGGGCTAAAGTCATCACTTAGGGCTTCGCGTTGGTCATCTGAAATACCGTTGACCAGGGCGGCTGAGAAGGCGGCTCCCAGGATGATGTAATTGGCCATGGGGCTAGGGTAGAGCCAATGGTCAATTGCTAGCATGATAGCAGTCGTCAATACAATAGTCGTGAGGAAGCGACCGATACCTGATTCTTCCGCTCCGGATAAGAAACGACCGGCTAGATAACCTAGGCCGACACCGATCAGTATCGGAAGGACCATCATCAAGGACAGGTTGAGTACAGCCGAAGTTGAAGCCTCAGTCACTTGTGATTGGACGACCGAAATGAAGAAATAGAAGATGATGTTTACTAAGAGGGTATTCATGACGGTCATGGAAACAGTTGTCCGTGAGAGTGGCCCATCTGTCTTGTATTCGTTAATGACTGATAGCACGGGGGCCGGGGCTGTGGCCATGGCGATAACCCCGAAAATAATGGCAATCAGGAAAGGCACCCCTATCCAAGAGAAAATCAAGCCAAAAGCTAGGCTGACCATCAGGAAAATACCTAGCATCTGCCAGATAGCGAGTTTAAAGATGGAAGTCCCAACTTTTTTTATTTTACTTACGATTAAGTTGGACCCAATCATGATACCGACAATGACTTGGGCCAGGGTCGCCAAGAGTTGGAAGGCGGGGTGGCCAGTGATGCTCTCGTGAAAAAGATTGAGCAGGTTAGGACCCACAACCATGCCGCATAGGAGCCAGCCTAGGATGGCAGGAAGTTTGATTTTTTGGATTAAGCGGCCTGCTCCATAGACCAAGGCAATGGCTAGAAGAAAACGTAAAAATGGCATAAAAAACCTCCTTTTTTGATTTAAAGTATAAAAATAACCTATCTTTACTCTAACATGAATTGCGTGAAAATTCTGTTCTAAGCTCTTGTGAATAAAGGTTTTTTTATGATAGAAGAGTAAAAAACTGATTAGACATCCTATTATTTATACATATAATTTTAAGAAAAGGAATTAAAACTTAAAATGAGAGGTGGCTCAATATGTTTTCTTTTGCCTGTGATTATTTAGAGGGGGCACATGAACGCTTGCTCAGTCGTCTGATGGAAAGTAACCGTGACCAAGTGCCAGGCTATGGGCAGGACCCTTATACGCATCAGGCGGTCCAAGCCATCCGGCGTGCTTGTGCTTGCCCTGAAGCAGAAGTTTATTTTACGGTAGGAGGGACCCAGACCAATAAGCTGGTAATTGATAGCCTGCTGACGGACTACCGCGGGGTGGTGGCGGCAGATACCGCCCATATCAACACCCAGGAGACCGGGGCTGTTGAATCCTGTGGCCATAAGATCCTAAGCTTAGCGAATGACCAGGGTAAACTGTCAGCTGACCAGCTCCAGGCCTATCTGCAAGCCTTTGAAGCTAATCCCAACCGCGCCCACATGGTGGCTCCGGGCATGGTTTACATCACTTATCCAAGTGAACTCGGCACCCTCTACTCTAAAGCAGACTTGCAAGCCATCTACCAGGTCTGCCAGGCCCACGACCTGCCCCTCTACATTGACGGGGCCCGGCTCGGCTACGGCCTAATGAGTCCTGAAGCCGACCTGACCCTGGCTGAATTGGCTCACTTGTGCGATGTCTTCTATATTGGGGCCAACAAGATCGGTGCCCTCTGTGGGGAAGCTGTAGTCTTTAGCCAGAGGAAAGCACCGGCCTATTTCCCCGCCCTGGTGAAAAAACATGGGGGCTTGGTCGCCAAGGGCCGCCTGCTCGGCATCCAATTTGAGGAATTATTTAAGGATGGCCTCTACTTTGACTTGAGCCGGCATGCGGTCAAGCAGGGCCTGACTGTCAAAGAAATATTTGCGGAGGCGGGCTATAGCTTCTATACGGATTCCTATACCAACCAACAATTTGTCTGCCTGTCGCCAGCAGAAGCCGAGCGCTTGGCTGATTATGTCGGCTTTAGCGTCTGGAATCCAGACCTTGATGGCCAAGTGGTCCTCCGCTTTGTCACCAGCTGGGCCACGACGGATGCCGCACTTGAAGAGCTCCGCGATGCCCTCAAGCAAATTGCTATTAATAAAAAGTTTGAAGAGCGAGCTTTAATTGTTTAAAATATAAATTATTAAACAATATAAGGAGCGATCAGTTGAAAGAAAAAAGAAGAAAAGGCTGCCTGTACGGTCTAGTCATAATTTTGCTTCTCTTGGGCTTGGCTACTTATGGGGTAGGCTCTTATTTCGTGAATTATGCCCTGGTCCCCCAGCAAGGGGCAGAGAACCGTGAAGAAGTGGTTGATCGGTCAGCGGACCAATTGGTGATTGACCGGGCCCGGGATAAGGAAGAAGAAGAGCGGGCGATTTGGTTAGACCAAGTGGGTGAGCGACGCCAGCCGGTGACCATCCAGTCAGTAGACGGCTTGAAGCTCTACGGCCACCAGATTAAGCAGGACAAAGCCAACCAGCGCTGGGTGATTATCGTCCACGGCTACCAGTCCAGTGAAGACGAGTCTAATCTTCTGGCCAGGCACTTCGATGAGGCCGGCTATAATGTCTTGACATACAGTCAACGTGCCCATGCGTCCAGCCAAGGCAAGTATATCGGGATGGGCTACTTTGAGAAGGACGACCTCTTAGCCTGGACCAAGTGGTTGGTCAAAGAAGACCCGGAAGCGGAAATTGTCTACCATGGTACCTCCATGGGTGGGGCAAGTGTCCTGATGGCCTCGGGTCTGACCCTGCCCAAGCAAGTTAAGGCCATTGTCTCGGACTGTGCCTATAGCTCAACTTGGGATATCTTTGCTTCAGAATTGAAATGGCGCTTTAATCTCCCAGCCTTTCCCATCCTCTACATGGCAGAATTCATGGGCCGGCTCCAAGCGGGCTACGATATCCGCTGGGCTGAACCCAAGGACTATGTGGCTAAGAGTGAATTGCCCATTCTCTTTATCCATACCGAAAAAGATGACTTCGTGCCAGTGGAAATGGCCCAGGAACTCTATGCCAGTAAGAAGCAGGGACCTAAAGAACTCTTCCTCCTTCAAGTAGGCGGCCATGCCGAAGCTAAGTTCCAGTCAGGCTATTATGAGCGGATTGAGGCGTTTTTGGCGAATTATTTAAGCTCAAACAGGGATTAAAAGGCTCTTGGAGAGCTAAAACAAGCAAAGTCTTCGGAAACTTGCTAGAATAGGGCAAGCGCTGAAAGGAGGGCTTGTCATGTTTTATTTGGGAATCGGATTTCTTGCTATCTTGTTAATGATTGCCCGCCTAGTCTATCTCTATTATCATTTGGACACCGGCCAAATACCCCAGCCAGCTGATATTATTCTGGTGGCTGAGGGGCCGGCACCTGAACGGAGTGACCAGGCTGTGGATCTCTTAAGGGCGGGCTACAGCCAGACGGGCTATCTCTTGGTGTCGCCCCGCCATGCGCGTGAAGATTTTGATATCTTTCCCACTTATGTGAAGAAGGGGGCGCCGCCGGAGAGTCTAGTGGCCGAAGACCAGGCGACTTCTACCTGGACCAATGCGGTGAACAGCCTCGCTATCATGGCCGACCGGGGCTGGACCAGTGCCAATGTGGTGACTAGCGACTACCATATGCGTCGGACCATGCTGACCTTCCGCCGGGCCAACCGCCAGTATGGCTTTGACCTGACTTTTGTCAGTGCCCACCGGGATGGCCACGGCTACCGAGCAACCCCTAATGGCCGCCGCATGGCCCGGATGGAAGTCCTGAAGTGGATCGGCTACCGCCTCTACCTCTACCACTGGATTGATTGGTAGACCATATTAAGCATTCAAAATTAAAGAGACTGGGTCAAAGCTCCAGTCTCTTTTAAATAGCAATTGTTTCAAAAATCTGTTCCAAAAGTCAGTCCTGACTTTTGGAACAGTCTTTTATTCTAAGTCCAGGGTGACCAAGTGGCTGAGCCGGTCGGGGCTGTCCTTTTGCATGGCAAGCTCAGGTGCTTGGCCCCGGTAGTTGGAGGCGTAGGCCCAGTCATTTAGCCAGGGGCGGAGGTCTTCTTTGTGGATGAAATAAGGCATGCGCTGGTGGACGCGGCCGACGACCTGGTCAGCGGCCTGGGTCATGAGGACAGCTTGGGCTTGGCTTTGGCCGTCTGCTTGCGGAAGAACCTGGTAGCAGCCACCCACGAAGAGGACCTCGCTGGCTGAGAAGAGGAAGCGGGTCTTGTCGGCCGACCACTCGTAGAAGGCGGACATGGGGAAGATGCAGCGGCGGTAGCGGAAGGCCTGGGCAAAGGCCAGCTTGTCATTGATGCTTTCCGACCGGGCATTGATAAGAAGCTGTTTTTTCTTGAAACCATCAAAGCCCCAGCGCATACTGGCTACCCGGACCTTGGCTTTTGGATCTAAACCCAAGCAGACCGCCTCTTGGCCGGGATAGACCGTGCCTGTCGCAGCCGTGCTTTCCTGACCCAACTTCTTGTAGAAGTGGGCTAGGAGGGGGTCCTTGAGCTGGTATTCATAGCGTCCGCACATGGAATCGCTCCTTTCCTTTATTTAATCATAACACAGGATTTCTTTTACATAATAATTAACAAAATGTTACAAATGTGTTACAATGAACTTAAGAAGGATAGAGGAGGGATCCCCATGAAAAAGAGTGTTATTGCCAGTGTTGGACTCGCCGCTTTACTGGTGGCCCTCAATGCGCCAGATGCAACGGCTAGTCAATCGCTCGTAGAAATGAATCCGAATGAAGCCAGTCAAGCCTTTATTAAAGAAATTCCAGTCATCAATCAATTGACCGCAGCTCCCCACATTGTCGATATTCGAACCAGTGTCCAAGATATCGCACCAGTTCAAGCCCGTCAAAACCAGGAGATTGCAGCTATCCAACCAGCAAGAGCTCCTGAACAAAACTTACAGCCCACTAAGCCAGCTCCAGCAAGACAAAGGGAAGCTGAACCGATGGAAGAAAAGGCTCCAGCAACCCAAAAGAGCTATCTGATGGGCCCAAGCCAAGATCCTGAGACCGGCCGGACCCAGTACGACTACCGGGTCGACAGCCCCGATGGTCGGGTATCTCATTTGGAAGGTCTCTACCAAGTTGACGAAGCAACAGGCCAGGTCTACCAGATGGATATGCTGACTGGACGATGGGTCTTGCTTGAAGACTAGAACTAGGCCTATGAGTTTGAAGAGTTGGTGACGCAATATTAAAGGCTCATGTTTCTGACAATAAATATTTAAGTTAAAATCTGTTTTTTCAGTTCTTTGCTACTGGTTTTTACGACTAGTAATTAAAGAAAAAATTTGACTACCCAATTATTTTTGAGCAGGAGTGGAGCTTTGAATTTGATCGTTAGCCATGAACAAGCAAGTATCAGGGTGCGAAGGCTAGCGGGAGAAATAGACCTCTGGAGCCAAAAGCCAGAGAAGACTGAAAGTCTTCGGCGGATTTTGGTGAAGAGGAGCTATTTCTGCTAGCCTGAACCCGACTAGATGTGAATTACGGATAGTCGGCGTAAGCCGTTACTAGCCGTTTGAAGCTCGCTAGGCGAGAGACCTTGGCTCGAGCCGATGCCATGGCTCTTTAACGATCAAATTCAAAAGCGGAACGGATGCTCATCAATACGATGGGGTAAAGCGAAGTTGATTCAGGAGTACAATAATTGTACTCCTTTTTCATTGTTACAAAGCTTAAGATAAGCTTAACAATAGGCTTTATTCTTACTTTATAAGCTTAAATCGCATTTGGCTATCTATAAAAAACATAAAATATGCATCTGCATTAATTTTCCTTATAATAGTAAACAGTGTAAGGAAAGGAAGGAATATGAATACATTTAAAAGTATGGTAAAAATTGGTCTCGCCTATCTCGGCGTGATCATCGGAGCAGGTTTTGCCTCTGGGCAAGAAATGTTCCAGTATTTTGTAAGTTTTGGTAAAATGGGGATTTGGGGATTGGTTATCTCCTCTATTCTCTTTATTGTTGGAGGGATCGTCCTCTTGCAATTCGGGAGCTACTACAAGGTCCAAGAGCACAGTGAGGTATTTAACCACATCTCATCACCATTTATTTCCAAAGTGATTGATTTCTTAATCAATATGACACTCTTTTGTACTGGTTTTATTATGATTGCTGGGGCAGGGACAAACCTCAACCAGCAATTCAACTGGCCAATCTGGGCCGGGGCGCTCCTAGTCTCAGCCTTGGTCATTGTGACTGGTTTTATGGATGTGGATAAGGTAACGGGTTTGATCGGGATGGTGACGCCCTTTGTGATTGTCTTCTTACTCGGGATCTTTATCCATACCCTCAATACAATGCCGATTCCCTATGAGGAAGCCATGGCGACGGCAGCTGCCCAAGCGACGACCCTGCCGAACTGGTTGATCTCTACTTTGAACTATACCAGCTTGGCTCTGATGCTAGCCATTTCTATGGCGGTGGTCATTGGGGGCGAGGAATATAGTCCTAAGCAAGCAGGACTTGGTGGCCTCTTTGGTGGGGTCCTCGTCGGCGGCTTACTTTTTGCTTCCTTCTTCTCAATCAGTTTGAATATCGATGGGGTTCTCGGCTCTTCCATGCCGCTATTGACCCTCTTCGATAATTTAGACCCAAGATTGGGAGTGGCTATGGCCATTATCATCTTCGGGATGATCTACAATACGGCTATCGGGATGTACTACGCCTTGGCCAAACGGGTTTCCCGGTCAAAACCAGAAAACTTTACTCGGAATATGATCATCTTGGTTGGGATCGGCTTCGTGCTTTCCTTCGCCGGTTTTGATACCTTAGTGGCCTATCTCTATCCCTTCATCGGCTATTGCGGTTTCTTCGTGATTGCCCTTCTAATTATCCAGTGGGCGATTCGTTACCGCCACATCCACCGGGAAATCCAGGTGCGTGATGAGTTGATTAAGATGGAAGTGGACCGCCAAGATGAGGATTATGAATTTGGCCGGGAAGAAGCGGCTGACATGCGGGCCCTCTACGATGAATCACGGGTCGATAACAAGGAACTCTATGATGAAGTGACCGAACTCGGTCAGACGATGACAGATGACGCAGAGGATAACTAATACTTACACGCAAGAGAAGCCCCAGGGTGGGCTTCTTTTTGTTTATCTAAAGCTTTTTCTCCGCTCTTGTTCCTAGGGCCCGGTCGTGCTAAGATATTCCTAGCAAAATGCGCTGCCTAGCCTAAAGAAGGGGCAGGGGAACTTATGAGGAGGAAGACAATGAAGGGGTATAAAGCACTCTTGATGCTGTTTTTGCTTGCTTTGATCACTTTGACCGGCTGTACTAGTCTGAACCTGGAAAGTGGGAAGCTACCGTCCAGCTCTGCCGAGGATGACCAGACAAGGATTCGCCTAGGGATCATGGGGGATGATACCCGCCTGTGGGAGCCCGTCCAAAAGCGTCTCAAGGCGGAAGGGATTGAGCTCGACCTGGTTAAGATAATGACCTATGACCAAGCCAACAAGGATCTATTAGCTGGCCGTATCGATGCTAATGCCAGTCAAACGCTAGCCTATCTGGACGACTTTAATGGGGACCGCAAATCCAAACTGGCCCCTATTGCCCATACGATGATCAGCCCCCTTGGCCTCTATTCCCATGAGGTCGACAACTTGGATGATCTCAGGGACAAGGCGCGGATTGTTATTCCCAAGGACCCGACCAATGCCGGACGGGCTCTGAACTTGTTGGAGGCTGCCGGTTTAATTACCCTCAAGGAGACCCTAGAAACTTATCCCACTTTAAAAGATATCCAGGATAACCCTAAGGAATTCAAGATTGAACAAGTGGAAGCCTCGAAGACACCACCTAAATTGACCGATGCCGATGCGGTAGTCATTAATACCAACTTTGCCTTGGATGCCAAGATGGATCCTCTTAAAGAGTCCTTGGTCCGCGAAGACTTGACAGAAGAAGAAGCGGCAGCCTATAGCCAAGTGATTGCGGTGAGAGAGGACGAGGCTAGCGATTCCCGTTACCGGAAGCTGGTGGAAGCCTTCCAAGTAGCTGATATGAAAGCTCTGATCCAAGAGACCAGCAGGGGAGCTAGCCAGGCAGCCTGGTAAGTTTAGCTGAAGCTATGCGATCGGCTAAGCCTTTTAGTCATCATTTGATATCGGTATAAGCGATCATAAATGATGAATTTTTGATATCGCGGCCTAGCTTGTTTCCAACAGCTAGCCTATGTTAGACTAAATCTATCATTAATAAAGAGTTCTCGTTGATAAGGAGAGTAAATCTTTCGAACTTTTTAGAGAGGCCCTGGTGGTGGAAGGGGCTAAGTGAAGGAAGATTGA
Source organism: Aerococcus sp. UMB1112A (assembly GCF_030230715.1). Classification (NCBI taxonomy): domain Bacteria; kingdom Bacillati; phylum Bacillota; class Bacilli; order Lactobacillales; family Aerococcaceae; genus Aerococcus; species Aerococcus sp. UMB1112A. Next base: position 9,894 of record NZ_JASPDS010000019.1, on the reverse strand, counting down.
AGATGGCCTTGGAGAGAGGAAGGGCAATCAGAGTTCTTCCCGGCTTAGCTCAGTCGCTAATTGGAGCACCATTCACTTAATAATAGTGGTTGGGTTAAGGGAGCTGAGGCTCTGAATTAAAGGTGGTAACACGATACGTCGTCCTTTGTCTGGTGATAAACCGGGCAGGGGACTTTTTTATTGGAAAGATAAGGAGCGGTTCATATGAAGAGATGGACGAAAGCACTGGTCATTGGGGCGACTGCCCTCCTAGGTCTGACCGCCTGCGCTAACGGGAGCCAAGGCGCTCAGAAAAAGACAGAGACCGTTAAATTAGGCTTGGTCGGAGACGACACCAGGGAATGGGATATTGCCAAGGAGACCCTAGCTGACCAGGGATTAACTTAGAATATGTCAAGTTCTCAGACTACAACCAGCCCAACCAGGCCCTAGCCCAAGGAGAGGTGGACCTCAACGCCTTCCAGACCAAGGTCTACTTGAATAACTTCAATGAACAGTATGGGGCGGATTTAGTAGGGATTGGGAATACAGTAGTGACCCCATTAGCTATCTATTCCGACAAGTATGACAAGATTGAGGATCTACCGGATGGGGCCAAGGTGTCGATCCCTAACGATGTGACCATGGGCGGGCGCTCGCTCATTCTCCTCGAATCAGCGGGTCTGATCGAAGTCGACGATGCAGCTGGGATTACGTCACCCCTCAGTGACATCACTAAGAATGACAAGAATCTTCAGATCGAAGAGATGGATGCCTCACAGACCCCACGCTCTTTAGGGGATGTGGATATTGCTCTGATCAATTCCAACTATGCCGTAGAAGCAGGGCTTAACCCTAAGATTGACGGGATCTTCACCGAACCGATTAATGAGAAGTCAGAACCCTATGTCAATGTTGTCGCCGCCCGTAAAGAAGATGCAGATAATGCCATTTACGCCAAGGTGGTTGACGCCTATCAGACCGATGAAACAGCCAAAGTTATCGATGAAATCGGCAAAGGAGTCAACATTGCCGCCTGGAAAGAATTTGGAAAGAAATAAGCAAATAGAAAGAAGTGAATAAAATGAATAAATGGACTAAAACAGTAATCATTGGACTGACTGCTCTCCTAGGTCTCACCGCCTGTGGGAATGGCCAGGAAGCTAATCAAGAGACGGAAACAGTAAAACTCGGCCTCGTGGGGGATGATACCAGAGACTGGGACAGTGTCCGTGACCGCTTGGCAGATGAAGGAATTAAGCTAGAATACGTCAAATTCTCAGACTATAACCAGCCTAACCAGGCTCTAGCCCAGGGAGATGTTGACCTCAATGCCTTCCAGCACCAGGTCTTCCTGGATAAGTTTAACGAACAATTTGGGACAGACTTAGTTGCGATTGGGAATACAGTGGTTGCTCCACTCGCTATTTATTCCAATAAGATTGATAAGGTCGAGGACTTGGCAGATGGGGCCAAGGTAGCTATCCCGAATGACGTGACCAATGGAGGTCGGGCTCTCATCCTCTTAGAATCAGCTGGTCTAATTGAAGTGGACGACGCCGCTGGAATCACCCCGACCTTGAATGACATCACGAAAAACGATAAGAACTTGCAGATTGAAGAAATGGATGCCTCACAAACCCCTCGAGCCCTCGGTGATGTGGACATTGCCCTCGTGAACTCAGGTTATGCTGTCGATGCGGGTTTGGATCCTAAGACGGATGCCCTCTTTACCGAGCCAGTCGACGAACGGTCAAAACCCTATGTCAATATCGTTGCTGCTCGTAAAGAAGACAAGGACAATCCGGTCTATGCAAAAGTAGTAGACAGCTATCAAACAGATGAGACCAAGAAAGTCATTGATGAGAAGAGTAAAGGCGCTAATCTAGCAGCCTGGGAAGAATTCGGTAAAAAATAAGAAAGGAGCCTGCCTGATGACAGCAGACCAGTTGAAAGAACAGATTGTAGACTTCGTCGACCAACACTTGACGACCTACCAGGAGAACGCTCTCCGTATCCATAGCCAACCAGAGACCTCTAACCATGAGTACTTTGCCCAGGATGTCTTGACCAAGCAATTGGAGGCTGAGGGCTTTAACGTAAAGCGGGATGTTGCCGGCCATCCGACCGGCTTCGATGCCCGCTACCAAGCCGCTAAGGAAGGGCCAGTTCTGGCTTTTCTGGCAGAATTTGATGCCTTAGAGGGGCTGGGCCATGGTTGTGGCCACAACCTCTTCGGCAATTATTCAAGCTTGGCCGCTGCTGCCCTGAAGTCTGTGATTGACCAAGTTGGTGGTGAGATCCGGGTCTATGGGACGCCGGGAGAAGAAGGGGGCGAAAATGGCTCGGCCAAGGAAAGTTTTGTCCGTGAGGGTTTCTTCGATGATGTCGATGCCGCCCTCTGCGCCCATCCGGGATCGGGCAAGCATATTCCCACCAGCCATCTCCTAGCCAATGACCCCGTAGACATTGAGTTCTTCGGCAAGTCCTCCCACGCCACGGCCGCACCCGAAGACGGCATTTCTGCCCTTAGCCCCTTGATCCAGACCTTTGTCGGGATCGACGCCCTCCGCTTCCACCTACCCAAGGACGTCAGCATCCACGGCGTTATCCTGGACGGGGGTCAGGCGGCCAATGTGGTGCCAGACTATAGCCGGGGCCGCTTTTATATCCGAGCTAAGAACCGGAAGACCCTGGACGAGGTCCGCGAGAAGGTGAAGCGGATTGCGGAAGGGGCGGCCCATGGGACAGGAGCTGAGCTCAAGTTCGGCCTCTTCCAGAACAAGGTGGACGATATGATCATTACTGAGAGTTTCGACCGCCTCTTCTTCAGGCAGATCGCCTGGGCTGGACTGACAACAGACGACATCGGGGAAGCTGACAGCCAGGCTCACGGTTCGTCTGATGTGGGCAATGTCAGCTATGCCGTACCAACCATCCAACCCTTCCTGGCTATCTCCAAAGAAAACATTCCTGGACATTCCCAGGCTTTGGTGGATGCTGCGGGATCGGAAGAAGGCCTGGAGTCCATCCGCATTGCGGCCATCCTCCTTGCCTGCACCGCCCTCGATTTAATCCTTGAACCAGATACCCTATCCCAAATCCAAGCCGACCACAAGGAAAGCTTGGCACGAGGCAATTAAGCCACTTGGTAAGGAAGATCATTTCCTGCTTATTTAAGCAGGAGGTGGTCTTTTTATTCGTTAAGGGAAGAACATTTTGATTTATTTATTAGCAAATGATGATAAAAATTATAATAATGAAAACAAAATGGAATACAAAATCACCTGTTTTTAGTACAAAAAGGATTTTTTTTAGTGTTTCATAGAAGAGAAATATAATAATTTGAAACTATAATTATTTTTTGCTTAAATGGTTATAACTGCCCGTGATGATCACATTGGCGGTCATTTTTAAGTCTAAAGTACTTAAGCATTTATTATGTCTATTCGTGAGTTTTTATAAGAAAAGAAGGAGAGTCTATGAAGAGAAAGTTTAGACATGGCGACTTTTTGGAGACGGAACGTAAGACCCGTGTCAAACTTCATAAGTCAGGGAAGAACTGGGTTAGTACTTGCCTGTCGAAGTTTGGCCTTTTACGTTTCTTTGGCAGCCAAGAAGTTGTTGAAGATGTTGAAATTTCACAAGACCTTGACCTCGGCGGCCAGGGCCACTTGTTCAAGGGGCTAACCACCTTGGGAGCCCTAGTTGGTGGGGCTGGACTAACGTCCGCCCAGGTCTCTGCGGATGAACTCCCCACAGAGAAGACCTATGAGAAGGAAACCCTAGCTGAAGCAGAAACAGCGGAACTATCGGCTGGATCTGAAGCACCAGGCCAAGATATAGTGAGTGAAACAGCAACTGGTCAAGAAGATGAAGCATCTTTAAGCGAATCTGCTTCCATCAGCGAATCGCTCTCAATTAGTGAATCACTGTCAATTTCTGCGAGCGAGTTGGCTTCTATCAGTGCCTCAGAATCTGAATCCGCTTCAGCCAGTGGATCAAGCTCTGACGCAGCTAGTTTGTCTGAAAGTGCGGAAACTTCGACTTCTGAAGGATACAAAGCGAGTGAGTCTGAATCAGAGGCAAGTTCTGAAACTGAAACAAGTGATAAGGCAGCTGAAGACAGTCAATCTGCCGATGAAGCAAGCCGTGAAACCGTTCTAGAAGACCAGTCCGCCGCTGATCAAGCACCACAAGCTCAGGCTCAAACACGTCTTGAAGCGGGAACAAGCAGCCAGGTCTTTAATGTGGACCAGGCTCGTTTTGACCTGGATACAGCAGTCAATCCAGTCATTGCCCAGAATGGTGCGGAAGTAACTGCTCTGGCTGGTGCAGCAAGTGTTCAAGCCAATGGTAAGACCCAGGACGAAGCGGCACGTGAAGATGAGAATCTCCAAGCAGGCTTAGAACGTTCGACTGCCCAAGAAGATGACCGCAGCCAAGCAGGTTACTATGCAGCTGTAAGCAATCTCGCAGGCAATAAGGCACAGGTCAAGGAAGACCTAGAAAAAGCTCTAGCTCATAATGATGGAGCAGCTAGTGATTTAGCTTTCTACAAGTCTCGAATCGACGCTGCCAACACCATTGAAAAAATTGGTGCGGTAGTCAAAGAAGCTCAAACAAAATATCCTGCGGCTAATGTAGAGCCTCAAGAGGAAACCGCTGAAGAAAAAGCGCAGAAGGAAGCGGAACTTAATCGCATCAAAGAGTCTGCTAAAGCGAGCGCCAAGACCATCCTCGACGCCCGGACCCAAGCCACAAATTCGCAAGCCACTAGCGCTGATCCAGACCATGTGGCAGCCGTCCAAGCTAAGATCGATGCTGCCCAATCCACGGCAGAGGTCGATAAGATTATCTCTGACCTCAACGATTCAACCACAGCAGATACCATCTTAACCCCTAAGACCGACCAAGACGGCCGCAAGTATTTTGAAGATGAAGCTACAGGTAAGAAGTATTATCTAGAGCCTAACTGGGATGAGCAGTCTATTAAAGGACAGGGCCTTTCGCGTTGGCCATTAGAAGATGGTCAAGAATTACGAGTAGTTAATAATATATCAGACCCAGTTGGTTCTTATCAGCTGAACTATAAGGGATATCATGAAACTCCAGATGGCGATGTTGTTATCGATATGGTTTATTCGTTTTTCTTAAGATCAGCTAATGTCTGGGATCAAGTAAACTTGAAAGTGTCAGATGAGTTAGAAAAACGGGTTGATTGGACTAAGTCTTATTATAGTGGTAGAAATGGCATAAAACGCTTTTCAAATGGTAATTCATCAACAGATAAACTGATGCGGTTTATTGATATGGAACAAGGTACATTTGCTCAGCATACGCCAATAAAGCTGTATTTAAGAAATACCACTCGAGAAGAATTAGATAATATTGATACAACGATTCAAACTCGAATCCTTGATAGGAGAAGCAGAGTCTATACGCGCTATATGGGCGGAACTAGCGATTCAAATATAGAACTGACAGGGTATGGCTCCTATACATCCGCAGCTTCCATACCAAGATTAGATGAGACAAATTTAAAAACAGGCTTATCTCCCTACTTACAAGTAGTCAGCAGCTTCCTGGCTGATCAAGCTCCATCGTTTATATCAAGCCAAAATAATGTTTCATATAAGCCTTCAGAGAATAAATTATATATCGCTACTCAGACGGTCAAAGGAGCAACTACCGCAAATGAAACACAAAATGGTAATTCATTTGCATATCGTTTAGCTTTTGACAAGTCGCTGCTTGATGTTTTAAAAGATGATGAATTTGGCTATATTGGTTACGTTGAACCATCGAAAACATCTGGAGCACAAGCCGGAGTGAATCCAAATCAGACTCGAACAGGATTTACTCGAGACCAAGTAAATGTAGTTGGCAATATGGCATATGTTATTTATGCACCTAATGATTTTGATTCTAATTCGGAAACTGGTCAAGTCATTTATACTGAAGGTGACATGAACGGTTTCACAGATAATTTAGGAAATCGTTTGTCCGATCAAATTTTTACTTTAACAACATTAAATATAGATTCGGATAATCTTAAGAGTTTATACCCAACAATTAATGGCCAAGAACCAGAAATGACTTCTATAGATGTGCATACTTCTTTCTTGTTAGAAACTCCAAAGGGTATTGATCGCTTGAGTATTTTGACTACAGATGAAGGAATTGCTAGAGAAGGAGAAACTGTTGAAATTCACTTTGCAAAGCCTCTTAATGAAGGAATTAGTGGTAGTGAATCAGGGGTTAACTTAGCAGAAACAGCGAATAAACTAGCTATGAAGCTTGGCGACGCACCAATTTTTGGTAATTTAGGAATTTATCCTAACTCAACAGGCGGTCGTGGAGTCTACGATCGTTACGACTTTGACGTTTCTAATGGTGGGAAAACTTATACTTATACTATGCCCTATGATATTAAAGTGAATCCCGGCACAGAAATTAAGTTATTTACAGGGCAATTAGGAAATCTAGTTAATAACTCTGGTGAAATTTATATTGGTGGCAAAAAGGTTGCTGACTTTGGTGAAGGACATGCTGAAAAGAGTTTTGCTCCGAGAATGCTAATTGGTACAGAAGTTCAGTCGTCTGCTCTTCTTGACCGTACTCAATACATGCCAGTAGTTAAGGACATGTATGACTTTGATAAGATAATTACGGGTTATACCTATGTCCCTAACCAATTAGTTGAGATTTCATATATTGATGCTAATTCTGGACAAACGCGTTACGTAAAAACCTTGTCTAGCGATACCGCAGAACCAGGTGCAACATATACGGTTGAAGGCGATAAGACCTATCCAGAGCTAGGTAAAGGACTGTACAAGTTCGAATACTCTATTTCAGATACTGATCACGTTGTCAAGGACTCGCCAATCGTTGCAAGATCCTTTAATTACACAATTGCTAGTGCTGAACAGGAAAGAGCATTATCTGAAGATCAAGAAGCCATCCAAACAGCTGTAGGTTCAGATGCGGTTATCGCCCGCGTTCTTATCCAGGTGACTTACGACCTCAATAATCCTAACGGGACCTCTGTTCGTCACGTGATGACTTACGCTGCGCCAGTAGAAACTAATGATGCAGCAGGCAACACGACAGCCATCGAGAACTCCGATGTTCCTCGTAACGAAGACTTCTCCAATGAAGTGGGCTACACCAACAACGGTCTTGAAGGCAATATGGCCAAGGATCCGACCTTGGAAGGTTACCGTTTCTTAGGCTGGAATACCGCTCAGGATGGTTCAGGAGAATACATTACTCGGGAAACCGCCTTCCAAAACTCAACCACCGTCTATGCCCAATGGCAAAAAGTTACCATGGCTGAAGAATTCGAGCCAGGTTATGACAATGTTTCTGTTGAAGAGGGTAAAGCTGACACCGTCGCTGCACCAACCTTCATCAAGAACGGTCAAGTGGCTCAGCCAGAAGTTAGCCAATTCACAACAAGCGAAGCAGGTGTCACCGTCAACGCTGACGGCTCAATCACTATCCCTGCAAGCTTTACTGAAGGCAAGGCTGGCCAAAAGGTTCAAATTCCAGTCACCATTACTTATGCGGATAACACAACAGATACCGTCAATGTCTATGTTGACATTACCCGCAAGCCTGAGAATGAACTCTATGATCCAACTGTAACACCAGTTGAGAAAGACTATGGTCAAGCGCCAACTGAAGATGAGATCAATAACGCGGTAACTGTACCTAATTACCAAGAAAATCCATCTTATCCAGGTAAAACGCCAACCGTAAAAGTTGATGATCCAAGTGCTTTACCAGACGGCAACAGTCCAGGAGTTCATGAAGTACCTGTAACTGTGACTTATCCAGATGGGACGACAGATCCAGCAACGGTAAAAGTGATTGTTGATAATCCAAACAATGAAACTTATCAACCAACTTACCCAACTGGACAAGTAGAATCAGGTGAAAATCCAACATCAACGACTGTAACTCCAAGCTTCAGTGGTGAAATTCCAAATGATCCAAAAAATCCAACTGGTCCGAAGACCCATCAAGATAATGTGACACCACCAGCTGGTACAAGCTTTACTTTTGGGGATGGGAGTACGAACTGGACTGATCCGAACACTGGAGATACAGCAATGATCGATCCTAATACTGGTCAAGTGACCTTTACTCCGGGTAAGGGACGTCCTGAAGACGGTACGGTAACGATTCCTGTTGTGGTTAATTATCCAGATGGAACAAAAGATGATACTAAGGTTACAGTAAATGTGACGAAAGATAACAATAGTATTTCAAACAGTGAATCTGTTGTTCAATCTGAATCTCAGAGTGCTTCAACCTCAGCAGTTGAAGAGTCACAGTCAGTAAGTGCTTCACAAAGTGCTTCAACTTCAGCAGTAGAAGAATCACAGTCAGTGAGTGCATCACAAAGTGCTTCAGCTTCAGCAGTAGAAGAATCACAGTCAGTGAGCGCGTCACAATCTGAATCTAGCTCAGTATCTGCGAGTCAATCCGAAAGCTCGTCAGTAAGCGCATCACAATCAGAAAGCTTGTCAGTAAGTGCGTCACAATCTGAGTCCAGCTCAGTAAGCGCCAGCCAATCCGAAAGCTCGTCAGTGAGTGCGTCACAATCTGAATCAAGTTCAGTAAGCGCCAGCCAATCCGAAAGCTCGTCAGTAAGTGCTTCGCAATCTGAATCTAGCTCAGTAAGCGCCAGCCAATCAGAAAGCTCATCAGTAAGTGCTTCGCAATCTGAATCTAGCTCAGTATCTGCGAGTCAATCAGAAAGCTCGTCAGTAAGCGCATCACAATCAGAAAGCTCGTCAGTAAGTGCGTCACAATCAGAGTCAAGCTCAGTGTCAGCGAGTCAATCTGAAAGTTCCTCAGTAAGTGCTTCGCAATCAGACTCTAGCTCAGTGTCTGCAAGTCAATCCGAAAGCTCGTCAGTGAGTGCGTCACAATCTGAATCAAGCTCAGTAAGCGCCAGCCAATCTGAAAGCTCGTCAGTAAGTGCGTCACAATCTGAGTCAAGCTCAGTATCTGCGAGTCAATCTGAAAGCTCGTCAGTGAGCGCTTCTCAATCTGAGTCAAGCTCAGTGTCTGCGAGTCAATCTGAAAGCTCATCAGTGAGCGCTTCACAATCTGAGTCAAGCTCAGTGTCTGCGAGTCAATCCGAAAGCTCGTCAGTAAGTGTGTCACAATCTGAATCTAGCTCAGTATCTGCGAGTCAATCTGAAAGCACCTCAGTAAGCGCATCACAATCAGAGTCTAGCTCAGTATCTGCAAGTCAATCTGAAAGCTCGTCAGTGAGTGCGTCACAATCTGAATCGAGCTCAGTATCTGCGAGTCAATTTGAAAGCTCCTCAGTAAGTGCTTCGCAATCAGAGTCTAGCTCAGTGTCTGCAAGTCAATCCGAAAGCTCGTCAGTGAGTGCGTCACAATCTGAATCAAGTTCAGTAAGCGCCAGCCAATCTGAAAGCTCGTCAGTAAGTGCTTCGCAGTCTGAGTCTAGCTCAGTGTCTGCAAGTCAATCTGAAAGCTCGTCAGTAAGTGCGTCACAATCTGAGTCCAGCTCAGTAAGCGCCAGCCAATCTGAAAGCTCGTCAGTAAGTGCGTCACAATCTGAATCGAGCTCAGTGTCAGCGAGTCAATCTGAAAGTTCCTCAGTAAGTGCTTCGCAATCAGAGTCTAGCTCAGTGTCTGCAAGTCAATCCGAAAGCTCGTCAGTGAGTGCGTCACAATCTGAATCAAGCTCAGTAAGCGCCAGCCAATCTGAAAGCTCGTCAGTAAGTGCTTCGCAGTCTGAGTCTAGCTCAGTATCTGCAAGTCAATCTGAAAGCTCGTCAGTAAGTGCGTCACAATCTGAATCTAGCTCAGTATCTGCGAGTCAATCTGAAAGCACCTCAGTAAGCGCATCACAATCAGAGTCTA
>NZ_JASPDS010000018.1:0-34784 GCF_030230715.1 Aerococcus sp. UMB1112A | reverse complement strand
ATATACTATATCTGAAAAACAGAAATAGCTCGAAGATAAATCCGTCGATTTACCTTCGAGCTAATCTTAGTATGTTTACTCTACGCCGTTGTTTTCTACGTATTCGCCGATGAAGGCGGCAACGGATTTGGCTGCAATGAGCATGGCGTCTTCGTCCATGACGAATTTTGGATGGTGGTGTGGGTAGGCTTCGCCATCTTTTGGTGCGGCGCCGACCCAGAGGTAGAGGCCTGGGACTTCTTGGAGGAAGTAGGCGATGTCATCCGATGGTGGTTGAGGTTGTTCGGTGTCCACCCCTTTTGTGAGTTGTTCGAATGGGTGGTCCTTGATTGCTTTGACAGCGAATTCAGTGACTTTTGGATCGTTGTAAGCGACTGGGTAGTCGTTTTCGTAGTGAAGGTCGTAAGTGATGCCAAAGGAGTTCTTGAGGCCTTCAAGTTTGGCTTTGACTTCATGCTCGATGATGTCACGGACTTCTTGTGACATGGCACGCACGTCCCCACCTAGTGTCACTTCGCCTTGGATGGCGTTGTTGGCACCTGCTGCGTCGAAGTTACCGATGGTGATCGACCCGACATCGAATGGGTTCAAGCGGCGGCTAACCACACTTTGGATTTCAGTGACGAAGTAAGAAGCGGCGACAATGGTGTCGTTGGCTTGGTGAGGGGATGAGGCATGGCCACCCTTACCGTGGATCTTCACCTTGAAGTTAGACCGGCCAGTGTGGGCATTACCTTCATGGTAGAAGACGCCTCCAGTTGGCATATTTGTCATTACGTGGAGGGCAATGATATTATCAACTCCGTCTAAGGCACCGTTTTCAATCATTGATTTAGCGCCACCTGGTGCAACTTCTTCCGCATTTTGGTGGATGATGACGAATTTACCGCTGAGCTGGTCCTTCATCTCAATTAAGGTTTGAGCGAGAACCATCAGATAGGCAGTATGGGCATCATGGCCGCAAGCGTGCATGGCACCTTCTTTTTTAGACGAGAAGTCGAGGCCAGTGTCTTCTGTTATGGGCAGGGCATCGAAGTCGGCGCGGAGGGCAAGTGTTTTACCTTCTTTGCCTGTATCGATGGTAACCACCAGACCATAACCATTACCGACATTCGTCCGCACATCACAATCGAGGTCCTTATAGAAATCGGCAATATATTGGGCCGTTTCCTTTTCTTCAAATGATACTTCTGGATTCTCATGGAAGTGACGACGAATTTCGATCATTTGATCTTCTTTCTCATCTAAACGCTTGTACAGCTCATCAACGAGACTCATAATACATTCCTCCTTATTAATATTTCTCTAACAAATTAATTATACGCTAATAATCCCAAAAAGGAAAATGAATCCCTTTTGCCTCATCTGTTGCCTGGTAAAATTTTATGTTAAAATGATTAAAAGCCTTTCAGTGATAGGAGATTGAAGATGAAGCAATGGATTCCAAATGGTGGTCAGTGTGCCGCATCGCGTACCCTCTTGAAGAAGCAGGGAGCTTTGTTATGGGCTTGGCGCGAGGCAGGGCGTTTCGACGGGGACAGTGGTTGGCGCTTTTTGTCTGAGCGGGATAACCAAGTGAGCCTGATGGATGAGAAGAGTATGGTTTATGTGGACATCAACCGGGTGGCCCAGATCGAACCAGCTATCTCTGGCATCTACCATTATCCACAAGGGGCGGATTTTCAATTTTCAGCTTACTATGGCAAGCACTTTGTCTACAATGATACATTGGAAAAGGTCGAAATGGTCACTAGTCAGGTGGACTTGCCCTTCAAGGATCCGAATTTCCGCCAACATTTTCCTGACTTTGTCCACGCCCATGAGCGACGGATTCGCGAGGAATTTGCCCTTTCAGAAGAAGAGATCAGCCAGCTCTCTGGTCTGCAAAAGGAAGTCGACCACCTGATTAATGTGCTCATGGGAACACGAACGGATGCACCCAAGACTCTAGAGATCTATATCTTAGTGGGCATTCTTTTGGGTTATTTCATGGAGAGACAGCTTGCTAGCCCCCTGCCAAGTGATAAGGTCCAACACGTTATTGCTACAGTGATTTACCGCCGCTTTGACCTGGCCATGGCTCAGATCAAAGACTACCTGCTTGCCTACCAGGAAGCAGAGAGCCAGGAAGATCGGATGTCCGAGCGGCAGATTCTTCGTTATGGGCGCTTGGTCTATGATTGGATGGCAGCTAAGGAATTGGAGAGCGCCAATAAGGAATATAATGCCCTGGTCAACCACCATTACAAGGCCCAATTAAAAAAACAGAAGCACCTTTAAAAAGGCAAGGCTTTCTCAGATTCTAAGTGTGAGAAATGGCCTGGCCTTTTTGTTTTGGGGCTTTCACAATGAAAAGAAGGTGTATCTGTATTAGATGGTGCTCGAAGCTTTCTATTTGTGCTCAGAGACCCTGGATGCAAATAGCTATTTTCTAGTTGTGTTCGAAGCTGCTACATGCAAATAGCCGCTTTCTAATTGTACTCAGAATTCCTGGATGCAGATTGTCACTTTCTATTTGCACTCAAAGTCCTTGAAGGCAAGATAGCGACTTCAATTTGCAGAGAGAGCTGTCAAAAGCAAATTGGTGGCCGGCAAGTCCCTCATCCTCTCACACCTTTCTAGTCGGGTTCGCAGAGGCAGAAAGGAAGTGACTTCAGCAAATGGGAACGATCGGCTAAAGCCGCTCTTATCCCTTTTGCCTCCAGTCATTCCTTTCTGAACACCTCTGCTCACACCCTTTAGATCATTCCAGCGTCGTAGTCCTCTTCGAAGGCTTGCATTTCTTCTTGGGAGACGTGGTCGAGGCTGTGGATGGCTAGGGTTTCGTTGAAGTCTTCCCGGGCGAGGGGGTTGCTGGCGGACCAGGTGTCGGCTTGGCCGAAGCTGTCGTCGTCCCAGGCTTCGTCGAGGACCAGCATTTGCTGGCGCCATTTTTTATAGATTTCGAATTGTTGGTCGTGCATAAGTACCTCCTAAATAAGATCAGGGTAGTAGTGGAAGCGGTCTTCTCTTTCTAAGTAGGCAGATAGGCCGATCAAGAGGGCTTCTTCGCCCTTGTTAGCGATCAGTTGGACCCCTAAAGGTAGGCCGTTTTGGCAGGTATGGAGGGGGAGACTGATGGCGGGTTGGCCGGTTAGATTATAAATCATAGCGAATGGCGAGGCAAGTAAGCCCTTCTTGAAGACTTGGTAAACAAGTTCAGCCAAGTCGGAAGTGGGGAGCTCTTCTGAACGCAACATGGCCTCGTAGTCACTTTGACTATAGAGTTTATCGTCGACGCGGGGGGCAGCTTGGGCGGTACTTGGTTGGATCAGGATGTCATAGGTCTGGTGGAAGTCGTCCATGATTTCAGCTGCCTGGTCCCAGGTGTCAAAAATTTGGCTGTAGCGGTAGGCGGGGATGGTCTTGCCGTACTGGGCCATGGTCCAGGTTTGGATTTCGACATCTTCGCGTTTAATCTTGCGCTGGACTTGTTGTTCGATGCCTAGGAAGCTGGCTGCCATTTCTGCCCCGTTCATTTCATAATAGCCGCGAACAAGTTCTTGACCATTAATCTTAGGGTCGGCAGCTTCGACCTGGAAGCCTTGGTCGCGAAGGAAGCGGACGGTATTTTCAACGGCTTGGATAGCCTCGTCAGAAACCTCTGTACCGGCTGGAGACTTGGTCGAATAGGCGATGCGCAGGTTTTTGACGGATCGAATGGCATGGTCGATGTGGGCCTTAGGGATAGGCAGGGTTTGGAAGGGCATGGGTTTGAGATTGCTCTGGAGGGCCAGGAGCAGTTGGGCGGTATCGCGGATGGACTTGGTCATCATGAAGCCAACCGGTGCCCCGCCCCAGCTCCGCCACTTGCGCGGTCCTGTGGCTGTTCGCACTCGGGTCGGCTTGAGGCCTACCAGTCCAGAGAAGGAAGCTGGAATTCGAATGGAGCCTCCGCCATCCGAAGCTGTCGCTACAGGCACGATCCCTGCTTGAACGGCAGCTGCTGCGCCACCGCTTGACCCTCCGGAGTTATAGTCAGGATCGACTGGATTGTGGACGGGCCCGTAGTAGTCGGAATCACTGATGAATTTCAGGCCGAATTCAGGGACATTGGACTGGCCAATAGGAATGAGCCCGGTTGCCATGACAGACTGAGAGAAGTTGCTGGTTACGGGAGCAATTTGATCCTTGAGCAGGCGGGCCCCAGAAGTCGCTGGCATCCCCTTAATATTGTGGCCTAAGTCTTTCATGAGGGTAGGGAGACCGGCGAAGAGGCTTTGGCTGTGGTCTTCTTGGGCCAGGTCTTGGGCATAGTCCTCAAAGAGCCGGGTGACCGCATTGAGCTTGGGGTTAATGGCCTTGGCCCTGTCGATCGCCTGGCTGACCAGGTCCTGGCTGCTAGTTTGTCCCTGGCGGATTTGACCAGCTAGGGCCGTTGCATCATCGCTATAACTTTTGAAATAGTCCATGGAATCTTCCTTTCTGCAGGCATCAGTTTTAGGCCTATTATAACAAAGTTTTTACGAACTTTAGAGGCTGACTTTTCCTATCTGAATGATAAAATAATGAGACTGCCCTTGTCATAGCTCTCATCTTTGGTGTATAATAATTAGAAAACACAAAAAAAGAGGTGTGAAAATGAAAAAAGTGCAATTATTCCAACCATTGGGGGAATCATTGGGCTGTTGCGGGGGCTCCGAAGAATGTTCATTGACAGACAATTCAATCATTAATACAGAAGCCAATGTCAAAGAACTGAATCGGGTGGAAGCTTTCTTTAATGCGCTCAAGAATGAAGAGGGTTATTTTGTCACTATCCACGACCCAGCCAGCGATGGTTTTATGTTCACCCATACAGAGGTTGTCATGCGTAAGCTCAAGGCATATGGAGAGGAAATCCTTCCCATTATTTTGATTGACGACCAGGTTGTAAGTGTTGCGGAATTTCCGAGCAACCAGGCCTTAGCGGATATGGTTGGACTCACTCACACCCAAGCTGTAGAATATATGTGTTAGTAAGATTATGAAGGAGGACCACTAATGACAGTAGATATCGATTGGAAAAACCTAGGTTTCAGTTATATGAACTTGCCTTATCGTTGGCGGGCATACTACAAGGATGGGGAATGGTATAAGCAAGGTCTGGAGACAGACAACCAGCTCCACATTTCTGAAGGCTCCCCTGCCTTACACTATGGCCAACAAGCCTTTGAAGGAATGAAGGCTTATCGGACCAAGGAAGGCAAGGTCCAACTCTTCCGTCCCGACCAAAATGCTAAGCGTTTCCAAGTGTCGGCTGAACGGATGATGATGCCTAAAGTTCCCGTTGAAGACTTTGTTCATGCGGTGAAAGAAGCGGTTAAGGCCAATATTGACTATGTCCCTCCTTATGAAAGTGGAGCAACCCTCTATATCCGTCCCCTTTTAATCGGGGTTGGCGATAATATTGGGGTTCATCCAGCAACGGAATACATCTTCACGGTCTTCGTGATGCCAGTCGGTCCTTACTTCAAGGGTGGCCTTGCCCCTCAACACTTCGTCACTTCAGAATACGACCGGGCAGCGCCTATGGGAACCGGCGGCGTGAAAGTTGGCGGGAACTATGCTTCCAGCTTGCAACCAGGGGCCAGCGCCCATGATGAAGACTATGCTGATGTGATCTACCTGGATCCGAAGACCCACACCAAGATTGAAGAAATTGGCTCTTCTAACTTCTACGGGATCGAACGTGGCACCCATAAGTTTGTCACACCAAAATCACCTTCTATCTTGCCTTCTATTACTAAGTACTCCCTGCTCCACTTAGCAGAAGAACGCTTGGGCTTAGAAGTGGAACAAGGGGATTGCTACATCGATGACTTGGACCGCTTTGAAGAAGCCGGTGCCATGGGGACAGCAGCCATCATTACTCCAATCGGCTCCATCACCCATAAAGGCCACCGCCACAACTTCGGAACAGGCCAAGAAGTCGGTGAAATCACGGAAAAACTTTACCATGAATTACTGGGCATTCAATTTGGTGACATTGAAGCACCTGAGGGTTGGATTGTCCCAGTCGAAGCTGACTAATCCTCTCCTAGCGGTCGCCATTCTCTATTGATCAATATGCTACAAAGACGATACGCTAGCGAAAAAGCACTTCCAAACTCCCCTCTTGAAGGGGGAACTGGAAGTGCTTTTTTTCTTGTATATTTATTGTCTAATGAGCTCGGTTCATAACCCGCACTTAGAGGGTTTGCTTGGGTGTTGTATCTTTTTAAGGATAAAATTCAAAAGCGGAACGGATGCTCACTAGCACCATTTATAGTCCGTTCTTGCTCACACCCTTCTAGTCGGGCTCGCAAGAGCAGCTTTGGAGTGCTTTCGCAAGTCGGGAACGTGCAAGCGTGGCTTGCCCTTATCCCGACTTACTCCAAGCATCCAAAGCTAAGCGCTCTTGCTCACACCCTTCTAGTCGGGCTCGGTCGCGCAGAAGTGGCTCCTCTTCACAAAATCCCTTCGAAGTCTTGCAGACTTCTTCGGTTTTTTGCTCCAGAGGTCCACTTCTACCCGCACTCCCTCACACCCTTCTTAGTCGAGTTCGACTTGGCAGACTCGGAGTGATTTCACAAGTCAGAAACGAGCGAATGCTTCGCTCTTATTCTGACTTGCCCAATCATCCGAGTCTAAACGCCAAGTCTCACACCCTTTTTACAACAAATGCATTAGATATGTGGCGAGGCTGAAGTAGATTAAGAGGCCGGTTGCGTCGGTGATGGTGGTGATGAAGGGACCGGAGGCGACGGCGGGGTCGATGTGGATTTTGCTGAAGAGGGTTGGGACGAGGTAGCCGATGACTGTCGATACGGACAGGGTAGCGGCTAGGGAAATCCCGATGATGAAGGAGAGGACCGGATTGCCAAAGAGGAAGTAGGCCACACCACAGATGGTGATGCCAGCTGCTAGGCCGATAACGATCCCGGATATTAATTCTTTCCATACTAGGACCCAGAAGCTTTCGGTGTTGTCGCCTAAGGTTAGCCGGCGGACAGAGACAGCTAGGGACTGGGTGCCTACATTACCGGCCGAGTCCATAATAATAGGCATGAAGACAGCTAGGATGACCACGCGTGACAGGGTCGCTTCGAACATATTGATCAGGTTGGCTGAAACTAGGCCGAGGAAGATCAGGATAATGATCCAGGGTAGGCGGTTCTTAACCGTTTCGAAGATGCTTTCGCGATCACTTTCATTATCTGGCGACCCACTGATCCCAGCGAAACGGTGGAAGTCTTCGGTGGTTTCGATATCCATAACATCCATCACATCGTCGACGGTCACGATCCCGACCAACTTGCCTTGCCCGTCTACGACAGGGAGGGCAAGTAAGTCGTATTCTTTGATAATACGGGCCACTTCTTCCTGGTCCATGCCAATATCAGCTTGGACTAATTGGCTATTCATAATATCTTGGACAGGACAGTCCCCTGGGGCACACAGGAGTTCGCGTAGGGAGAGGACACCGAGCAAGTGGCGGGCTTCATCTACTACATAAACATAGTAGATGGTTTCGACGGCGGAAGCTGCTTGGCGAATGCCCGTAATCACTTGGTCGGCATTATCCTGGGCGTAGACCGTGAGCACCTCGGTTGTCATGATAGCCCCGGCTGTTTCGAAATCATGTTCTAGGATGGTTTCGATCGTTTCTCGGTCGTTGGGCCGCATACTTTCCAGGACATGTTGCCGGTCTTCTTGAGGCAGTTCATGGATGAAGGCGGTGACCTCGTCGTCAGCCACATAGGTGAAGACCTCGGTCATATAGTCAGCAGGCAGGTCCTCAATAGCTTGCCGGCGCCCCTTGTAGTCCAAATGTTCAAAGAGTTCAGCGAATTCATCAGCTTGGAGGAGGTCGACAATTTTATTCTTTTTTTCAGGGTAGAGCTTGTGGAAGACAGCGACCTGGTCTTTCTCATGGAGCTTCAAGAAGAGGTCGCGGAAGTCGTCGCGCCGGTTGTCTTGGATGCTCTTATAGATAGCTTGGTAGTAGTCTTTCCGGTTGAGTCGGTTCAATTTAATGGCCATAATAATCACCTTTCCACACCTTTGGGAAGGTCACCGCACAGAGGGCTAAGGGTTTGGAGATTGCTTCAGATTAAAAAAACGCTCAACAAGAGCGTGAGCGTGAATCGTCCAGGAGTAGTCGGCAAACACCTCATCGCATAGTTTTAGCACTTATTAGCATAGGAGTAGCTCCAGCCACATTAGAAAATCCCTTAATTCGAGAATTTCTGCTGACCCGTTGGCATCTTTGGATGTTTCTGGGCAGTGGCGTCTCTCTAATACAGTAACCTCACCTAACAAGGTTTATTCTTATTTCTACCCTAGCATAGCAGAGACCAGCTAAAGATTCAAGCCCTCTTCAAAAAATACCTTAGGCCCGTCTAAATAGCTTGCCTTACAAATTCCTCGCAAAGCTTAAAATAAATCATGCTATAATAACAGTGAAATCCATAAAAAGAGGAGTAGTCACATGATTCCACGCTATACCCGTCCCGAAATGGCCCAAGTCTGGTCCGATGATAACCGCTACAAGTGCTGGCTAGAGGTTGAGATCCTCGCTGCCGAAGCCTGGGCAGAGCTGGGTGAAATTCCCCAAGAAGATGCCCAAAAGATCCGCGAAAAAGCAAGCTTCGATGTCCACCGCATCCAAGAGATCGAAGCGGAGACCCGCCACGATGTCGTGGCCTTCACTCGCTGTGTTTCTGAGTCTTTAGGCGAAGAGCGCAAGTGGGTCCACTATGGCCTGACTTCGACTGACGTGGTCGATACCGCTCAAGGCTACCAGCTTAAGCAGGCCAATGACATTATCCGTCAAGACCTGGCCTGGTTCCTAGAAATTTTGAAAGAGAAAGCCCAAAAATACAAGCACACGGTCTGCATGGGCCGGACCCATGGCGTTCATGCCGAACCGACGACCTTTGGCTTGAAGATGGCCCGCTATTATTCGGAAATCAAGCGCCAGATTGACCGCTTCGACCATGCGGCCAAGGGGGTGGAAGCCGGGAAGATCTCTGGAGCCGTGGGGACCTTCGCCAATGTACCAACCGCTGTTGAAGCCTATGTCTGCGACCACTTAGGCATCCGTGCCCAGGAAATTTCTACCCAAGTTTTACCGCGCGACCTCCATGCCGAGTACATCGCCTGCCTGGCCTTGATTGCGACTTCCATTGAGAACATGGCAACGGAAATTCGCCACTTACAGAAGTCGGAAACCCGGGAAGTCGAAGAATACTTCGCCAAGGGGCAAAAAGGATCCAGCGCCATGCCCCATAAGCGCAATCCAATTTCCAGTGAAAATGTAACCGGCCTGGCCCGAGTCTGTCGGGGCCATGTGGTAACAGCTTATGAAAATGTTGCCCTCTGGCATGAACGGGACATCTCCCATTCCAGCGCGGAGCGGATTATTCTCTCCGATACCACCATCCTGGTCAACTACATGATCCGCCGCTTCGGTAAGATCATTGAAGATCTAACTGTCTTCCCAGACAATATGTTGCGGAACATGCAGGCCACCCACGGCTTGATCTATAGCCAACGCCTGCTTTTGAAGTTGGTCGACCAAGGCCTATCCCGTGAAGCCGCCTATGACCTGGTTCAACCCCTGACTGCCCAGGCCTGGGATAACCAGCGCGACTTCCGCGAACTGGTAGAAGGTAATGAAGAAATTACAGATTTACTCAGTCCTGAAGACATCGCTGATGCTTTCGACTACCACTACCACCTCCAACGGGTGGATGAAATCTTTGAACGATTGGGTATCTAAGAAATATGAGGGGAAGCGTACAGGAGCCTCATTTATACAGTAAAAATATGTCCATTAAACTAGAACAGCCCAGCAAGGATGGCTTTAATCCTGCTGGGCTGTTCTATTTTTATTAGTCGCAAGCCACAGATAAAGGCTTTGACTGTGGCTTCGAAATCGTGAGTCCACAAATGAAGACTTATACTGTGGCTTGCTGGCCGTGAACCCACAAACAGAGACTTTGACTGTGGGTTGGCAAGCTTGAAGCCACAATGAGAGCACCCAATTGTGGCTTCCTAACACGAGCTAAAAAATCAATGGACCGCTCATAGCCCCATAAGCTGTATAGAAATCCCTCAAGTCTTTTCCTTGGCGCTTATAGAAGAAATTTTGGACAAAATCAGTTAAGTGCTTGATTTCTGGAATCTCCAGTCGGTCTTTGGGAGAGAATTTTTTAAGGGCATTGTAGGTCAGGACAAGGGCCTGGCCGATATTCTTGTTTTCCTGGATGACCTGTGCAGCTTCTAGGAGGTTTTCCTTAGTTTGGTCGGGGAAAGAAATTTTTTGCAATTATAGACGCCTGCAATCAAGTTAAAAAGGACTTGGGCTTCATCCTTTGTTAGCACAGTTTGCTTTTTTATCTTAGGTCATCTTCTTCCTTTGTTTATATTATATTCTTTCTATTTATAAACACTAATTAAAATTATGCTTCCCCTGAATATTTAATGATCAAATTCAAAGGCGGAAGGAATAGTCTCCCTACGATTTGACAAATTATTCTCAACAAATCCCCAAAAAGCCAATTTATAAATAATTCGTCTTTTGGTAAATATTAATAAAACAAAATATAAAAACATCCGTTTATATAACAAAATACGAACAATTATAAAATAAAATATAATAATATATGTTATTTGACCTTTTCTTGTGTTATAGTATTAGGGAAAAGGAAAGGGGTTATGGAAATGCCAGATGTTGCAGTGATTATGGGATCAAAATCCGATTGGGAGACTATGCGCGAATCCTGCCGGGTCTTAGACCAATTTGGAATTACATACGAAAAAAGGGTGATCTCAGCCCACCGGATGCCGGATGAAATGTTCGCCTTTAGCGAATCTGCGCGGGCACGGGGCATTCAAGTGATAATTGCAGGTGCAGGCGGGGCGGCCCACCTACCGGGTATGGTGGCTGCTAAGACCACCCTGCCGGTGATTGGGGTCCCAGTTCAGTCCCGGGCCTTGAGTGGCTGGGATTCTCTCTTGTCCATTGCGCAGATGCCAGGGGGAGTTCCGGTAGCGACAACGGCGATTGGGACGTCAGGCGCTAAGAATGCGGGGCTCTTAGCTGTTCAGATCCTCAGTCTCCAGGACCGCGATCTCGTTGATCGTTTGACTGATTACCGCCAAGCCATGCGTCAGGCGGCCAAAGAAAGTGGTGACCAACTTGACTAGGACCATCTTACCGGGACAAACGATTGGGATTATCGGTGGCGGCCAGTTGGGGCAGATGCTGGCCCAAGCTGCTAAAGAAATGGGCTTTAGGGTAGGTATCCTCGACCCAGGAGCCAATTGCTCAGCCGCCCAGGTGTCGGACTTCCACTACCAGAGGGCCTATGATGACCGGGAAGCCCTGGTCGCCTTTGCGGATGCCTGCGATGTCTTGACCTTTGAATTTGAAAATATTGATACCGACAGCCTCCAAGCCCTGGGCGACCGGGTCTACCTGCCCCAGGGGACAGAGCTTTTGGCAAAGACCCAGGACCGTTTGACAGAGAAGGCCTTCCTCCAAGCAGCTGGGGCCCAAGTGGCTCCTTATTGCCGGGTAGCTAGCCCAGCCGATTTACAAGCAGGCCTGGACCAATTGGGTTATCCTGCTGTTTTGAAGACGACCCGTTTCGGCTATGACGGCAAGGGTCAGCAGGTTCTCCGTTCAGCCCGAGATATCAACCAGGCGGCTGAGCTCATAAAGGACCAGGTCTGCATCTTGGAAGCCTGGGTGCCCTTCAGCAAGGAATTGTCCGTTATGGCAGTGGGCAAGCCGGGAGGGGACCTGGTGACTTTCCCGGTGGCCGAGAATATTCACTCTGACAATATTCTTTTTGAATCCATCGTGCCGGCCCGGATTTCAGCAGAGCTCCAGGCTAAGGCGGACCAGGTCGCCCGGCAGATTGCACGAGCTGGCCACTTGGTCGGGACGCTGGGGATTGAGATGTTCCTAACGGCGGAAGGGAATATTTTGATCAATGAACTGGCCCCTCGCCCCCATAATAGCGGCCACTACACCATTGAATCCTGTGACTTCTCCCAGTTCGACCTCCATATCCGGGCCATCTGCAACTGGGACCTGCCTAAGCCCCGGCTCCTCAAGCCAGCGCTCATGGTCAATGTTCTCGGCCAAGATCTCGATCCCTTCAAGGACCACCTGGCCCAGGCCAGCCACTGGCACCCCCACCTCTACGGCAAAGACCAAGCCAAGGTCAACCGCAAGATGGGACACTTGACCCTCTTGACAGATGATATGACGCAAAGTCTAGAAGAAATTAAAGCAACAGAAATTTGGAAGCGAGGATAAGGAATGACTGATAAAAACTTAATTTATTCTGGCAAGGCCAAGGATCTCTACCAGACAGACCAAGCCGGCATTCTCAAGATGGTTTACAAGAACCAGGCCACAGCAGGCAATGGGGCCAAGAAGGAAGAAATTCCTGGTAAGGGTGCTCTCAACCAGGCCATTAACCAGCTGATTTTCACTTATTTAGCCGACCAGGGGATTCCCACCCACCTGGTGAAAGTCTTAAATTCCCACGAAGAATTAGTCAAGGAAGCCCAGATGTTTCCCCTAGAAGTTGTCTTCCGCAATTATGCAGCAGGAAGTTTCGTTAAGCGGCTCGGCGTTGACAAAGGAACCGAGATCCCAGGCGGGGTCTTGGAATTCTTCTACAAGGCAGATGCCCTGAACGACCCCTTTATCAATGATGAGGATATTCGCTTCCTCCAAGCTGCGACAGAAGATGAGCTCCAAGAAATCAAGCGGCTGACCCGGCAGATTAATGCCCTTTTAGTTGCTTTATTCAAGCAAGCGGGGCTCATCCTAGTTGATTTCAAGCTCGAATTCGGCCGCACGCCCGATGGAGAAATTGTGCTTGCTGATGAATTCTCCCCAGACAATGCCCGACTCTGGGATATTGAAACGAAAGAATCTTTTGATAAAGATATCTTCCGCAATGACGAAGGAGATATCATTCCTTTCTATGAAGCAGTACTCAGCCGACTCGAAGCCGTGACCCAAGCCTAAGACCACAAGGAGGACCAACATGTATCAGGTAGAAATTTTTGTTACTTATAAGGAATCCATCTTAGACCCCCAAGGTGAAGCTATCCAGCAAGCCGTCAACCAGATGGGCTACACCGAAGTTGAAAGTGTCCGCCAGGGCAAGTACTTTGAATTGGAAATCGCTAAGGATGTGGCTGATGTTCAAGCGACTGTTGAAGACATTTGCGATAAGCTCTTGGCCAATGTCACCATGGAAGCTTACCGCTACACCATTAAGGAGGCCTAGTCATGAAATTTGCTGTGATTCAATTTCCGGGTTCCAATTGCGACACGGACATGTTCCATGCCATCCGGGACATCCTGGGTGAAGAGGTGGACTTTGTTTCTTCCGATGCCAGCGACTTGTCGGCCTATGATGCGGTCATGGTACCAGGCGGTTTTTCCTTTGGCGACTACTTGCGGTCTGGGGCTATCGCTCGTTTTGCCCCTATCATGACGGCCTTAAAAGCTTTCGCTGATTCAGGCAAGCTTGTCTTAGGGACCTGCAATGGCTTTCAGATTCTCTGCGAGGCCGGACTCCTGCCGGGGGCCTTCTTGCGCAACCGCGACCTCCACTTTGTCTGCAAACACCAAGCTCTGAAGGTTGAAAACAACCAAACAGCCTTTACCAGCCGCTACCAAGCAGGGGAAGCAATCAGCCTGCCTATTGCCCATGGCGAAGGGAATTATTACTGCGACCCAGAAACCCTAGAGGAATTGCGGGCCAAGCACCAGATTGTCTTCACTTATGCGGGGGACAATCCCAATGGGTCAACAGCCAATATTGCAGGGATCTGCAACCAAGCGGGCAATGTGATCGGCCTCATGCCCCATCCAGAAAGGGCGGTAGAGGCCTTGATTGGCGGTATTGACGGTCTGCGGGTTTTTGAATCGATGCGGGACACTTATGAGAAGAACTTAGGAGGGCAAGCTTAATGGCGACACAAGAACTGACAGCAGAAGCAATCCAAGAAGAGAAGATCTACCAAGAGTGGGGCTTGACGGATGAGGAATATGCCCTGATCCGGGATAAGATTCTCGGTCGCCTGCCCAATTACACAGAGACCGGTCTCTTCTCGGTCATGTGGAGTGAGCACTGTTCCTACAAGAACACCAAGCCAATCTTGCGTACCTTCCCTTCTGAAGGGCCCCAAGTCCTCCAAGGGCCAGGCGAGGGAGCCGGGATTGTGGATATTGGCGATGGTCAGGCCGTGGTCTTCAAGGGGGAGAGCCACAACCACCCCTCAGCGGTGGAACCCTATGAAGGGGCGGCTACTGGGGTCGGCGGGATTATCCGCGACATTTTCAGTATGGGAGCCCGTCCCATTGCCGTTCTGGATTCACTCCGTTTCGGTGAATTAGATGATGCCCGGACCAAGTACATCTACCAGGAAGTCATTAACGGGATTGCGGGCTACGGCAACTGCATCGGCATTCCAACAGTAGGAGGCGAGATCGCCTTTGATAATTGCTACCGCGGTAATCCTCTCGTCAACGTTATGTGCGTCGGTCTCATGGACCAAAAAGATATTCAAAAGGGCCGGGCAGCCGGTGTCGGTAATAGCATCCTCTATGTCGGAGCCAAGACCGGCCGCGATGGGATCCACGGCGCTACCTTCGCCAGTGCGGAATTCAGCGATGAGCACGAGAGCCAACGGTCAGCTGTCCAAGTGGGTGACCCCTTCATGGAGAAACTCCTCTTGGAAGCCTGCCTGGAAGTGATCCAGACCTGCCAGGAAGAATTAGTCGGTATCCAGGACATGGGGGCGGCAGGCCTGGTATCTTCCAGCTCTGAAATGGCCTCCAAGGCAGGAACAGGACTCCGCCTCAATCTCGACCAGGTCCCCCAACGCGAAAGAGACATGACGCCTTACGAAATGATGTTGTCTGAATCCCAGGAACGGATGCTTCTCTGTGTCAAGAAGGGCAAGGAAGCCAAGATCCAAGCCATCTTCGACAAGTACAAGCTCCATGCAGTTAAGATCGGCGAGGTAACGGACGATGGCCGCTACCGGCTCTTCCACCAGGGTCAAGAAGTGGCCAATGTGCCGGTAGATGCCTTAGCGGAATCCGCTCCTGAATACCAGAGAGAACAACAATTACCTCAACGTCTAGCCCATGCTGAACCCAAGCAATACCAACCCCAATTCAGTGATGCCAAGGCGACCTTGGAAGCCCTCCTCCAACAGGGGACCATTGCCTCCAAACGCTCGGTCTATGAAAGCTATGACAGCATGGTCCGGACCTCAACTGTCCAAGGGCCAGGGAGCGATGCCGCTGTTCTTCGCATCCGCGGTACCCAAAAAGCCCTGGCCATGACGACCGACTGCAATGCCCGCTATATTTATTTGGATCCTGAACGTGGAGGGCAAATCGCGGTCAGCGAAGCGGCCCGGAATATTGTCGCTAGCGGGGGCCAGCCCCTCGCCATCACTGACTGCTTGAACTACGGTAACCCAGAGGATCCGGAAATCTTCTATGAACTCGCCCAGTCAGCCGCTGGTATTTCCCAGGCCTGCCGCCAGCTCCAGACGCCAGTCATTTCGGGCAATGTTTCCTTAAATAATGAAAGCAATGGCCAAGCCATCTATCCGACGCCAATGATCGGCATGGTCGGTCTCATCCGCGACCTGTCAGAAATCACTACGCAAAGCTTCAAGCAAGCAGGGGACCTGATCTATAGCATCGGGGCGACCAGTGATGCCTTCAACGGGTCTGAGCTCCAGTACTTAGAAACTGGGCAAATCTCTGGTCAGCTCTTTGATTTCGACCTCGACCAGGAAGCTGTCAACCAAGAAGCGGTCCTCCAGGCCATCCAAGCCGGCCACCTGGCCTCTGCCCACGACCTGAGCGAGGGGGGCTTAGCCGTTGCCTTAGCCGAGTCCGCCTTTAGGACAGGACTGGGCCTCGATGTTACTTTTGCTGGACCTATCCGCCAAGTCTTCAGCGAAAACCAGTCGCGCTTTATTGTGTCGGTCCATCCCGACCAACAAGCGGCCTTTGAAGCCGACTTTGGCGACAAGTTTGACTTATTAGGCCGGGTGACCGCTGAGGCAGACTATCTTTTACAAGCCGATGATGGCCGGATCGAAGCAGACCTGAAAGAATTAGAAGCACTATGGGAGGGGGCCTTAACGTGTCAACTACATGCCACAAGCAAATAGTTTCTGAAGGGGACTACCTATCTACCTATATTGATGAAGACCATTATGATCTACCCCATGAAGAGTGTGGGCTGATTGGCGTCTGGCAGCACAGTCAGGCCGCCCGCCTCGTCTTCTACGGGCTCATGGCCCTCCAGCACCGGGGCCAGGAGGGGGCAGGGATTACGGCTCTGAATGCTCAGGGACGGATGACGGATATCCGGGGCCTGGGCCTGGTCAGTGAAATCTTTAAGTCCAGGGACCAAGTCGACCGCCTCCAAGGCTTGTCTGCCCTGGGACATGTGCGCTATGCCACGTCAGGCGAGCACTCCCTCCACAATATCCAGCCCTTCCTCTTCCATTTTGAGGAAGGGGACATGGCCCTGGCCCATAATGGCAACCTGGTCAATGGTCAGGCCCTACGCCGGGACTTGGAAAAGAAGGGCGCAATCTTCCGGTCTACTTCAGATAGCGAGGTCCTCATGCACTTAATCCGCCACAGCCAGGAAGATAAATTCTTGGACCAAGTCAAGGACGCCCTGAACCAGATCAAGGGAGGCTTTACCTATATCTTGCTGACCGACCAAGCCTTGATTGGGGCCTGTGACCCCAATGGCTTCCGGCCCCTGGTTGTCGGTCAATTGGCGGATGGCTCTTATGCCATGGCTAGTGAGTCCTGCGCCCTGGACCAAATTGGGGCAGAGGCCCTCTTCGATGTCCAACCGGGCGAAGTCGTTGTGATCAACAGCCAGGGTATCCAGCGCCAATACTATACGGCGGACCGCCAACAGGCCATTTGTTCCATGGAATATATTTATTTCGCCCGCCCGGATTCTACCATTCATGACATCAATGTCCACACGGCCCGCAAGCAGTGCGGGGCGCGCCTGGCCCAAGAAGCGCCGGCGCCAGGGGCTGATTTCGTGGTCGGCGTCCCCAATTCCTCCCTGTCAGCGGCCAGCGGTTACGCGGAAGCCGCCCAGCTCCCCAATGAAATGGCCCTGGTCAAGAACCAGTATGTGGGCCGGACCTTTATCCAGCCCAGCCAGGAAGAGCGGGAGCGTGGCGTCCGCATGAAATTATCGGCTGTCCGCAAATTGTTGGAGGGCAAGCGGGTGGTCATGGTGGATGATTCCATTGTGCGGGGGACAACCTCTAAGCGGATCGTCAGCCTCTTGCGTGAAGCCGGAGCCAAGGAAGTCCATGTCCGGATTGCCTGTCCGCCCCTTAAATATCCCTGCTTTTACGGGATTGATATTTCAACGACCCGAGAACTAATTGCCGCCAACCATGATGTAGACGAGATCTGCCAGCTGATTGGGGCCGATTCCCTGGCCTTTCTCAGTGAGGAGGGATTGATGGAAGGGATTGGTTTAGAGACCGATGCACCTTACGGGGGCCTCTGTATGGCCTACTTTAATGGCGACTATCCCACCGGACTCTACGACTATGCCGAAGAATACTATCGCGCCCTAGAAGAACAGGAGGAAAAGCATGGATAATGCCTACAGCCAAGCCGGTGTGGATGTGACCGCAGGCTATGAAGCCGTCCGTCGTATGGCCAAACATGTCAAAAAAACTCAACGTCCAGAAGTCCTCAGCCAACTAGGGGGCTTCGGGGCCGCCTTCTCTCTGAAAAATTTTAACTACCAAGATCCCGTCCTCATCTCGGGGACTGATGGGGTAGGGACCAAGCTCCTCCTCGCCATCCAGGCCCAGGTCTATGACCAGATTGGGATCGATTGCGTGGCCATGTGTGTCAACGATATCCTGGCCCAAGGCGCTGAACCCCTCTACTTCCTCGATTACCTGGCTGTGGCCAAGAACGATCCGGCCATTATTGAAGCCATCGTTAAGGGGGTCTGCACGGGCTGCCAAGAAGCTGGTGCAGCCCTGATTGGGGGCGAAACCGCTGAGATGCCAGACATGTACACGGGGGACGACTTTGACTTAGCCGGCTTTGCGGTGGGGATTGCTGACCGCGATTCCCTGATTCAAAAAAGAGATGTCCAAGCAGGGGATATCCTCATTGGACTAGCTTCTTCAGGCCTCCATTCCAATGGCTATTCCCTGGTGCGCAAGGTCTTCTTCAAGGACCATGATTTCGCACTCGATGACCAGCTGGACCTCTTGCCCCAAGCCGCCAGCCTGGGAGAGGAATTGCTCAAACCGACCCGGATCTATGTGGCCTCCCTCCTGCCCTTGGTTCGAGCAGGTAAAATCCATGGCCTGGCTCATATTACAGGGGGCGGCTTTGTCGAAAATATTCCCCGCATGCTGCCTGAAGGGCTCTGCGCCCAGATCGACCGGGGGACCTGGCCTGTCTTAGATATTTTCAAGGCCCTGGCCCACTATGGCCAAATTCCTGAAGCCGACCTCTATGAGATCTTCAATATGGGGATCGGCATGGTGGCAGCAGTCGCCCCTAGCGACCGTGATGCGGTCTTAGCTTCCTTAGAGGCCGCCGGGGAAGCCGCTTATGTCATAGGCCGAGTTGTCGAGGATGATGACCGAGCCATCCAGATTCACTAAGGAGGTTCTTATGCGTTGTGCTATCTTTGCATCCGGTAATGGGTCCAACTTCCAAGCCCTGGCCCAAGCTTTTGCAAGTGGCCAGGAAGGAGTTGAGATTGTCTTTCTCTTCTCCGACCAAGCGGGGGCCTATGCCCTGGAACGGGCCCTGAATTTAGGGATAAAGACCTACCAGTTCAGTCCCCAAGACTTCCCTAGCCGCCAAGCCTATGAAGAAGCCTTGGTAAAAATTTGCCAGGAAGAAGCCGTCGATTTGGTTATTTTAGCCGGCTACATGCGGGTCCTCCACGCGCCCCTCATTCAAGCCTACCCCCAAGCCATTA
This sequence comes from Aerococcus sp. UMB1112A, assembly GCF_030230715.1. Classification (NCBI taxonomy): domain Bacteria; kingdom Bacillati; phylum Bacillota; class Bacilli; order Lactobacillales; family Aerococcaceae; genus Aerococcus; species Aerococcus sp. UMB1112A. The sequence goes on along the minus strand of NZ_JASPDS010000018.1, from coordinate 15,711 downwards.
TTAATATTCACCCCTCCCTCCTCCCAGCCTTTCCGGGACGTCACGGCATTCGTGAGGCCTATGAAGCGGGGGTGGCGGAGGCCGGAGTCACTGTCCATTATGTGGATGCGGGCATTGACAGTGGGGAGATTATCCGCCAAGCCAGCCTAGCCATCCGACTGGGGGAGACTTTGGACGAACTTGAAGCGCGTATCCATGACCTGGAACACCAAGTCTATCCAGCTGTTATTCGTCAATTGAAAGGAAGAGAACATGCCTAGAGCCTTAATCAGTGTGTCAGATAAGACCGGAATTGTTGATTTTGCGAGATTTTTAGCCGAACAAGGGATTGATATTATTTCGACTGGGGGAACCCTCCAAGTATTAACTGAGGCGGGGGTCCCGGTGACGGCGGTGGAGGAAGTGACCGGCTTCCCTGAAATTCTGGATGGCCGGGTCAAGACCCTCCACCCTAAGATCCATGGGGGCCTCCTCGCCCGCCGCGACCAGGCCAGCCACCTTCAAGCCTTGGCCGACCATGGGATTGAAGCCATCGACTATGTGGTGGTCAACCTCTACCCCTTCAAGGCCACCCTGGCCCAGGCCCATGCGAGCCACGCCGACCTGATTGAAAATATCGACATCGGTGGCCCCTCCATGCTGCGGAGCGCCGCCAAGAACTACCAGTCGGTGACCGTCCTTACCGACCCAGCTGACTATGACCGGGTCCAAGCTGAACTAGCGGCTGAAGGAGCGACTAGCCTGGACTTGAGGGCCCACTTGGCGGCCAAGGTCTTCCGCCAAACGGCCCAGTACGATGCCCTGATTGCCCACTACCTGACGAACTTTGTCGGCGAGACTGAGCCGGAAAAGCTGACCCTGACCTATGACCTCAAACAAGAGCTCCGCTATGGGGAGAACAGCCACCAAGCTGCTGCCTTCTACCAAGAGCCCCTAGCTCCGTCCTATAGCCTGGTCCAAGCCCAGCAGCTCCAGGGTAAGGAACTGTCCTATAACAATATTAAGGACGCCGATGCAGCGCTAAGAATGATTGCGGAATTCCAAGTTCCCGCTGCCATTGCGGTCAAACACATGAATCCCTGTGGCATGGGCCTAGGCGAGACCATTGAACTCGCCTTCCAGCGCTGTTATGAAGCTGATTCCCAGTCCATCTACGGTGGCATTGTGGCCGTCAACCGGCCGGTGACCCAGGAGCTAGCTGAAGCGCTCAAGCCAATCTTCTTAGAGATTGTAATTGCGCCTGCTTTTGAGCCCGAGGCCCTAGAGCTATTAGCAGACAAGAAAAATCTGCGTCTCTTAGCCTTGGACCACTTCGACCAGAGCCCTGCACCAGCCAAGGAATATGTGTCCGTCATGGGTGGCCTCTTGGTCCAAGACCAGGACATCCCCCAAACGGTCCATGCGGCGGACTGGCCAGCTATGGGCCAGGTGCTACCTGACCACAAGCAAGACCAGGCCTTGGAACTGGCTTGGAAGTTGGTCAAGCATGTCAAGTCCAACGCGATTGTGGTGGCCAATTCTGTTCAGAGCCTAGGGATCGGTGCCGGTCAGATGAACCGGGTGGGTGCCTGTGAGCTGGCCATCCAAGAAGCCCTGACCAATCCCCACGATGTGGACTGGTCAGATATGGTCCTAGCCAGTGATGCCTACCTGCCCATGGCCGATACGGCTGAATATGCGGTCTCCCATGGCATCAAAGCTATCGTCCAGCCTGGAGGTTCTATCCACGACGACGATTCCATTGCCGTGACCGATGCGGCTCAGATTCCTATGTTGAAGACGGGACGGAGACATTTTAGACACTAGGAGGTTGGAATGAAAGTATTAGTGATTGGTGGGGGCGGTCGTGAACACGCCCTAGCCCGCAAATTTATGCAGAGTCCCAATGTTGACCGGGTCTATTGCGCACCCGGCAATCCGGGGATGCTAGGGGATGGAATCGACTTGGTCCCCTTAGCTGTTGACCAGGTCGATGAACTCCTGGCTTGGGCCCAAGAAGCTGAGATTGACTGGACCTTTGTTGGCCCTGAACAGCCACTCTTCTTGGGAATTGTGGACCGTTTTCGGGCTGCAGGTCAAAAAATCTTCGGCCCCAGCCAGGCAGCGGCTCGTCTGGAATCTTCTAAGAAATTTGCTAAAGAACTATTAATTCAGAATGGAATTCCGACGGCCCACTACCAAGCTTTTGAAGATTACAAAACGGCCCAAGCCTATGTTCAGAAGGCTAGCTTTCCTCTTGTGATCAAGGCAGATGGGCCAGCAGCTGGTAAGGGCGTTGTGATTGCCCAGGACCTAGCGACAGCCGAAGCTGCCCTGGTTGATATCTTGGAAGCCGACTGCTATGGGAGTCAATCTCAGGTCGTGGTGGAAGAGTATTTGACCGGGCCAGAATTTTCTTTCTTTAGCTTGGTCCACGACGGCCAGGTCCTCCACCTACCAACGGCCCAGGACCACAAGCGGGCCTATGACCAGGACCGTGGCCCTAATACAGGTGGGATGGGCGCCTATGCCCCAGTTCCCTTTGTTGATGAGGGTCTCTACCAGGAAGTTGTGACGACTATTGTTGAGCCCACCCTCCAGGCCATGGAAGCGGTAGGTTATCCCTACAGCGGGGTCCTCTATACCGGGCTCATGCTGACAGCTGAGGGGCCTAAGGTGATTGAGTTCAATACCCGCTTCGGCGATCCCGAGACCCAGATCCTCATGCCCTTGTTGGGGGATGATTTCGCTGATACTATTAGTCAACTCCTGGATGGCCAGCCTGCCCAGCTGACCTTGAAAGAGAACCGCCCTAGCCTAGGCGTTGTCCTCGCAGCGGAAGGCTATCCCAATCCCTATGCCAAGGGGATGGACCTAAGCCCTCTCGTTAATGCTTGTCCGGCAGACATCTCTCTACTCTATGCAGGCGTGGGCGAAAAGTCAGGTCGCTTGATTGCTCAGGGCGGTCGCATCCTTATGGCAGTGGCCCAGGGGGATGATCTCGTCCAAGCGGCTCAACAGGTCTATGCCTATCTCGACCAGAATCCCATCCCTCAGACCTTCTACCGCCACGACATTGGTGGACAAGTCATCTCTCACTCTAAGGAGGAAAAAGTTTCATGATCCCACGCTACACCCGTCCCGAAATGGGCCAAGTTTGGTCCGATGATAACCGCTACCAGTGCTGGCTCGAAGTTGAAATCCTCGCCGCCGAAGCCTGGGCTGAACTCGGTGAAATTCCTAAAGAGGATGTTGAAAAAATCCGTGCAAAAGCGACTTTCGACATTGACCGCATCCAAGAGATCGAAGCCCAAACCCGCCACGATGTCGTGGCCTTCACCCGCTGTGTTTCTGAATCTCTAGGCGAAGAGCGCAAGTGGGTCCACTATGGCCTGACTTCGACTGACGTGGTCGATACCGCTCAAGGCTACCAGCTTAAGCAGGCCAATGACATTATCCGTCAAGACCTGGCCTGGTTCCTAGAGATTCTGAAGAAGAAGGCGCAGAAGTACAAGCACACGGTTTGCATGGGCCGGACCCATGGTGTCCACGCCGAACCGACCACCTTTGGCTTGAAGATGGCCCGCTATTATTCGGAAATCAAGCGCCAAATTGACCGCTTCGACCATGCCGCTAAGGGGGTGGAAGCCGGGAAGATCTCTGGAGCCGTGGGGACCTTCGCCAATGTACCAACCGCTGTTGAAGCCTATGTTTGCGACCACTTAGGTATTCGCGCCCAAGAGATTTCCACCCAAGTCCTCCCCCGCGACCTCCATGCCGAGTACATCGCCTGCCTGGCTCTGATTGCGACGTCGATTGAAAACATGGCCACAGAAATCCGTCAGTTACAGAAGTCGGAAACTCGAGAAGTGGAAGAATACTTCGCCAAGGGCCAGAAGGGGTCCAGCGCCATGCCCCACAAGCGCAATCCAATTTCCAGTGAAAATGTAACCGGCCTGGCCCGGGTCTGTCGGGGACACGTAGTCACCGCCTACGAGAATGTTGCCCTCTGGCACGAGCGTGACATCTCCCATTCCAGCGCGGAGCGAATTATTTTGCCTGACACCACTATCCTGGTCAACTACATGATCCGCCGCTTCGGGAAAATTATTGAAGATTTAACGGTGTTCCCAGATAACATGTTGCGGAACATGCAGGCTACCCATGGTCTGATTTACAGCCAGCGTCTGCTCCTCAAGCTGGTGGACCAAGGCTTGTCTCGAGAAGCCGCCTATGACCTGGTCCAACCTCTAACGGCCCAGGCCTGGGACGAGCAACGCGATTTCCGTGACTTGGTCGAAGCTAATGAAGAAATCACGGACCTTCTCAGTCCGGAAGAGATCGACGATGCTTTTGACTACCACTACCACCTCCAACGGGTCGATGAGATCTTCGAGCGTTTGGGTATATAATGGAAGGAACTGGAATTTATCCATGCAAAGTAGCCTAGCAGCTGGACCTGTTAGGCTTTTTTAGTAGGAGCCTGTAAATAAAAAGATATAAATCAAATGGTATTAGTGAGCATCCGTTCCGCTTTTGCTCAAAATAGCTGATATAGAAAATATTCTTTATTTACTAGTCATCAACACTAATAACTAGAGAATCAATTAAAGTAGTAGACTATTAAAATTTACACCTATGAGATGTCAGGATCTTGTAGAAGCTGCATTGCAACTTGAGATTTCATCATTTAATTTAAGTCCAAAAAGACTGAATACGGCTAAGCGTGCCTTGTTACGGGATAGTTTATTTGCTAGGATAGACTTGAAGCTCAGATTTTCTTTGGGAGGGAGACTTAGCTCATGTACTTTATCTTCTTTTTTATCGTGTCACTGCTGACTTTTATGACCCATAATTTTCTCCAAGAGTCCTTACAAGTCACAAACAGCTGGGTAAATATCATACTCTTTGTTGGCCTCTACACGCTGATCTACATTATCTGTAAGTTTATTTTCAAAAAGTTCGGCAAAGATATCTAAAGCAAAAGCGCCAGCCCCCGGACCCTTTCAGGTCGCGAGGAACTGGCGCTTTGCTTATTGCTGGTATAGTTTTAAATAGTGGTAACTAGCCATGAACGAATAATTTCTATAACAATTATTGCTGACCAGGACTGGCGCGTTGAAGTGGGACTTTTTACAGGAGATTATGGACAGCTTCGTGGATCTTTTTGGCGATATAGGGGTTGTTCATGGTGTAGAGGTGGATGCCGTCGACGCCCTGGCTGATTAGGTCGACGATTTGGTTGACAGCGTAGGCGATGCCGGCGTCACGCATGGCGACGGGCTTGTCTTGGTAGCGGTCCATCATCTTGACAAACTTGTCAGGGAGCTTGACCCCGCAGAGGCTGGTCATCCGCTCGATCTGCCGCTTGTTAACCACCGGCATGATCCCGGCTTCAATGGGAACGTTGATATCAGCGAGTTCACAGCGTTCGCGGAAGGCGTAGAAGTCATTGTTGTCGAGGAAGAGCTGGGTGATCAGCTGGTCCACGCCAGCATCGACCTTGGTCTTGAGGTGCTTGATGTCTTGAACCTTGTCCTTGCAATCGACATGGCCTTCGGGATAGCAGGCAGCGACCACATTGAAGTCTCCCTTGTCCTTGATGAAGCGGACCATGTCGGAGGCATAGCTGAAGTCACCGGGCTCATAGTCATCGGCTGGCAGGTCTCCGCGCAGAGCTAGGATGTTTTCGACTTTAAGGGCCTTGAGTTCTTCTAACTTCTCCTCCAAATCGGCCTTGGTCATGCCAACGCAGGGGAGGTGGGCGATACTTTCAATGCCGTAGCCCTTGATGGTCTGGGCGATTTTGAAACTTTCGTCATTGTTGTCCCCGCCCCCAGCGCCGTAAGTGACGCTGATACAGTCGGGGGATAGGCTTTTGAGTTCTTCGAGTGTTTTATAGATACTTTGGGGTCCAGAGGTCTTTTTGGGTGGGAAGACCTCGTAGGAGAAGACGGTTTTTTCTTTAAAAAGTTCTTTCGTTTTCATGGCGGATTTCCTCTGTAGCTTGGACCAGGTGCTTGAGGGAGGCAGTGGTTTCTTCCCAACCGCGCGTCTTTAGACCGCAGTCAGGATTGATCCAGACTTTCTGGATGGCGACCTTGTCCAAGATCTTTCTAATGTTGCTTTTTATTTCATCGACGGAAGGGACACGAGGGGAGTGGATATCGTAAACGCCGGGGCCAACCTGGGTCTGGAAGTTCTGGGCTTTGAGGCTATCGAGAATTTCCAGGTCGGAACGTGAGGCTTCGAAGCTGATCACGTCGGCATCCATCTGGTCAATGGCAGGAATAATATCGGTAAACTCGCTATAGCACATATGGGTGTGGATCTGGGTGGTCGCTTGGACGCCGCTGTGGACCAGGCGGAAGGCTGGGATGGCCCAATCCAGGTATTGGCTGTACCAGTCGGACTGGCGGAGGGGGAGCTTCTCGCGTAAGGCCGCTTCATCGATCTGGATGATGCGGATGCCATTCGCTTCTAAATCGAGTACCTCATCGCGGATGGCCAGGGCGATCTGGTAGGTCGAGGTCTTAATGGAGATGTCTTCACGCGGGAAGGACCAGTTGAGAATGGTCACAGGTCCAGTCAACATGCCCTTGACCAGGTGCTCGGTCCGACTTTGGGCATAGGTCGACCAGGGCACGGTTATCGCTTGGGGGCGGGAGATGTCGCCCCAGATAATCGGTGGCTTCACACAGCGGGTCCCGTAAGACTGGACCCAGGCATACTGGGTGAAGAGATAGCCCTGGAGCCGTTCACCGAAGTATTCTACCATGTCATTACGTTCGAATTCCCCGTGGACCAGGACATCGAGGCCAATCTCCTCTTGGCGGCGAAGGCAGTCATCGATGGCTTGGCGGTTGAAGGCTTCATAGGCCTCCTGATTAATCAAGCCCTTCTTGAAGTCGGATCGGTTCTTCTTCACTTCCTTGGTTTGGGGGAAGGAGCCGATGGTAGTCGTTGGTAAGACTGGCAGGTTGAAAGCTTCCTTCTGCAGGGCTTCCCTTTCGGCAAAGGCTGGCTGGCGGTTGAAGAGCTCTTCCTTGATGGCTTGAACCCGTTTTTGGACTCTAGGATCGTTGGCATCTGGTCGGTGGGCAAAGAGGGCCTGGTTGGCTTGGTAGGCGGGCTCATTCTGACGGTCGCCTCCAGCTAGGTGCTTGAGTTCTTGGAGCTCCTGGAGTTTCTCTTCAGCGAAGGCGAAGTGGGCCTTGTAGTCGGCCTTTAATTGCTCTTCTGGGGCCAAGCGGTAAGGCACATGGAGGAGGGAGCAAGATGTATTTAATACTAAGGCGATGCCCTGAGCCTCTAAGCGCTCAACCACGGCCAGGGTCTTGGCATAGTGGTTGCGCCAGATGTTCTTGCCGTTGACCAGGCCGGCGAAGAGAAGCTTATCGCTTGGAAAACCATATTTTTCGACGAGTTCTAGGGTCTTCCGACCTTCTAGGAAGTCTAAGCCGATGCCGTCGAAGTCGAGGGCAATGAACTCTTGGTAGATGTTGCGGATGTCCCCGAAGTAAGTCTGGAGGAGGACCTTGACCGCTCCCTTCTTAGGGAGGATGCCTTGGTAGAGCTCTTGGAAGAGTTGGATATCTTCCACGCTAAGGTCGTAGACAAGGTCGGGTTCATCCAGCTGGACCCAGACCACGCCCTCAGCTGCTAAAGTTTGGAGGAGCTGGCTATAGGCTTGGCTGAGGGCCTCCTTGAAGTCTTGGGCGGTCTTCTGGCCCAGGTAGCGGAGCTTCTTGAGCAGGGTGAAGGGGCCGATGAGGGTCGGTTGGGTCTCCACTCCTAGGGCCTTGGCCTCCCGGTAGTGGTCAAGCACTCGGTTGTTGGCCAGCTTGACCACAGTATCGTCTTCGATCTCGGCGACCATGTAGTGGTAGTTGGTGTTGAACCACTTCTTCATGGCCAGGGCCTTAACGTCTCCCGCCTCTCCCTGGTAGCCCCGGGCCTGGGCGAAATAAGTATCCAGTTTAGACAGTTGGAGGTCCTTATAGCGCTTGGGCACGATGTTGAAGAGGACCGCCGTATCTAGGAAGTGGTCGTAGAAGGAGAAATCATTGGAAGGAATGAAGTCCAGGCCACTCGCCTTCTGCTTGAGCCAGTGGTCTTGGCGGAGCTGGCGGGCCGTCTCTTGGAGGTCGGCCTCAGTAATTTCATGGCGGAAGTATTTTTCAGTTTGGAATTTGAGTTCTCTGAGGGCCCCGATGCGCGGGTAACCGATAATTGATGTTTGCATAAGACTGGCTCCTTTTTTGCTTTTAATAATAAGGGAAGTACATTTTTGAATGGCTTAAGTATAGCAGAGGAGGGCTTAGGGGCGGTAATACGCACTTTGAATCAAGAAGAATAGCCAGTCGCTATGGATAGGACTGAGGTCGAGGAGATAGAATGGCCTTATTACTTCGTATATAGCCTATTTTTTGATAAAATATAAGTAAGTAGTCGTGAGCATTCGGCTCGCTTTGGCCCAGCATTCGCAATGAACAGACTTTAAAAGGAGCGCCTATGTTAGAAAAAATTAAAAAGATACCGGCAGGGACTTTTCTCGTCCCCATGTTTATCTCGATGGTCCTGTATACCTTGTGGCCCAATCTCTTTAAGGTCGGAGGGATTAGCCAGTCCCTCTTAGCTGGGGAAGGCCAGGGTTTTATTATTGGCTTGCTCTGCTTCTGTTCGGGAGTGGGGATTGACCTCAAACGCTTGGTCCGAGTTCTCAAGCGCCAGGGGATTCTCTTTCTCGTTAAGCTGGGGATCGCCTTCCTGGTTACCATTGCCTACTTACGCTTCTTTGGGGATGGTGGTATCTGGGGGATGCCAGCTATTGCGGTCGCGACCGCCCTCTTGAGTATTAATCCAGCCATCTACCTCTCCATCAGTGAGGAGTATGGCAATGAAGATGACCCTTACGCTTTCGGCCTAACCAGTCTCTTCTGTATCCCTCTCTTCCCGATGATTATCTTCGGCTTGGTCTACTCCAGCGGGGGCTTCGACTGGATGCCGGTGATTTCAACCCTTCTCCCGATGCTCCTAGGGATTATTTTGGGCAATCTTGATAAACAGTTTGCAGAACTCTTTGGACCGGGACTCAATGTCTTGATCCCTTGGCTGGGCTGGTCGATTGGGCAAGGAACCAATGTCTTGGAGGCCATCAAAGCTGGCCCAACCGGCATTCTCTTGACTCTGGTAGTCATCATCTTCATGTTGCCCCTCTTCTTGGTTGACTACAAGATCCTGGGTAATGACGGGACAGCTGGCCTGGCCATGCTCAATGTGGCCGGCCTGTCTACCTCCGTGCCTGTCGTCCTCGCAACCACCTACCCCCAACTCCTGGACTATCAGACCGCTGCTGTCTCTCAGATCCTCGCCTCCGTCGTCATCCTCAGCTTCCTCAGCCCTGTGCTGACCGAACGCTGGGTCAAACACCTCCAGAAAAAAGAAGCTGAATAAAAAAGAAAATCCGTCACACCATTTAAGAATGGCAGGTGACGGATTTTATATTAGGGGAAAAATTACCAAATATGAAAAAAAAACGACCACATATGATGAATTTAAGTATTTACTCATTTTTTCTGATAGACTAAGGTTAACGATCAGGGATGGTTGATTGAACCAGTTCACTAGGAGCAAGCTAACCACTTCTAATCAAATCCTAGTGAAAGGAGAAAAGCAGATGATAGTTAAAGAAAAAGATTGCTTAATCAGTGTAGGGCTTGCTGCTCTTTTCTTAATCTTTGCCCTTGCGATTATTTCCAACATCGATGCAATCGTGGTAGGTTTAGAAGCAGGTTTTAATTCGCTTTAGAGGCTATCCGCCCATAAAAAATCCGTCACTCTATTTGCGAATAGGAGTGACGGATTTTTATATGTTATATTTTTAACTTAAAATATACTTTTCGATATTAAATCGTTTAATTAATATAGCTACCACAATAAAGTCTATGACAAAGAGGAGAGCAATAATGAATAGAATGATCGAACGCTTTAATAAGATAGCGCCACTGGCTTGCGAGATGAGCATGGCCATAATAGGTACCACAATGATTAAAGCGATGGATTGGGCAGACTTTGTATTGCCCACATAAGGGGAAATAGCAAAGACTAAAGCGATGGATAGAATCGTTAATAAGGGAGCCAGGAAGAGGCTAGCGTATAGCCATACCGAGTCTAAAAAAATATAGTTTCCTATGGTGAAGTAACTTCCTGTTGTGAATATGATTTCATAAATTAGGGTAAATAACCAGGTAATCAGGATACTCGGTATTAAAGCAGATAAGATTTTACCGATGACTAAGCTACGGATAGAGATGGGGGTATAGAGTAAGCCCTCTAAGGTCTTGTTCTCCTTTTCTCCAATAAAGCCTTCACTCGAGAGAACATTGGCAATCATGACTGGAATTAGCAAGAAGAGGGGAAGAGTAAAGAAATTTAAGATCGCATAGATAGGATAATAGACAGTGGGAAGATTGCTAGGCATTAAGTCAGCCGGGATAACCTCTAAAAAAGCCGAGAGACCAGCTATACTTTTGATAATCGCATCATTTGTCCCAAGGGTTAAGATCATAATAGGGAACACAATCGAAAAAATACTAGGTAAGACAAATAGAATACTGACTATCGATTTGTTATTTTTTAACGATATAAATTCTTTATTAATGATTGTTCTTATATTATTCATAGTGACTAGCCTCACCTTCATTAATAACATCGAAGTAGAGATCCTTAATCGTATATTTACACTCACTTATAGAAAAGATATCAATCCCAGCTGTAACCAAATCTTTTGCTAGCAGAGGAATTTCGTGCTTATCCTTACTGGCGATATATAATTTATTTTCAGTATTTTTGTACAAATTAATCGAATGTTTGGCCTCACAAATTTTCTTTGCCTCATTTACGGGTGTGGCTTCTAGAACATATCTTTTTAACGGCCATCTTTGGTCGATGAGAAGATCAGGATCCCCTTGAAGTTTAATCGCTCCTTTCTGAATGATCGCAAAGTTATTGATAATATGCTCTAAGCCGTCCAATTGGTGGGTGCACATTAGAATGGAGAGCTTTTGATCTTCTGCTAATTTCTTAAGATAATGGATAAGATTTTCCTGCGTTTGTGGATCTAAGCCTGAAGTCGGTTCATCTAGTATTAATAATTCGGGCTGGTGGATAATTGACCGTGACAATAATACTTTTTGCTTCATTCCTTTGCTTAGACTGCTGACTTTAGCATCGATTTTATTTTCTATGTCAAAGAAATTTAATAAGTCATTAATTCGTTCATCAAGTTTGTCTCCATAAAGGCCATAAAGATGGCCCCAGATTTTCATATTTTCATAGACTGTCCAATTTTCATATAAATTGGCATCATTCTGCACACCAATCCTTCTCTTTAGGTCTTCAATATTTGCTTCATTGGTGTCTTCGCCAAATAAATGTACACTCCCCGAATCAAGCTTAAGTACGCCCATGATCAATCGAATCATTGTTGTTTTTCCAGCGCCGTTAGGACCCAGCAGTGCGAAAAATTCTCCTTGCCTTACTTTTTAAATTGATATTCGACACAATTTGTTTTCCATTAATTGATTTTGAAATATTTTTAACTTCAATCATTTGCATCACTTTCTTTATCAAATACTTATTTACTTAATTATATTCAATTGCTTTATTTATAAATAAGCAGAAGATTCACCTGTTTGGTATGATTTAACTTTTAAGATAAGCACCTTCTATAGATGGCTGGTTAACACATAGCTTGGCTATTTCAAACATTAAAATCAAAAAATCCGTCACACCATTCACGAATGGCTAGTGACGGATTTTATTTGGCTTTTTGGTCAGATTGCTTTTCCCGCTCAGCCAGGGCCTGGTTGAGGGCGGCCTTGTACTTGCGGGAGAAGGCGAAGACTTGGCCGTTGCTCAGGGTCAGCCGGCGAGTGAGTGGGCTGACCTGGTCGATGTGGTCGAGGTTGACTAGGGCCGATTGGGAGAGGCGGAAGAAGCCGGGAAGCTGGTCGAAGTCCTTGAGGGCACCGTAGCTCTGCAGGGTACTGGACCGGGTGGTGAACTCTAGGATATGGGGCTTCTGGGTGGTTTGGATGCTGTAGAGGTCCTGGAGGTCGACCAGGTAGGTCTGCGAGCCCGCCTTAATTTGCAGGCTGGCTTGCTTTGTTTCCTGGCCCGGATAGAGGCGCTGGTAGAAGAGCTCGAAGCAGGTGATGATCTCTTGGCGCAAACTGTCGAAGTCGGCTTTATGGATATAGGCCAGGGGCTCCAGGTGCTGTTGGAGGGTCAGGGGAGCATAGGAGGAGTGGGCCGTGATGAAGGCAATCCGTCCATAGGGGTCCAAACGCTTGATCTCTTGAGCCAGGCTTAGCCCCTCTGCCTGGCCCTTAATTTCAATGTCGAAGAAGTAGAGGCCCGGCTGCTTAGGCTGGTCGGAGAAGGCCGCCGCAATTTCTTCGGGCTCGCTGCTGGCCTTGGCCAGGTAGAAGCTCTTGTTATGGAAGAGGATGTAGTCTTCGATGATGCCTGTGATAGCTTGGAGCTGGCCGGGATTATCCTCTAAGAGATAAACAGGGTGCATGGCTGGGCCTCCTTTCTAGAGATAGGTCAGGTAGAGCTGGGCCTGGAAGAGGCCCTCTTGGTAGGTCAAGTTGAGGAGGGCATTGGGGTAGGCGCTGAGGATCTCTTCCAGATTGGTCAGGCCTAGTCCCCGGTGGCCCGTCTTGGTAGAAAAACCGGCCTGCTTGGCTTCCCGGACCGCAACAGCAGGACTGGGATTGGTCACCTGGATCTCCAGCCCCTGGTCATCGGCCAGCATGAGGATATCGATGGTCTCACCAGCACTGGGATCGGCCGCTTGCCGGCCCTCGTTGGCATTATTGAGCAGGATAGCCAGGCAGCGCATGAGGTCGAAGCGGTTAATCGGCAGAGTATTCAGAGGGTAGAGGCATTCGAAGCGGTAGGGGATCCCCGCCTTCTCCCACTCCAAGAGCTTGGACATGAGGAGATAGCGCAGGTCCTGGTCTTCGATCTGCTGGAGGTCGGCCAGGTTGGACGGACTCTCCTGGGGCATCTCTTCCTTGACATAGGTCGACAACTTGTCCAGGTAGTCTGTCAAGTGGTCGAAGTCCTGGTCGCGGACCATCAATTGGGACAAGGACAAGAGGTCATTGAGGTCGTGGCGGATCTTCCGGATACTGTCCCGGTTATCTTCCAAGCGGTCCAGGTAGAGGGCTAAATCTTCCGTTCGTAGGGCCTGGGACTCAGCCGCCTGGTCCGCCATCTTCCGCCGGTAGTAGAGGAAGGCGAGGAGGAGGGCGAGTATGAGTTGGAAGGCCATAAAAGCCAGGAGCCCCATCAAGACCTTGGAATAAGATAGGTCGGGATTCTGGTAAAAGAAGTCAGAAAGAATGGTCAGTCCAATAAAACATAAGAGTGGAATCGTGAAGATCCGGTCGTTGAATATTTCTTTAAAGAGCCGGAATAAGTTGCCTTGCTTACGAATATAGCGACAAGTTGAAAACGTGATGCCGAATTCTAAGAGCCAAAATGTGATAAAGAGTCCCCAGCCTTCAATCTGGAGTATGTTCAAGGGTAGAGCAAAGCAAGCTAATCGAATCAAGGAATGAAAAATTTGATTGACCAGCAAAAAATTAAGGAGTAAGTAGTCACTCTCTGAATCTTTTTGCAGGAGAAAGAAAAGAAAAAGAATGACAAGAACCGTGGCCAATGATTGAAAATGGACGAGCTCTCTTAGCATCCCCTGAAAGAATAGATAGGTGGAGCTAACCATGACTGTCTTGAATAAAGGATGGTTAGCCTTCAAAGAAAAAATAGGCAGAGAGGTATACAAAATAGCTTGTATGCTGGCGTTGAGGAGCGATAGGTAATAAGGGATAGTTGTCACTCCCATCTAGTGGATTAAGGTACATTTATCATAAGTAAATCTTAAATAAAAGTCAATCATTGCTATAAATGAACCGGATATGATGAAAAAACGACCAGATATGATGACTTTAAAACGCTATCAAAACTTTCTGTTATACTAAGGATACAGAAAGCAGATAGAAGTTGATTTGGAGGAGGAGTTGAATGAATACAAAAGAAGACCCACACAGCAAGTTGAAAAAATATATCTTGCTCTTAATTATCTTGGCTATTATCTTTGTAGGCATAGATTTCTACCGTAACTTTGATTTAGTCGTTGAAGGTTACCAGACCACCCGTGTTGCACCTGAAACTAAGAACTAGTTGTCTATGATCGACATTCTTCTGGTGACTTATAGACTTAGAAATGGAGGCCCATTATGGATTTAAAACAATCATTCACTGAGAGCTTGGAGGCTCTGGTCCAAAGCTTAGAAGCCAACCACCCTGAGGCACGGACAACCCGCTATGTTCGGGAAAGTTTATCTGAAGTTAAAGAAGCAGAGGGCGTGGCCCTGACAGGTCAAATTCAACAATTTTTAGAGAAGGCACCGATTGTTAAGAGCTCGGAGAAGCTGGACTTTTCTGCAGAGGAGAAGGAACTTTGGCACAAGGTCCTAGACCACAAGCAATTGGGCAATAACTTGTGGGGGCTCTCATTATAAGAAATTGACCTCAAAACGAGTTATACCGAAGGAGCTGGTGCTTGAGATGCCTGAAGATCGTAAGAAGCAAGTAAGAATTATCTTGGATGCAGGGCTAGCAGCCTTAACGGTTCAGCTTGTACTGTCCTATCTTTCCAAGAGCGACCCCCTGCTGGTTTGGGAAGATTACAAGTCCATCTTGGATTTTATCTTGCTGGTAGCTATAAGCCTGGAAATTAGTCTCCGCTTTAAACGTTGGCGGGCTAATAGAAACTAGAAGGTGTATGATGACAAAAGGAAAAGTTAGTCCTTTAGCTAAGTTCATGATGATACTCATTGTCCTGGCCTTGGTCTGTATCGGTGTCGATCTCTACCGGAATGCTGATACTTACTGGGAAGCCTACCAGGCGGGTTATGACTCCTATGAGCAAAGTTCTCCCTTTGACTAAGGGATCGAGCTTACTTGGGACGGATTACTAATTTTTTTAGAAGACCACTCGTTATCCGAACAAGGAGGTGTTCTTATGAAAGCCGAAGAAAGAAAGTCACTGCTCATGAAACTATTGCTTGTTTTTGTTGCGATGAAGCTCTTGTCATTTGGCGTTGATGTCTACAATAATTTTGATGACTATCAAGCGGCCTACCAGGAAGGCTATCAGTCCTATGAGCAGGTCAATCCTTTTGAATAGTGTAATTTACTAAAACAATTAAATGGTGTTAGTGAGCATTCGTTCCGCTTTTGAATTTTGCCCTTAAAGAGCCATGGCACCGGTTCGGGCCAAGGTCCCTCACCTAGCGAGCTTCAAAGGGCTAGTACGGCTAGTGCCTACTATCCCTAATTCACATCGCTTGCTTATTCATGGCTAAGGGCAAACTTCAAGGCTTCACTACTGCTCAAAATTAAATAAGTAATTCTTTATTATTGAATTATCAATCATCAATAATAAATTTTTAGTGATTCCGAGAAGCTCCTCAGCGCGGGAGCTTTTTGTGATTTTATTTCCTCTCCCCTTGCATCCTCTAGCTTGAATTGTTAGTATAGGTTCCGCTATGATAGACTTGAGTCAAGTCTGCTCTTGCGAACCCGACTAAACATACTAAGATTAGCTCGAAGGTAAATCGACGGATTTATCTTCGAGCTATTTCTGTTTTCAGA
>NZ_JASPDS010000017.1:0-39474 GCF_030230715.1 Aerococcus sp. UMB1112A | reverse complement strand
GAAACGATCGGCTGAGAGCCGCTCTTATTCCTTTTGCCTCCAGTCATCCCTTTCTAACCGCCTTTGCTCACACCCTATCCAGTCGGGTTCGCAAGAGCAGCTTTAGAGTGCTTTCGCAAGTTGGAAACGTGCAAGCAGGGCTTGCCCTTATTCCAGCTTACTCCAAGCATCCAAAGCTAAGCGCTCTTGCTCACACCCTACCTTAAAATATCAACGACGTTCTTCTGGGCGGCGGCCCGGGCTGGGAAGACGCTGAAGACGATACCGATGAGGACAGAGATTAGTACGGCTAATAAGGCGGTGCCGAAGTCGACGGAGGCGCCGAAGGGTAGGAAGCTGGCGATGAGGTGGGCCAGGAGGATACCGAGGATGTAACCGACCACCCCTCCGACTGTAGTGATGGCAATGCCTTCAAAGAGGAATTGTTTTTGGATATTGGACTGGGTGGCTCCGAGTGAGCGGCGGATACCGATTTCTTGGGTCCGTTCAGAGACTGAAATATACATCATATTCATGACCCCAACCCCTGCAATCAAGAGGGAAATTCCGGCAACAGCCGAGATGAAGTAGGTCACCATATTCAATGTATCCCCGACTCCTTCCAGCATCTTAGACATATCGAAGAACATGTACTGGCCCTTCTGCATCTTGCTGCCTTCTGAATTCAGCTTATCGACAATGTCATCCATAATCTTCTTGGAGTCAACCCCCTCCTCAAAATAAACCTTGAGGGACAGGCTGCCACGATCAATCAGATTATAGATCTCCATGGTCTTCGCTGGCATCTTGATTTCAGGTCCAGTGCTGATCGAGAAGGCGCCAACGCTCTCATTCGTGGCTGGTCCCTGACTGTCAAAGACACCCACAATCGTAAAGTTCTTACCATTAATGTTGAGATTCTTATCCACAGCTTCCTTTGCCTGACCAAAATATTTTTCAGCCAAGTTCTGACTGATGAGAACATTACGAGCATAACTTTCTGAATCACTTGGATTCAAATTACGGCCAGCGACCAAGTTATCAGATGTTTCCTTAAAAGGCCGGACCGGTTGGGACTTGGTCTCTTTGCCTATTTTAACCGTCACATTGGTCGGCATACCATTGTCTTCATCGTCAACCTTGGCCTCGCTGACCCCCTCGAAATCTTCGACCAATTGGATATCTTGTGGGGTGTAGACCTTGGTCTTCGAGGCATCGAAGTTCTGATCAGTCGGTTGGAAGAGTAAATTCTGGCTCACCCGGCCTTCCTTATCATCCGTCAGGGAATCCATCGTTTCTTTTTGAAAACCATTCCCTAGGCTCATGATGGTAATAACCGCGGCAATCCCGATGACAATACCAATCATGGTCAGGAAGGTCCGACGTCCGTTCATCCGCATGGTCGCCAGGGATGACTTTAATATTTCGCTAAAACGCATCTAGTCCCCTCCTTCCGCTGGAACGCCGCCTGCCATTAATTGTTCGTAGGCTTGGGGCATGATGATATCTGTTCCATCTGAATGAATAGCCCCATCCACAATAGTAATGTGGCGGTCCGCATATTCCTGGAGGGTCGGATCGTGGGTGACCATCAGGATGGTTACCCCTTCCTGGCGGTGGAGAGAAGAAATGATATCCATAATCATCCGCGAGGTCTTGGTATCCAAGGCCCCGGTCGGTTCATCCGCGATGATAAATTTGGGTCGGTTAACCAGGGCACGAGCAATGGCCACCCGCTGGCGCTGACCACCCGATAACTCATAGGGTTTGGACTTGCCCTTGTCTCCTAAACCTACCCGTTCCAAGGCTTCTTGGACCCGTTCATGGGTCTGTCCGGTGCTCAAGCCACTATAGAGCAGGGGCAGCCGAACGTTATCGGCGACCGTCATATTTTGGATTAAGTTAAAGCTCTGGAAGATAAAGCCCACATAGCTATTGCGCAAATGCGAGACTTCCTGGTCCGTCCGCTGCTTAAGCGGCTCATTATGAAAGAGATAGGAGCCTTCGAATTGGTTATCCAAAAAACCAATCACATTAATCAAAGTGGACTTCCCCGATCCAGAGGGCCCCATGACGGTAATAAATTCCCCGTCATAGACGGATAAGTTCACATCTTTCAGGACATGGACACGGTTCTCTCCTTCGCCGTAATACTTGTTGATATTTTTGAGTTCAAATAAAGGCTCGGCCTGGTCTAATGCCTGGCCAAGGTTGGATTGTTCAATTACCATGGCCCCTGCCTCCTAGTTTTTACTTTCTGCTTCAGCTTTGTCTGCTGATTCAGCCAATTCAATTTCTTGGCCATCTTGGAGGCCTTCAGGATTCTTAATGATCTCGTCACCTGCCTTGATATTCTTGGTTACCACTTCTTGGCGGCCTTGCTTGGCAGTCGTGACTTCGACTTTTTTAACCTTGCCATCGCGGTAGACAAAGACATAAGACTTACCCTTGTCCTCTATAATGGCTTCTTTAGGGAGGACAAAGCCAGGTAATTTGAAGTGAACTTTAGTGCTAAAGCCTGGTTGGATCTTGTCTTTAGCTTTAACAGTGAACGGATATTGACTCTCGCCTCCTTGCCCAGCAGCCTGTGCAGCCTGACCGGCCATAGCAGCACCTGCATCTCCACCAAGACTTGGGGCTTCGCCAGGAGCTGCTGGCAAGTTTTCATAGCTAATGATTTCACCCGTTGTCTTTTGGCCACTAGCTGGAACAGTCAGGTCTACCTTGCGTCCATCCTTGAGCAAGTAGAAGTCATACTCGCCAACGGTCCCAGTCACAGAAATGTCGTCACTGATAATCCGCACCAGAGGCACAGTCGAATCTGTAATCCCCTTGGCGTCATAGATGACCTTACCGCTCGTCCGCGCCTTGACCTGGTTATCAGTCTGGGCTTGGGCCCGGTTGAGCTGGATCTCCAAGTCTTCAATCTGTTGGTTGAGCTGGCGAACTTGTTCATCCACACCAGCTTGACCACCAGCCGCCGGAAGATCTCCCATGCCACCTGCTTGGCCTCCTGTTTCTAGACCAGATGGCACTGTTTCTCCCGCTTCAGGCCCTGCTTGACCCGCTAGTCCCGGACTCGCTACAGCCTGGTCACTACCTGCACCTGGGATAGCTGCTTGGCCAGCTTGACCACTAACAGCTGGTGGACAATTCGGGTCACTTGCAGCTGGCGCTTGTCCCTCACTGACGCCAGCACCTGATAAGTTCACGGGTGTCGCAACATAGGCTCCAAGGCCCGAAACTAAGGGACTAGCTACGAGGGCTTGGTTGACACTGGCCACGGGACTGGCTGCCTGGTTCTGCAGGCGGTTGCGCTGGTCATAGAGGCGGTTAAGTTGACGCTTGGTATCGTCAATCTTATACTGGGCCTCAGCTTGTTGGTAGGAGAAAAGAACATCGCCCTTGTTAACCCGCTGGCCATCAGCAACATTCACAATACCCAAGTCTCCTTTTTCACGGCTATAGTAATAGGCATCGTCGGTCTTCAACTTCGCCTTCCCATCAACTGTCACCGGTTCCTGTTCCGTTACCTTAACCGTTTCATAGCTCGTATCGCTTCCTTCCTCACCGAAGTTAGCCGCATAAAAGACATTATAAGCAAGCACACCGAGGACTAAGACCGCAGCTAAGCCGCCAGCTAGTCCCCACCAAAGTTTTTTTGAATGGATCATGTTTTCCCCTCATCTTCTTAATTATTTTTCTTTTTTTATTCTACCATATTAAGGGCTTAAGTTTTACCAAATTTTGCTAAAGGCACGAAAATCCCCTTGAAGCAAAAGAATTGCATTTTCAGACAGGAGCCAGTATATTGGAAGAAAGTCTACACAAGGAGGTTTAAGCATGGACGAATTACTACCACGTATCAACGAATTAGCCAAAAAGAAAAAAGAAGGCACGCTTACCAAAGAAGAAGCAGCCGAACAAGAAAAATTACGGAGCCAATACCTCAAGCAATTCCGGGAAAATTTCCGGTCTGTCCTCATGAACACCAAGGTGGTCGATCCTGAAGGGACCGATGTCACCCCACAAAAACTAAAAGACGCCCAAGCCAAACGCCGGGGCGAGCAAAACGATCAATCAGGATCCAAATAAAAGTTTGCTAGAAACTAGGACAAGTTAGCAGAAATAAGTCTTTTCACTAGAAGAGAGTGTGACAAAAGTCGATCAGGCCTGACTTTTGGAGCAGTTTTTTGAAAAATGTTTGCTATTTAAAAGGAGGCCGGAACTTTTGTCCCAGCCTCCTTCATGACTTGTATATATTTTTATCTAAAGTCGGGATTTAATCTCGGCTTTTTTAATAATAAAAAACATCTTTGCCAAAGCTGGCAAAGATGAAAAAGGAAAAAACAAAAATGAAAGGATGATGCAATCTTTCGACTGCTCAATAAAAATTATAGCACAAGCCGTTCCAAAATGAAAGGGCTTTTTTAAAAGCGCTTTCTATTTTATTTTCCCTGTCTCCTCCCCTCATAAAAGACAATAATGTTCTCATTTGATGATAATTTTATAAGCTAGCTGACCCGAAAAGATAGCGATATGCCCCTCTTTTCCTCTTTCCTTGCAAGAAAACTGAACGGGAAATGTTTTTTCCATATTTTTTTACCTAAAAGGGCTTTCATTTACTTAGTAAATTTTATATAATACTCTTACTGGCAATTAGCTAGTTCTATTTATTGATTTTTATCTATTAATGATAGCGCTTAAGCAACTGAGAAGGAGGCAGTTTTTACTTAGGAAAATATTATTATTCTTATGCACTTGCCATTATTTATTCTCTAAGTGTATAAACTTGTTATGAAGAAAGGAATTATAAAAATGAATACAAATGCTAAACCATTTGGCATGCGTGATAAGCTGGGGTACATGTTCGGGGACTTAGCCAACGACATGACCTTTATCTTACAAAGTATGTTCCTGATGGTCTTTTATACGGAAGTTTGGGGAATTAACCCAACAACAGTCGGGAACTTATTCCTAGCCGCTCGCTTCGTTGATGCCATCACAGATGTGACCATGGGACGGATTGTTGACGTCTCCAAGCCAACCAGCGAAGGGAAGTTCAAACCCTGGATTCGCCGGATTGCTATTCCTGTAACCCTAGCCAGCTTTATGATGTACCAAACAGGACTCCAAGACATGTCCATGACCTTCAAGATTGTTTATATGTACATCACTTACCTACTTTGGGGATCTTTCACTTATACGGCCATTAACATTCCTTATGGCTCTATGGCATCTGCCATTACATCTGATCCCGACCACCGGGCTAGCCTGTCTACCTTCCGGACCATTGGCGCAACCATTGCCCAATTAGCTATCGGTGCAATTGTGCCCCTCATGATTTACGAAAACAACATCGTTAAGACAGACGCTACCTTCACCATCCTAGCTGGGGTGTTCTCAGTATTGGGACTTATCTTCTACTTCTTCTGCTACCGCATGACAACTGAGCGGGTAGAGATTCCTTCCGATCCTGATAGCTCACTAATGGGAACCTTACGTACATTCGGTAAGGTACTGAAGAGCCGTTCACTCTGGGGCATTATCTTTGCCGCCCTCTTCCTCATCTTTGCCCAATTAGGCATCGGCCAAATGAACAACTACCTCTTTGCCAATTACTTTGAAAATGCTGACATGTTAGCTACAGTTAACGTGATCTATCCATTATCCATCTTGCTCTTAGGTGCACCGATTGCGCCAGCTCTTGCTAAAGCCTTAGGGAAACGCGAAGTTGGTATTCTCGGCGTTTCAATCGGTTCCGCCGCCTTCGCTGTTCTTTATTTCATGCACACTGAAAGTATGTGGACCTATATCGTGATTTCAACTATTGGTTACCTAGGCTTTGGTATCTTCAATGCCATTATCTGGGCCATTATCACTGACGTTATCGATGATATCGAAGTCCAAACCCGCACCCGGGACGACGGTACGGTTTACGCCTTCTATTCCTTCGCCCGTAAGATTGGTCAAGCTTTTGCCGGTGCCAGCGCAGGTTGGATTTTAGGCTTTATCGGTTACCAATCAGGAGCAGAAGTTCAAACAGCGGAAGTTATTGATAAACTATATAGCGCCGCAACCTCTATTCCTGCGATTGCCTTCTTGTTATCTGCTCTATCCTTATTAATCATTTACCCATTAAGCAAGAAACGCGTAGAAAACAACTCAGCAATCCTAGCTGAACGCCGCGGTTAAAACTCCTTAGTTAAATAAGCAGCTATTCAATAGATAAGAGCACCTTCATTATGGAGGTGCTTTTTTATTCCAGGGTGTGAGGGCGCGCGGGTAGAAGTGAACCTCTGGAGCAAAAGATGCAAGTTCTAGCCCTGGTCAATAGCTTATATTTTGTAAGCGCTAATCCTCCCCTCCTCGATCAATGGTGCCGTTTCCAAACAATTCGAACAATATTGTATATCGATTGATTTTTCACAAATATATTTTGTAAGCCTTACCATAACTGTCTTTTTAGCATTAAATAAATGTGAAACAACTCTTTAAATTGCATCTTATACCCTGACAATTCTCAGAATTTGTTGCCAATTTCACATGTTTGATCAAAATCCCTTTTCAAAGCTATTATTTTCTCTTATAATGACAAATGCTTTAATTTTATTTTTGTTTTAAAGGAGGAATTATTGTGGCAGAAAGAACAGCCACCAAGCCGTTCGGAATGTCCGACAAACTGGGCTACATGTTTGGGGACTTCGGGAACGACTTTACATTTATTCTTTCATCAATGTTCTTGATGAAATTCTACACTGACGTTATGGGGGTATCCAGTGGGATCGTCGGCGGGATTATGGCCGGTGCCCGGATTGTGGACGCCTTCACAGATATGACCATGGGACAGATTGTTGACCGGACGAAACCGACTCCAGTAGGTAAATTCTTACCTTGGATCCGCCGCATGGCTGGGCCCGTTGCTCTAGCTTCCTTCCTTATGTATGCGAGCTGGTTCCAGGATATGCCTATGTGGTTTAAGATCGGATGGATGATCTTCACATACATCTTATGGGGATCTGTCTTCTATACTTCCATCAATATTCCTTTTGGTTCGATGGCTTCAGCCATTTCCGCAGATCCTAAGCACCGGGCTGAACTATCCACCTGGCGAACCATTGGCGCTACCCTAGCCCAAACCTTCATCGGGGTTGTCCTCCCACTCGTGGTTTACTACAACGATCCTAGTGGCGCCCAAGTACTTTCAGGGACCCGGATGGCAATTGCTGCAGCTGTGTGTTCAATTCTGGCAGTCATCTGCTATGCTCTCTGCTACAAGCTGACAACTGAACGGGTGAAAATCGAACAGAAAACCGAGCGTTTCGACTTCATTGATATGGTCCATCAACTGGCCTCTAACAAGGCTTTGATTGGTATTGTCATTTCTTCCATCTGCCTACTGCTCACCCAATTAACCTTAAGCGCCATGCTTCCATACGTCTTCCCTAACTATTTCGGGAATACCCAAGCCCAAGCCGCCGCAACCTTTGTTGGTTCAGCAGCAACCCTGATCTTATCCACCTTTGTGGTCCAACTCTCCAGCAAATTAGGCCGTAAAGAATTGGGCATCTACGCTGCTCTCTTTACCGCTGCGGTATTGCTTCTGGCCTTTTTCTTACAAATTTCAAATGCCTGGGTCTTTGTTGTCTTCTATGGTTTAGCCTATTCTGGGATCGGCTGCTTCATGCTGATTACCTGGGCCATGATCACTGATGTTATCGACCAAACCGAAGTGGAAACCCATGAACGGTCAGACGGTATGATCTACTCCGTTTATTCCTTCGCCCGTAAGATGGGTCAAGCTGCCTCATCTGGTCTCGCCGGTTGGTTACTGACCCTCGTCGGCTATTCTGCAGCCACAGCCTTCGAGCCTGAGGTTACCCAGGGCATCTACAACATCACCTGCCTAGCCCCAGCTATTGGTGCGATTTTACTCGCCCTTTCTCTCTACTTCCTCTATCCATTGAATAAGAAGCGTGTCGAAGAGAATGCTGCAATCTTAGCCAACCGCCGCTAAAATATCTGATAAGCAAAAACTGCGCCAGTCAGTGCGCAGTTTTTTTTGCTTATTATGATACATATTTTGTACTTTTTAAGAAACAAAATTTGTTCTATTTTTTGATACAGCTTGATTTTATCCCCTTTTAGCTGGGTCACTACTATCGATTGTTCCTTTTAAGCTTGAAGGGACCTGTGAAAGGGCTTAAACTAGAGACAATAAATCTACAGACAGAAAGGTCGATTGTGATGAAAAGAAGCAAGGCTTTGGTCTTAGGCCTAGCCGTTCTGGCCCTCTTTTTAGGAGCGTGTGGCCAACAAGGGAAAACTGCTGAAAGTGAGCATAAGAAGGTCAGTTTAGCTGTCTCCAACCAGCTCAGCCAGGAAGTCTGGCAGGATACAGCCCGACGACTCAAGGAGAAGGAGGGAATCGATTTAGAGGTCAAGCTCATTTCAGACTGGGTGCAACCTAATATGGCTGTTGCCGAAAATGACATCGACCTCAATGTCTTCCAATACATCCCCTTCCTCGCCGAATTCAACCAATCCCATAATACTGACCTAGTCCCCATTGGTTATTCTTATATCCCACCGATCGGCATCTACACTGCCAATCCCGACATCCAGTCAGTTGAAGACGTGCCTCAAAACGCTAAATTCACCATCCCAGATGACCCTGTCAACTTAGACCACAGCCTCCAGGAAATCGAGCGTGCCGGCTTAATTAAGCTTAAAGATAGTCAAGGGCAAAAGACCCTGGATGACATTGCCGAAAACCCTAAGAATATTCAATTTATCCTGATGAAGGGAGACGGGATCGCCCGCAGCCTGGAAGATGCTGATCTAATGATTACAGGGGCTTCCATCGCTCAAGATGCCGGTATCAGCCAGGACCAAGCTATCTATGTGGAAGATCCTAAAAACACGCCTAATATCTACAAGGTCTGCATTGTCGCCCAACGCGACCGGGCCGATGACCCCATCCTAGAAAAGGTTGTTAATGAATTCCAAAGCCAAGACACGGCAGACTTCATCAAAACTGTTTCCAATGGCACCTATGTCCCCGCCTGGTCAGACCATGACCAAGCCAGCAAGGACTACGATGCCTTTGTCCAAAGCAAAAAATAAGACATTCCTCAAGCCTGCGCAAACTTGCCTCGCGCAGCATCAACCATAAAGAAAAGACACGCCTAGCCAGCGTGTCTTTCTTTATTTTTAATGGTTAAACATTTTAGCAAGATATAATCGTTTGTTGATCAAATAGATCAGAGGAGCGGTTAAAGCTAGGATAATCACTTCACTGACAAAGAGAGAAGCGTAGGTCGCCCAGAAAGGCAATTCAAAGGCCAAGTTCAGCTCAAAAGCGATAATAAAGATCATCATTGAAAAAATCAGAGTCGTTGCGGCGAGTCTCTGCTTATCTGTCTTCAGGTAACGATAGACCCAGTCGCACAGTAAGAAACTAAGCAAGGTATGGGCAGTCCCAAAGACAATATCATACCAACCCAGGCCCGTCATAAAGCCATAGAAATTTGACAAGAAAACGCCCAGAACGACACCCCACTTGTAGTTCTTATGGTAAACATTCAAGTGGTTGAGCCCTTCCGACACACGAAATTGGATCGGCCCATAAGCGAATTGCGGGGCCACAAAATACAAGGCGACATAAAGCGCAGCGATTAAGGCATTAACCACCAGGGCTTGATTGTGTTTACTTTGCATAAAAATTCCTCCCATAGTTTTTTTATGTTGGCGGGTTTCGAACAACACAGAACTTATCATAGCGAAATTATGCCCCTTTGACAAGACCAAGGGTGTGAGACTTGCTTAGATTTGAATGAATGGAGCTCAAACGGATAAGAGCGGCTTCAGCCGAACGTTCCGATTGGGGGAAGTCACTTCAAGTCTGCAACTGCGACCCCAACTACAAAGATCGTGGCTTGCTGACTGCTAACACCTAATAACAGTCTGCGTGTCTGGCTTACTAAACTTTATGCCACATTCAAGACTTCCGAATGAGCCTTGCAAGCTCGACTAACTAGTCTCACTTCACCACAAAAAAACCAGAGCTGCTCAGAAGCCTTCTCTGGTTTTTATCATATGCTTATAGCTTATTTATCTCATCATTAACGAACTCGTCTTCACTCACCCGCTCTGTCCGAGGATCCAGGGGTTCTTGGTCTTCCAGAGCCTCATGGGCACGTTGGACGCGCAGCTTGGTCACCCGCTTGGTCCAGAAACCACCGTGGATATACTTGGCATCATAAGAGATATAGAAGGCCCGGTCGTCAATTTCTTCAATGGTCCGGCAGAGTTTCCGCTCAGTTGACCGGGGCGTCAGAATAGTGAGGATTAAGCGATCCCCGTCCCGGCCGTAGCCCGACTGGACCGTCACCCCATAGCCGCGGTTCCGCAATTCCTCAGCCAGGGCATGGTTGTCACTGGCAATGAAGATCTGGATCACAGCATAACCGAGGGCAATCTTATCCTCTAAGAGCATCCCGCAATAAATCCCCACCCCAAAACCTAGGGCATAAGCGAAAAGATAAGCCGGCTGGTCCAGGTACTGCATGACCATAGACAGACCGATCGCATAGATAGTAATCTCAATCACCGCCAAGAAGGAGGCCGGGAAACGATAGCCTCTCATCGAGAGCAAGAGGCGCATGGTATTTAGCATGATATAAACTAAGTTAATACTAAATATTTTAATTAATAAATGATAGTCCACAGCATTCTCCTATCTTTGGCTAGGGTCTAAACTTTTTTCGATCCGACCTAAGCCCCAATCGGCAACAATCGACATGAGAGCAATGGGGATGACAGCAGCGAGGATAATACTCGTGCCGTCTGAGGCATTGACCCCGCGGAAAAGGATATCACCCAGACCCCCTGCCCCAACGAAGGTCCCGATGGTGGCAATCCCAATCCCTGTAATAAAGGCGTTGCGGACGCCCCCCATGATCACCGACATAGCCAAGGGAAGCTCGACCTTATAGACAATCTGGAGCTTGGTCATCCCCATACCGATCCCAACGTCAATAATATCGGCGTCCACATTGCGGACCCCCGTATAGGTATTGCGGAGAATGGGGAGGAGGGAATAAAGGAAAATGGTTAAGACCACCAAGTTGCTCCCTAATCCCATAGCCAGCATCAGAACGGACAGCATAGCTAGTGAGGGCACGGTTTGGATGAGATTGGCCAAACCAAGTACCCAATCTGCCAAGCGATGGTGGCGGGCAATATAGAAGCCAAGTGGGATGGCGACCAAGCACGCAAAAAGAACACCGTAGATGGCCATCAAGAAATGTTGGCCGAACTGTCCCACCACATAGCTCAGGTTTTCCTGGTAGTAGACGCTCAGCTGTTCTAATAGACTTAATTGTGTCATATCGGTCATCTTAGTCACCCCCCACAGTATCTTCAATCGGCTTTAATTCAGGTGCCTTGTCTTCAAAATAATTATGGGCCTTCAACCAGTCATCAGCAACCACTTTGGGTTCCAAGAGGTAGTTATCTGCCCGGTAGTTTAATTTCTGCATGGTTTCTTCAGTGATGGTCCCTTCTAACTTATGTAAGACCTTGTCTAGTTCAGGATGGACCTCTAGGATATGGTAGGTTGCAACAGGACTGGCATCATAGGGTGGGAAGAGCTGTTTATCGTCTTCCAAAACTTTTAAGTCTTCGGAAATAATCCGCCCATCCGTTGAATAACCCAAGATGACATCCACTTCATCATTGGCTACCGCTGAATAGGTCAAGCCAATCGACATAGGTAGCGTCTGGCCAAAATCAAAGCCATAAATCCGCTTGAAGTCTTCATAACCGTCCCCTTCCCGGCTCAACCAGGAAGAGTCCACCCCTGCCTTTAGATCAGGCGCATATTGGGCCAGGTCAGAAACTTTTTCCAGTCCTAATTCTTCAGCCTTGTCCCGGCTCACCATGAAAGCATAGGTATTGGCAAAACCGTAAGTAGGATACCATTTCTGGTCGAATTCGCGGTCGAAGCCCTTAACTACTGTTTCTGCAGCTTTTTCAGGGTCAGTGATGGCTTCCATCCCCAATTCCCCAGTTACCGAGGTTCCGGTATAGCGGACCGCTGAAACGTTAGCATCATCCTTCATCAGGGCTTGGTGGTTGAGGGAAGAGGAGCCGAGGTTAGAGATCACCTTGGTTGGCACGTCGATATAGTGGTTGGACATGCCTTCCACAATATAGGCGAGGATCTGCATCTCGGTCGACATACCGCCCGTAATAACAATCTCATCCTCAGAAGTCGAAGCCCCGAGTCCAGGTAGGCTACAGGCTGCTAATAGGAATAGACTCAGCCCCAGGGTGAAGGCTGTCTTTAAGAATTTACGCATCTTCACCAGCTCCTTTCGAGGTCGTTTGGGGTTGGGTTAGTTTTTCCAGATAATTCATCAAAAGGTCTGCCAAAACCGCAATCAGGGTGACCGGAATCGCTCCCCCAATAATCAGGTCTGGCTTGTAGAGGTTGAGGCCGTTAAAGATCATTTCACCAAGGCCCCCACCGCCAATATAGGCCGCCAGAGTGGCCCAGGCAATCACATAGACCGTTGACAAACGAATCCCTGCCATAATCACCGGCATGGCGAGAGGGAGCTGGACACCCTTAATAACCTGCCAGGCCGTCAAGCCCATCCCCTTGGCAGCATCCAAGAGATCTGGGTCAACCGAGGTCATCCCCAGATAGGTATTGCGGAGGATGGGCAGGAGGGAATAGATAAAGAGAGCCACAATGGAGGGCAAACGTCCCACCCCAAAAATAGGAATCATCAAGGCCAAGAGCGCCAGGGTAGGAATGGTTTGGAGGACGCCGACCACACTGATGACGCCCCCTGCGATCTTAGGGTGCTGGGAGAGAAGAATCCCCAAAGGCACCGCAATCAAGATCCCCAAGGCTAGAGAAACCACCGACAAGAGCAGGTGTTGAAGGGTCAAATTAATGAGTTCTTGGCCGTTTTCAGCTAGGAAGTTTGCCATTAGATCTCAACTCCTTCAATCGCTTTCGTCTCGCCCCAGATTACTTCATAGACAATATTGACCAGGTTAGACCGGGTCACAATCCCCGTCAATTGTCCTTCACGGTTAACAACCGCCACGTTTTGCACCTTGGCTTTCAGGATGCGCTGGATGGTATCTTGGACGAGGGCATCTTCTTGGACGCCCCGACGTCTGACCATTTCATCACTCACGCTAGCTTCCATATCTCTGGCATTCATAATATTTTCAATGCTGATCTGCCCCTTGAGCCGCTTGCGGTCATCCACCACGAAGAGGCTGTCCACATGGCTGTCCCGCATGAGAGTCAAGGCATCACTGAGCGACTGGCCCATGCTGATGGACAGGGGTTTGTCATTCATGACATCCTTGACTTGGATATACTGGGTCTTGGCTTCAAAGAGCCGGTCTTCGCCCAGGAAGCTCTTCACATAATCATCTGCTGGATGGCGCAAGATTTCCTCTGGGGTGTCGTACTGGAGTAAGTTCCCCTTGTCCCAGATGGCGATACGGTCAGCCAGATTCAAGGCCTCGTCCATATCATGGGTCACGAAGATGAAGGTATTGTGATATTCCCGCTGTAATTCCTTAACTAATTCTTGCAGGGCATCCCGGGTGATTGGGTCTAAGGCCCCAAAAGGCTCATCCATCAAGACGATCTTCGGATTAGCCACCAAGGCACGGATAACGCCGATCCGCTGCTGCTGGCCACCGGATAATTCACTCGGATAGCGGTCCAGATAGTCGAGGGGAAGTTCTACCCGCTTCATCAACTTCTCCGCTTCCGTCCGACAGCGGTCTTCGTCCCATTTCAAGAGCCGGGGGACAGTCACAATATTTTCATAGACAGTCATGTGGGGCATGAGCCCAATACGCTGGATCACATAGCCGATCTTGCGCCGCATATCGACTGCATTCATGGAAGTGGTCGCCTGACCATCAATAAGGATCTCCCCCTCGGATGGATCGTGCATACGGTTGATCATCCGCAGAGCCGTCGTCTTCCCACTCCCTGAGGTGCCGATAAAGCAGACAAACTCTCCGTCTTGGATGGTCAAATTCGCATCTTTTAAGGCGTGGACATTGCCTGGGTATACCTTACTGACATTCTTAAATTCAATCATAATTTCGGTCCCTTCCGTTTTTTCTTAAGTTTATTGTAACAAACTAAGCAGCAAAAGCGACTAATCAGGCCGAGTCCAGCTTAATTGTTGGTTTTAGTATTTATAATTAAAAATAAAATAACGCATCGAAGCCTTTTCAGCTAAGGCTTTCGATACGTTATTTTTCAATCTTTACGATAAACAATTATTGTTTTTAATTAAGTTCAGGTCTTCGGTCTTCAATGACCACATAAGCACTGGCATAATGGGCAGTATGGGTAATCGAGAGATGGATAGCGTAAGGAATCTTAAGACAAAAGAGCTGGGGCTGACCGCTTTTATTTGACAAAATAGCCATGTCCTGGAAAGAAAGTTCTTTACAGATACCCGTCCCCCAAGCCTTGGCACAGGCCTCCTTGGCTGCCCAGCGCCCCGCTAGAAATTCCGCCTGGCGCTGAGAAGAAGTGAAGGCTTGGTAGACCGCGCTTTCCTCTTCTGTTAGAACCCGCTGAATGAAGCGGTCGCCCTGTTTAGCACAAGCCTGGTCAATCCGCTTGATTTCAACTAAATCCGTGCCAATTCCAATAATCATACAGCTTGCCTCCTAGCGAATATCAAAGGAGACTTTCTTCCGTGAGCCCCGCTTCTTGCCTTTTGGATGGTCCTTGGAGCCTTGGTAGGACTTCTTCTTACCCTTCTTATCGTGTTGTTGGTAAGACCGCTTATGATTGCCTCGCTTCGCCCCCTTGCGCTTGCGTCCGCCCGACTTCTTGCGCGGAGTCCGTTCCGGTGTAATCCGAACCTCAACCTCATTAGGATCCTTGGTTAAACTGCTGAGGACTGCTAGGGCCAATTGGTCCGTACTGTAGTGGGCGGAGAGGTAGTCGATGGCTTCTTGGTAGTAAGAAGGATCGGCCTCTTCGGTCAGCTTTTTAACCTCTTCTAAGGCCTGGTTGATCCGCCCGCTGAAAGCTTCCTTAGCCGATGGTGGACGCAGGGGCATCATTTTCTTCTTGGTTAGGTCTTCGATGGTTCTTAAGTAACCTAATTCATTTGGGCCAACAAAGGTAACTGAAACCCCCTGGCGGCCTGCCCGACCCGTCCGACCAATGCGGTGGACATAGCTATCGGGGTCCAAGGGAATATCAAAGTTATAGACATGGGTCACATTAGAAATATCCAAGCCCCGGGCTGCCACGTCTGTTGCCACTAAGATATCCAGCTTCTCATCTTTAAATTGTCGGAGCAACATGGACCGCTTGTCTTGATTCAAGTCCCCGTGGAGGCCTTCTGCTGTATAGCCGCGCTCAATTAGGGCACGCGAAATTTCATCCACCCGACGCTTGGTCCGTGCGAAGACAATGGCTAGGACAGGATCTTGGACATCAATGAAGCGGGTCAAGACATCGAACTTCTCACTCTCCCGACAGCGAGTAAAGTATTGGTCGATTAGGTCGGCCGTCATCTCTTGGGCCTTGATCTTCACCTGGATCGGATCCTGCATAAATTGCTCCCCAATACGTTGGATGGCCTTGGGCATGGTCGCCGAGAAGAGCAGAGTTTGCCGGTCGGCTGGCGTCTTAGCAATAATCGCTTCAATGTCATCAATAAAGCCCATATTAAGCATCTCATCCGCCTCATCGAGAACCAGGGTCTGAATGTGGGACAAGTCTAACTTCCCGCGACGAATCAAGTCAAGCAAACGACCAGGCGTCCCCACGATCACTTGCCGTTTCTTCTCCAACTGGCGTAATTGCCGTTGGATCGAGCTACCGCCGTAAACTGTCAGGCATTGGACCCGTTTCTCTTCACCTAATTGGTAGAGTTCTTGCCCGGTTTGGATAGCCAATTCCCGGGTTGGCGAGATAACCAAGGCTTGAACTTCCTTAGCATAGGGATCAATCTTCTCTAAGAGGGGAAGGCCAAAAGCGGCCGTCTTCCCCGTCCCCGTCTGTGCCTGGCCCAGGACATCCCGTCCTTTTAAGGCATAGGGAATCGTTTCTGATTGAATAGGTGTGGCTTCTTCAAAGCCCATCTTATCGACAGCTTTTAATAATTGCGGGCTCAAGCCCATTTCTGTAAATTTCATTCCATTCCTCCGTATTTCATTCTTAAGGATTATATTTGTAGGAGTCATTCTACTCCTTTAGTAAAAAAACAGCCGACCAGTCGACTGTTTTCTTTGGGCAGCTTGTCGAGGGCTGTGTGGCGAGACAGAGGCTGCTGAGCTAATCTTCTTTAGCTTGGCTTTCTATATCTGGGCGGCGGAGGGCTTCAACTACTTCCAAAAGCCCCATCCCATGGCTCCCCTTCACCAGGATCTGGTCATAGTGGCGGGTATGGTCTTCCAACCAAGCAATGAGGGCCGCTTTATCTTCTTTAAAATAATGCACCTGGTCTGGCCGGGCTTGACCGGCAGCTAGGAGGCGCTCATAGAGAGCTTCCATCTCCAAGCCATAGAGTAAGACCTGATCCTGGTCTTCAAGAGTCAAGACATCCGCTACGCTGGCATGGAGCTGGCCTGCATCTGGTCCTAGTTCTAACATATCAGCCAGCACATAGAGCTTGCGCCCTTGTTGGGCATCACCTGCCCGCGGAACCTGGACGAAGTTACTAATTACAGCCTTCATCGCTGAAGGACTAGCATTGTAAGTATCATCCAGCACTTGACTCTCATTAATGCCTTCGATCCAGGCTGTCCGATTGGCCGTCATTTGGAAATTAGCCAGGGCCTCCTGGATTTGTTCAATCGACAGGCCCAGGCGGTAAGAGACCGCACAGGCATCTAAGGCATTCACAACATTATAACGGCCCGAAACCGGAATTATCAACTGAACGGTTGGTGACAGGTTGCTGCTGAATTGGGTCTGGTACTGGTCCACAATAATATCCAGAGCATAAATATCCTGGTTTTCCGTTAAACCGACTGACAGGGTTTCGATGTCTTCTCGAATATCCCCTAATTGAGAAGTAATCAGCTCTTCCTCCCCAGGATAGATGAAGCTGCCCCCTTCTTTTAAGCCGTCCAAAATTTCAAGCTTGGCCTTGGCGATATTGGCCTTGGTCTTCAGAAATTCCAGGTGGTCCTCACCAATCATGGTAATCACAGCCAGGTCGGGCTGGGCTAGGAGACTCAATTCACGGATTTCACCAAAATTAGACATCCCCATTTCTAAAACAAGGACTTCCGTTTCTTCTGGCATCTCTAAGATAGTAATCGGAACACCAATTTCATTATTATAATTGCCTTGGGTCTTGTGGACCCGGTAGGCCACCGATAGGCAGGCCGCTGTCATGTCCTTGGTGGTCGTCTTACCGGATGAACCGGTAATCGCCACGACTTTAGCTTGGACCAAAGACAAGTAGTAAGCTGCCAAATCGTGGAGGGCAGCCAGGGTATCGGGCACTTGGATTAAGGCCAAGCCGGCAGGAGCCTGGGCTGGATCCTTGGACCAAAAGGCAGCCACCGCCCCATTGTCTAGGGCTTGTTGGGCAAAGTCATGGCCATCGCGTTGCCCAGTTAAGGGAACAAAGAGGCTCCCAGGCTGGGCTTGTCTAGCATCAAAAACAACATGGTCAAGCAAGACCGCGTCGGGGTCTTCTGCTTGGACCTGTCCTTGGACAGCTTTAGCAATTTCATTTAAGGCTAATTTTTTCATGGCACACATCCTATTGGTTGGCTAGTCCTTGTTTTTTATTAAAGCGCTCTAGGGCCAGGTTAAGTAATTTCTCGAGCAAGTCTTCATAAGACAAGCCTGAAGCTGCCCAGAGAGAAGGATACATACTAAATTGGGTGAAGCCAGGCATGGTATTGACCTCGTTGATATAGATATCCATATTGTGGGTCACGAAGAAATCGCAGCGGGTGAGGCCTGAGCCATCAATGGCTAAATAAGCCTTCTTGGCGTAGGTTTGGATAGCCTGGGCGCTTTCCTCTGGGAGGTCGGCTGGAATCGCCATCTCGATGCTGTTGTTAATATACTTCTCTTCATAGTCGTAGAAACCTTGGTCCTTGACAATCTCACCAGGTTGGCTGACCTGAACCTCTTCATTACCGAGGACAGCCACCTCAATTTCCCGAGCTTCAATCCCTTGTTCAACCACTACCCGGGTATCATAATGGAAGGCTGTTTCTAGGCCTTGGAGCAAGGCATCCCGGTCCTGGGCCTGGGTAATTCCTACGCTAGACCCCATATTGGCAGGTTTGATAAAGACAGGATAGACTAACTGCCCCTCAATGCGGGCAATTACTTCGCTGCGCTCGGTCTCATACTGGTAGCTAGTCAAAGCAACAAAAGGCACCTGAGGGATCTGAGCTTGTTGGAAGAGTTGCTTGGAGATAATCTTATCCATACCTGCCGCTGAAGCAAGGACACCTGCCCCGGTATAAGGGACATTCAGTGCTTCAAAGAGGCCTTGGATTGTACCATCTTCCCCATTCGGTCCATGCAGGGCAGGGAAGGCCAGGCTATCCTTGGTCAAAACATCGGTCGGAACAACAGCAAGCCCTTGAGAAATTTCAGCTTCACCTTGGCGGTAGAAGTGTTGTTGGTCGCTGGCTTCGAGATAGAGGATGCTATCCTCACTGAGGCTGTATTCTTCAAGCAGCTCACCAGCAATCCACTGCCCCTCCCGGTCAATAAAGACAGGCTGAACTTGGTGCTTCTTATAATCCAAATGTTTGAGGATGGAAGCAGCCGTTAAGACGGATATATCATGCTCCGCGCTGTCCCCACCATAAAGTAGTACAATTCTCATAATTTAACCTCCAAATAGGTTGGCATCCGCGATGCGCTCAAATGCCCATTTTTTATCTTTCATTGAATAGCTTAATTTAGCTAAAAGAACGGTTTGCTTGCGTTGAAGAATATCATCAACTTGGTCTTCCGCTAACAGGAGAGGGATCGCCATCGCCTGGTCCTCCCGCCAAGTGAGCTGACTAAAGTCAAAGATAACCCCTTCCGTTAAAAGCGGACGGATTTCCTGCATGACTGCCATGGGAGGCAAGGGAATCTTCGCCTCTTCGCCGGGATTATGTGACCGCCAGCCGAACAAGGAACGGCGCTCAGGACGTTGGGCCAAGAGCTTGTCGCGAATCACATTGGCCAGCTGGAAGTAAAACTCCTTGACATCCCGGTAGTAAGTCTTCAAGATCCCATTGGCCATGGGCAGGAAGACATAATTATTTTGCAACTTATAGAAGAATGGCGAGTGCAAGTGGCGGTTCACATGGCCTAAATACAATAGTTCTGCAATTTCACCTGGTGTTAGCTGGTGCAGGAGTTCTTGGGAATAATAATCCACCCACTTAGTATCTGGAAAAGCTAAGCGACTCTGCCCACTTAAGAAATCTTGGACACTCCGTTCGCCCCGGATGAGCTTAAAATGTGTATGGTCATCCGCTTGGCCATAATCTTTTTGGCAGGATAGAACCAGTAAGTTCTGTGGCTTCTTCTTCATACTGCGCTGCAAGTAGGCCAGGCCCAAACCGCGCGATAACACATGGTTGGATACCTCATCTACTAAGATATAAATATAATTCTCAATCACGTCCCCACCTCCTTATCATACCCCTTAATGATAGCATATTCCCCCCACAAAAAACTATAAGCTTTAACTAAAAAGCCTAAAAACACAAGCCAGGATAGATCTCAAGCTTTACTTTCTTTAGCTGCTTATATTAAGATGGGAGGGACTGTACGTATTTAAAGGAGCGAAGAACATGCATCTGATTGGCTTAGCCTTCCAAAAACAACAACTCACCTACCTGCCCACTAGCCCCCTCTACGGGGAGATTATGGTAGAGGACCTGCCGCTTAGCTACCACCAACTCCTCACCCAACAGAATGGCGGCTATACCTCAAAATCTTACTATCCCACCTCTGCCCCCACCTCAGATTCACTGAGCGCCGTTTATATCCCTTACCTGGCTGGCTTGCTTCCCCAAGCTGTTCGTAAGGACTATCTCATTCCTAGTCTGGCCTTCCAAGACCAGTTCAAGCACCGGGATAGTCTGCCTAAAAGCAGCCTAATTATCTATGAAGATGGCGACCGAATCGTCTTCCTGGACTATGACCCCCATGACAAGCGGGAACGTGACCAGCGCGGCCTAGCCAAAACCCCTAGCGTCCGCTACCGGGACCTGGAAACTGACCAGTGGATGGACCTCGCCCCTAATTTCGATTACTTTATCCAACACTTCGAATCCCGGGGTTTTGCCCTGCCCGCCCCACCTATGCGAACCTACCACCGGGCCAATGCCGCTTTTATCGCTGTCCAGCGTCCCGAGCAACTAGCCCGACTCTTCGAAGAATTCCAAGGCCAGGCCGACAAGACCTGGTACTTCCACTGGATCCGCCACTTCCTCCAGTCCCAGGATTCCCGCCTAGCCACCGTCGCCAAAGAAGCCCTCGACTTCCAAACCGACTACTTCCGTCCCTTCCTGTCCAAAGGCTTTGATGATCTCTTAAAGTGTGATTAAAGCCAGGCAGACCTAAAATACACAAACAAAAGCGGCCCCAGTCGGCGTTTACAAGTCGACTGGGGCCGCTTTCCTTTTATCCTTCTTTATTCCTCAGTGTATTCTAGATAAATATCTGAAGTCTTATAAGGCGACTCCACATAATAATTTGGGTTGGAGACGGCTAACTGACCGGTCTTTCGACGGTAGGCATAGAAGGTGTCACCGTTGTAACTCGTTTCCTTATCCGCATGTGCCTCATCCCCTCCTAGAAATTCTTCTAAATAGATAGCCGTATTGACCTTAATTTCAGCTAAGTCATCCCAAGATTGGCCTTCACGAAAAGTCTGGATGGTCTGGGTAGGCACCTGGTCAATACGGATGCGGAAGCGACTTTCTTGTTTTCGCCCATCGACCGCTGTCTGGTGGAAGACGAGCAAGTTTTGATCGGGGTAGATGGTCATCCGCCCCATGCCCCCATTAATTAGAAAACCATTTCCCCTAATGTAGGTCCCTGCCAGATCTTCCGCATCAACCGCATAAGGATAGTCAGCAGACCCGCTAGTTTCCTCTTGCGCCTCTTGTCCCTGCCCTGATGCCA
The DNA here is from genome assembly GCF_030230715.1 of Aerococcus sp. UMB1112A. Taxonomy (NCBI): domain Bacteria; kingdom Bacillati; phylum Bacillota; class Bacilli; order Lactobacillales; family Aerococcaceae; genus Aerococcus; species Aerococcus sp. UMB1112A. The sequence goes on along the minus strand of NZ_JASPDS010000017.1, from coordinate 18,308 downwards.
TCAGAGGCTTGAAGTCTAGCCTGGATAAATCAATTATTTGACCCTTACTTTGCTCATAGACTTCTGGGCTGAGCCGACCTTCTTGGGCGACCACCTTGTCGCTGTCATCTTCCATCTTCTTGATTCGCATCTCTCCCAACTCGTCTAATTGGGAACTTTGGTCATCCAAGGCGAAAAGTTGAATGACATGATCCATCGCTCCGCCTGACCCTTCCTGGAGAATCTCACCATTCTGAAGCAGACTCAACTGACTGCGATAGCCAATCGATGGGTCATCGAAGAGAGCTTGGGCTTGATCGCCAGCTAGGCTGTAAATTTGAATCAAGTTTTCTTGGTCATGGTTATAGATCAAGAGCTCTGACCGACCGTCTTGGTTAATGTCGTATAAGGTATAGGACATGACCTGGGGATCGACTTGAATTTGGTGGGAATCGATACCAGGCTTAGCTTCCCCCGCCTCCAAAGCCTGGCGCCAGTCAGCCAAGACCGTTTCATAGGACTCTAGCTCAGCTGCTTTCTGGGACGCCTTAGGGGCTCCTTTACTTTCTGACAGCTGAGACGATGCCTCTTTAACAAGACTAGAACTTTCACTGTTCACCGTCTCTGCTTGACTAGCTTGGCCCGTTCCCTCTTCCGTGCTTGCAGGACGACAGGCTCCTAGGCAAACTAGCGCGAGTAAACTAAACACATATTTCTTCATTTATAAGCTCAACGCTCCTTCTTAACTTATAGAATTCTTAAAAATTTATCTCAATCAATTATAGCATAACTCACTAATCCAAGTTTTTCGCTTTCCCATTTACTAGTATTAAAAAACGGCGAAAACTATTTTTGATCCTTCTTCATTCAATAGCTAAATTCAAAAGCGCAAGGCATGCTCACTGGCACACTTTAATTCCAAACAAAAAGCCCCAGCTAAGCTGAGGCTAAAGTATAATCTAATCCTTCTCAAAGAGTGCTAATAAGTCAGGACTAGCCTGGCTGAAATCCTGGGTCTCCACAAGACGACCTTGGACAATCCGACGTTCTGTTGCATCATCCGTACAGGTCATCAGGGTAATAATTGGCTTCTGGGTCTCGGGATCCAAGAGCTTGGGGTCGACCAGGTCCACTCGAGTCGGTGGCACATCTTCGACAAAGTAAGTGTCATAGACGTAAATCTTCTCCAAGTCGGTCATATAAATCTTTTGACCCACTTGAGCATTATCAACAATTGGTGAGAGAAGGAGGCCTTTTTGGACTACATTCATATTGTGGCTAGCCAGTGGGTAATTCCCTTCCCCCATCTTCTGGTCGGGATAGAAGGTACCTGCCCCTGACAAGAGCACATCCTCACTCAGCCCTTTCATAATGGAAACCTTAACATCGGCATCCGGCATGGCCAAGGCACCAATGACATTCACATCAGCATAACCATTCTTAATCCGCTCCCGTGATTCACGAACTTCCTTCTCACTCACATTGCGGATTTCACTATGGTCAAAGACCGCGTCCTTGGCCTGGTTATCCTTCAACTGATCGGCCGTCATATTCTCAATGGCAACGTCGTTTTGATTCTGTTGGATCTGATAGCCACTAATATAGTGCTGGCCAAGGAAGAAAAGTCCAATCACAATCAGGACCACTCCCAGAAGACGTGTAAGATTTTGACGCATACTTGCCCCCCTAAATCGTTTACTATAGAGCTATTATCTTAGTTTTCCCTGGGGATGACAAGTCATATTACTTATAAAAAGTTTAAAAATTAATTAAACTGCAGGGCAGTAGAGAAAATTTTCTTGGCTAATTCGATGAAATCTTCCATATACTTAGGCAGGGGCATCCCCTTACGGTAAGCGATGATCACATCGGACTTAGAGCTTGGGCAGGAGAAAGAGAAGAGACGCGGCGCATTCTCTTGTTTCAGGTTGAGATTGCGGTAGTGGTTCTCATAAACCAAGGAAACCCCGTAACCCCGGATGGTTAAGTTAACGGCTGTTTGAATGTTATTGGTCTTGATAGTACGTGCAGGATGGAAATGTTCCTGGTTAAAGAGCTTATCCATCTCCCGACTAATCTTCGTATCATTTGTCGACACAATGAAACGGTCATCCTTAAGATCGGCTAGGTCAATCATCGGATACTTGGAATCCGGGTTGTCTACTGCAGTAGCGACCGCAGGGTGGTCATGGGGGAGAGCAACCAAGATTTCTTCGGTACCAATCTTGTCATAGGTCAGGTTGGCATTCTCATTGCTGGCGTTGATGATAATAATATCGCAGTCCCCGTTCATAATCCGATCTTCCAAGATGGTTGCCGTTTCTTCCACTAACTGCACTTCAACCCGTGGGTAGAGCTTCTCATACTCGGGCAGTACGGGTGGCATGAGATAAGAACCGCGAATAAGAGGGATCCCAATACGAATCCGGCCATAATTCTTATCCTTGATGGTCTGCATGGTCATCTCCAGCTCATCACGCATGGTTAAGATGTCATTGCCATACTTCACGAACTCTTCCCCGGCATAGTTGAGAACGAGACGTTTACCAACCCGTTGGAAAAGATGGTAGCCCAAACGTTCTTCCATATTCTTGATGTACATACTAAGGGAGGGTTGGGTAATAAATAAACTCTCCGCAGCCTTAGTCAGGGTACTATGCTCATGGATGGCTTTTACGTATTCAATATCCTTCATTTCAATCATTACTCAATACCTCTTCTATATTTATTCCACTTATAACTTTCTTGACTTATATCTAATCGATAATATAACATATTCCACTGCTGTTCATTCGTCAAGAATTTCTTTAAGAACGAAAACTCTTACTGAAAAGTCTTTAGCATAGTGCTTTTTTATCTCTTATAAAGCTGCCTCCCAGCTCCATTGACTTGCTAGCAAGCTGATTTTCTCTTCATCTCTCCCCTTCCCTTAAAGCCTGACATGATAGGCTTTTGAAAGCTACAAACGATCCCAATCAAAAGAATAAGAAGCTTTTATTCCGCAAGAATCGGCTGAAAAAATAAGAGCAAATTTGTTCCAATCAAAAAATACATTACTGAACGCTTTAGAAATACTTAAGCCAAATTTATCATAAGAGAAACCAATTTTTGTTCTTTATTTAATCTCTAATCCTAGAATCTAACTTTCGTTATAATGGATCAAAACAGAAAGTGAGGGGATTTCCTATGCGCATCGAACAATTACAATACCTCAGCAAGGTGGCTGAGACGGGTTCCATTACCCAGGCAGCCAAGGCCCTCTATCTCTCCCAACCCTCTCTCTCCAATGCCATTAAGGAGTTGGAACAGGAAATGGAAGTCCAACTCTTTAAGCGAAGCAAGAAAGGAGCTGTGTTGACTGAAGCGGGAGAAGACTTCCTAACTTATGCCCAACAAATTCTTGCCCAGGTCGACCTACTTAAGACCCGCTACCAGGAAAGCGAACGGCCCCGGCGAATCTTTAGCGTATCGGCCCAGCACTATGCCTTCGTCGTAGATGCCTTCGTCCGTCTGCTCAAGGAGAACTCCTACCCCAAGTACCAGGCGACTCTCAAGGAATCCCGGACCTATGAGGTAATTGAAGATGTCGCCAACCAGCGGTCTGAAATCGGTGTCCTCTACCGCAGCCGCTTCAACCAGCAAGTCATCGCTAATGCCTTAGCCGAACGCGACCTTAGCTTCACGCCCCTTATGCAAGCAGAGCCCCACATCTTTATCTACGCCAACCATCCCCTAGCCGACCGTGCCCAGCTGACCTTGGACGACCTGGCTCCCTATCCTAAGCTCAGCTACGAACAAGGCGTCCACAATTCTTTCTATTATTGGGAGGAGGTCCTGGCCGACCATGTAGCAGACAAATCAATTATTGTATCTGACCGGGCCACCCTCTTCAACCTACTGATCGGTCTGGATGGTTACACCATCTGCTCAGGGATTATTAATTCCGACCTCAATGGTGGCGACATCCTGGCCAAGCCCTTAGCTTGCGAGGAAGCGATTGAGATTGGTTACATCACCCACAACTTCCACCCCCTCAACCCAATCGGCCAAGCCTATATCCAGCAACTCCAAGAGGCGGTCAAACGCTCAGCCCCTTCCGAAGCAGAAGGGGATTAAAACAAAAGGTCAACCCTGCCAAGTGCTCACCTAGAAGCTTGAGACTAGTTGACCTTTTTTTCGAGATGACGACTGCTTCTAGCTGTCTTCTTGGCCTGACTAATTCCGGCCAAAAGAAGCCTGTTCACTTTCCACATGCCCCCGATGGCCATGGATTTTGAAGCGATCAATGGCTTCGTTTAAGGTCTCAAATTCCTCGGGCGTAAAGTGAATTTTCGCAGGGGCTAAGTTCACTAAGATACGATCCTGGTTTTTGGATCCTGGTATAGGAATCATTCTGAACAGCTGCTAAGGGGGTGACGCGGTGGGCCGATAGCTGGTAGAGAAGCCTGAGAGAGCCCCGACTCGCGGATCAAGCCTTCCTGGATAAAGTCGCCATAGCTCCTGCTACATCCGCTAAGGGAATAGCTTCATTGATCCGGTGGAGATAGTAGATATCCAAGTAATCCGTTCCCAAGCGCTGCAAAGACCCCTCCAATTGTTGACGCACATAAGCTTTAACTTGACTAAGAGTGGCTACTTTACCTTCCTCTAAGTGAACCTTGCTAGCCAAATAGACCTCTTGGCAGAAGGGCGCTAGGGCCTGGCCCAAAAGTTCTTCATTGTGCCCAGGATAGAACATTTCCTTACCATAAGAAGCCGCCGTATCAAAGAGGGTACAGCCCGCCTCATAGCCTGCTCGAATCGCTTGGATACTCTCTTCCTTAGCAGGAACAGGACCATAACCATGGGAAAAACCCATACAGCCCATCCCCACTTCAGAAACCTCTAAGTGCCCCATCGCTCGTGTTTTTTCATATCCTTTCCTCCTTCTCCCCCTATCCTATCAGAAACTTGCCTATAAGGCGAAAAAAAGAGCAGCTCGATTGAGCTGCTCGGCTTGGTCAAGAGACCATTTCTTAAGCATTTTTGTCTGCAAAACCGTACTTCTTGTTGAAGCGGTCCACACGACCATCGGCTTGCGTGAATTTTTGGCGGCCAGTGTAGAATGGGTGTGAATCTGATGAGATTTCAACACGGATCAATGGGTAAGTGTTCCCATCTTCCCATTCAACAGTTTCGCTTGACCCACGAGTTGAGCCAGATAAGAATTTAAAACCTGTTGTTGTATCCATAAATACAACGGGTTGGTAGTCTGGATGGATGCCTTGTTTCATTATTCTTTCTCTCCTTTGCGCCCTGGCTATCTGCTAGCCAGAGATTATTTTGACATAACATTGATATGTTACCACATCCCATCGCGCAATGCAATGTGATTTTTTATTTTTTCTATTCTTCGACTAATTCGATATCAGCGCCCAAGTGTTGGAGCTTGTCGGCAATCTTATCATAGCCTCTCAGGATATGCTCAGCACCATAAAGATCTGTACGGCCTTCTGCCATCAGGGCAGCATTGATCAAGCAGGCCCCTGCCCGTAAGTCAGAAGCAGTCACTTCTGCGCCTCGGAGACAACTCGGCCCGGAGAGGTGGATCTGGTCATTAAGAACCTTGGCCTGGGCGCCCATGCGGACGAGTTCAGGAATGTGCTTAATACGCTTAGGATAAATCGTATCTTCAATGGTTCCCTCACCTTGTGCCTTGAGTAAGAGTGGCGTGATAGGCTGCTGGAGGTCAGTCGCAAAACCTGGATAAGGCATGGTCTTAATGCTGACCATAGCCAGGTCGTCTTGGGCGGGATGAACATAGATTTCATCTTCATAGATATCCATTTGCACACCCATTTCACCCATCTTAGCGACAAAACCTTCGATATGTTCAAAGATCACATTCTTCACAGTAACCCCTTGACCGATAGCAGCTGCTGCGGTCAGATAGGTCCCGGCCTCGATTCGGTCGGGAATGATCTGATGGTTAGTTCCAGTCAGCTCATCCACCCCTTCAATCCGGATAGTAGAAGTCCCGGCCCCCTTGATCTTAGCCCCCATCTTATTGAGCAGGGAGACCACATCGATAATCTCCGGTTCGCGGGCCGCGTTCTCGATGGTCGTCTTGCCCTTGGCCATGGTTGCAGCCAGCATGACATTGATGGTCGCGCCTACACTCACCACATCCATATAGATTTCTGCCCCATGGAGGCCGTTAGGGGTGGAAAAGTGAATCGCCCCTTGTTGGTTCTCAATCACTGCTCCCAGCGCTTCAAAGCCCTTAATATGGAGGTCGATAGGACGTGGACCAATGGAACAGCCCCCTGGCAAGCCAACTACTCCTTCCCCATACTTAGCTAATAAGGCGCCCATAAAATAATAGGATGCCCGAAGACTCTGTATTTTTCCTTCCGGCATCGGAATATTGACCATATTCTCTGGATCAATGACTAAATGGTTGTTCTCAAAAGACACTTCACAGTTAAAATCTTCCAAAATTTCAATAAGGGCCTTTACGTCAGCAATGTCTGGCACACCGTCTAAACTGACTGGGCTATTCCCCATAATAGCAGCAGGAATCAAAGCGACCGTACTATTCTTAGCACCGCTAACTAAAACTTCTCCCTTTAACGGTTTACCACCATTTATGATAAACTTTTTCATTTTGCATTCCTTTCGTTCCCAACCGGTCCCCCGCTAAGTGAGCTTTCGATCAGGCGCAAGTATTCTATCGATAAAATTAAAAAAATTACTATCTTCTCAAGTTAACATTATAACGGATATTCAGTCGTTTGACAGCCCCAATCGAAGTTTTTAAGAAAAGTTTAAAGTTGAAAGTTTTTCATAGATAAAAGAACAATTAATGTCCCTTAGCTGCCCGGACCAAGCCCCTAAAGAGCGGATGAGGACGATCTGGACGGGATAAGAATTCAGGGTGGAACTGGCTGGCGATAAAGAAAGGATGGTCGGGCAATTCCACGATTTCAACCAGGCGCCCGTCAGGCGAAAGCCCAGAGAACTTGAGCCCAGCTGCTGCTAATTGGTCACGGTAGGCATTATTGAATTCATAGCGGTGGCGGTGGCGCTCCTTGATCTCTGCTTGGCCGTAGAGGGACTGGGCCAGGCTGCCCTCAAGCAAGCGGCAGGGATAGGCACCCAAACGCTGGCTGCCACCGAGCTCTGCCTGCCCCACTTGGTCGGCCATCAAGCTAATCACAGGGTCAGACGTCTGGCTATCAATCTCAGAAGACTGGGCTTTGGGGAGACCGCAGACATGGCGAGCAAATTCCACACAAGCTAGCTGCATGCCAAGACAGATCCCTAAGAAAGCTACCCCTTCTTCGCGAGCGTATTGGATGGCGCGGATCTTCCCCTCAATCCCCCGACTACCAAAACCTCCGGGCACCAGGATACCATCCGCCCCGGCCAAGGCTTGGTGGACCTGGTCAGGGCTTAAGCTTTCCGCATCCACCCAGTCAATGTCCACTTCTAGGCCTTCCTGGTAGCCTGCATGGCGGAGAGCTTCCGCTACAGAAAGATAGGCATCGGGCAAGGCGACATACTTGCCGACCAAGGCGATCTTCACTTTGTCCTTAACCGTCACCACCCGGTCCACAAGCTGGGTCCAGCTGGTCATGTCGGCTTCAGGCAGGCCAGTCAGAGCTAGGGCCTGGCAAACCTTATCGTCTAGTTCCTGGGCCTTGAGGGCAAGCGGCAGGGCGTAGATGGTTTCTACATCCCGGTTTTCGATAATATGGTCTTCTTCTACATCGCAGAAGCGGGCGAGCTTGGCCCGCATCCCTTCTGGCATAGCCAGCTGGCTGCGGACAATTAAGAAGTCGGCCTGGATACCTAGACTCCGCAATTCCTTTACTGAATGCTGGGTAGGTTTGGTCTTCAGCTCCCCTGCTGCTTCCAGGTAAGGCAGGAGGGTAGTATGGATATAGCAGGTATTCTTGGCGCCTAGGTCTTTTTTCAGCTGGCGGATAGCCTCCATAAAAGGCTGGGACTCGATATCGCCCACGGTCCCTCCAATCTCCGTAATCACCACATCTGCCTGGGTCGAATGACCTGCCCAGAGAACCTTCTCCTTAATGGCATCCGTAATATGGGGAATCACCTGGACCGTCGCCCCCAGATAGTCTCCCCGGCGCTCCTTGGCCAGTACTTCGGAATAGATCTTGCCCGTCGTCACATTGGAATATTGGTTCAAGGGACTATCCGTCAAGCGTTCGTAGTGACCTAAGTCCAGGTCCGTCTCCGTCCCATCATCGAGCACATAGACCTCCCCATGCTGGTAGGAGCTCATCGTCCCTGGATCGACATTGATATAAGGATCAAATTTCTGCAGGGTCACAGCCAAGCCCTTGTTCTTTAAGAGCCGGCCCAAGGAAGCCGCCAAGAGTCCCTTACCAATCGATGAAACAACGCCTCCCGTTACGAAGATATACTTAGTTTCTTGTGTCATTTTTTTGTCCAACCTTTCCCATAAATTGAGGCGAACACTCCAGGACAAAAAACAAAAAAACTCCCATTCCGCGATTGGAATAGGAGCTCACTCACTATCGTTCTTAAAGTGCCCAAATAAAATTCTAAGGCAAAAAAACTTTCAAGTCAAGTTGAAATTATTATATTTTGGAATTTGATAGGCATGATTGATATAAGCTAGCAATAAAAATCAGCTTCGTATAAGTAAGTTCTGACCAGTAATAGATGGTCAGCATACTATTTCATCAGGCACCATCGCATCCAGAAGCCGAGACTTAGAGATCATCGTCCTCGTCTTCATCCGCATCCAGATCATCATCATCAATAATCCCTAGGTCGCCTTCTAGGCCGTCCTCTAGTTCATCTTCCGGATCATCATCGCCGAGTTCGTCAAGATCAGCCCGGTAATCATTCAATTCCCGGCTTTCATCTTCTTCGTCCTCGTCTTCATCCTCATAATCATAGTCATCTTCGTCCACTTCATGGTCTTCTGGATCGTCGTCTGAGTAGTCAATGACATCTTCATCCAAGGCAGTGAGGACATTCTTCGAGCGTTTGTGTTTCTTCTTGATGTCATCATCATCAATCGTCGAAATAATTTCTTCATCAATAGAATCCACAGGGTACCAAGCTCGAAGCCCCCAGCGGTTTTCCCCTAGCGAAATGAAGGACCCATCGGCATTCATTTGGGTGTAGAAGAGTACCATCCGTTGTTCCAATTCATCGGTAGTCAATCCCATATACTCTTGGACCTCTTCTAGTAAGTGGTTAAATTCATAAACTTGGTTACTTTCTCTTAAGATTTCGTGGGCCACTTCAATCATTGAGAGCTCTGATTTATTTTGATGATCTAAACGTTCTAATTTCACTGATTATTCATCCTTTCAAGCTTCCTCTATAGTAGGTATCAAAAAAATCCATTCCTTATAATTTTACACTATTTCAGCGTGGTAATGCAATTTTAATTCATGACGGATGGGCTGGTCGTCGAGGCCTGAGATCTCATAGACCAAGCGCAGGCTGCCCTTATCCGTCCCAAAGTCATGGTTCAAGGACTTAAGTTCAACCGTCATGGGGATCCGGTAAGCCCCGACCTGATAATGGGTAGGAATAGCTTGACCCACAACTAGGGGCAGGCGCATGGCCCCCTCAGCGGTCCGCCGCTGGATGAGAGCCCGTCCCGCTTTCAAGTCGACTTTGACGCGGACTTGAGCAGGCGCTTGGTCGGCTTGTTCTTCCTGGTATTCGAGATAGTGCTTTTCCCCTAAACGGAAGTAAGCCCCCTGACTATTCAATTGCAGGTCTTCCTTAGAACCTGCTTGACTGATCCGATTTCTTAAATTCACATGGACTGCTTGTTTTCCTTTGGACATCTGGCCACCTCCACTTGTCTTCCCCTAATCCTACACGAAATACAGGCAAAAGAAAAGGCCTCAAGCGTTTTGTCCCGGGCCAATTTGGGTTATACTAAGAGTAAATTATCTATAGAAAGTGTGAACCCTGTGATTATTAGTGCCCTTTATTCAAAAAGCCCCCATTTAGCCATTGTGGATGAATTCGTTCCTAGTGACCAAGCCCTCCGTCCTTTTGCTGTGGACGATTATCTCCTGCGCGCTTTGAGCAAGGACGAACTAGAAGCAGATGCTGTCCTCCACTTCTGGCCGGGCGACCCTGCTATCTATCTCGGCATGGTCGACACCCGCTTGCCCGACTTCCAAGCTGGTGTAGACTTCCTCAAGGCTTCTAGCTACAGCCCAGTTATCCGTCCCTCTGGTGGATTGGCAGTCGTCAGTGACCCCGGCATCCTAAACTTCAGCCTCCTCATCAAGCCAGCTGGCGGCCGACTCAGTATCGATGACGCTTATGAAGTCCTACTCCGCTTAATCAACCAGGTCCTCGCTCCCTACCAAGAGCAGGTCCAAGCCGGCGAAATCACCCGGTCCTACTGTCCCGGTAGCTACGACCTCAGTCTCCAAGGCAAAAAAATTGCCGGACTCGCCCAACGCCGAATTGGTTCGGCTATTGGTATTTCCGCCTATGTCTCCTTAGAAGGCGACCAGATCCGCCGCGGCCAGCTGATCCGCGACTTCTACCAGGCCAGCCAGGTCCAAGAAGCCAAGCGTGATGACTACCCCGATGTCCTTCCCGAAAGCATGCACAATATTTCCGATGTGGTGCCCGAACTCGGTCAACTGGACCGCTTCAAGGCAGCCATTCAAGAGGTTTTAAGTACCGATACCGCCAGCCAAAGCCTCCTTGACCTGGACCAAATAGACCTCAGCAAGGACCTGGCCAAGATGAGCAAGCGCAACCAGGACATTTAAGCAGAAAGGAGCCCAGCCATGTCGCTTAGCAGCCAACAGACTATCCGCGAGAAAATCTTCCTCGACCCGGTCCATTCCGAAATCCGGGTCCAACACCAAGTGATTTTGGACTTAATCAATACGCCTGAATTCCAGCGCCTGCGTCGGATCAAGCAGCTGGGCACCGCCCACCTCACCTTCCACGGCGCCGTCCACAACCGCTTCAGCCACTGCCTGGGTGTCTATGATATCGCCCGGCGCATCTGCGACCGCTTCGTTCGCAACTATCCCTCACAGAGCGAAGGCGACGGGCTCTGGGACGACAGCGAGCGGCTAGTCGTTCTCTGTGCCGCCCTCCTCCACGATATCGGTCATGGCGCCTTCTCCCATACTTTCGAGAAGCTCTTCGACACCGACCACGAAGCTATTACCCGGCAAATTATTCTCAATGACGAAAGCCAGGTCCACAAAATCCTTGCCGCCATCAGCGACGACTTCCCCCAAAAGGTAGCTGCTGTCATTGACCACACCTATCCCAATCCCCAAGTCGTCCAGTTGATTTCCAGCCAGTGCGATGCTGACCGGATGGACTATCTCTTACGCGACTCTTACTTCACCGGGACCCATTATGGAACCTTCGACCTCAACCGGATCCTCCGCGTCATGCGGCCAACAAAAAACGGCATTATCTTCAACGAAGCTGGCATGCATGCCGTCGAAGACTATGTGGTGAGCCGCTATCAGATGTATATGCAAGTCTACTTCCATCCTGTTTCCCGGGGCATGGAAGTCCTGCTCAGTCGGCTTTTAGCCCGGGCCCAGGCCCTCTACAAGGACAACCCAAAATATTTCGTCAAGACCTCACCCTTCCTCCTCCCCTTCTTCCAGGAGAACTGGACCTTGACCGACTACCTCCACTTGGATGATGGGGTCTTGGAGACCTACTTCCAGCACTGGCTAGCCACGAGCGACGACCCCATCCTCACTGACCTAGCCCACCGCTATATCAACCGTAAACCCTTCAAGTCAGTGACCTATGAACCTGAAGATCAAGATCTAGTGGCTGAAGTCAAGGAGAAAATCCAAGCTCTGGGCTATGACACCACTTACTATACCGCCCAAAACAGCAACTTCGACCTCCCCTATGACTTCTACCGGCCCAATGCTAAGAAACCACGGACCCAGCTAGAAATCATCAGCAAGGATGGCACTACAACCGAACTCTCCCAGGCCAGCCAGCTCATCCGCGCCGTTACCGGCCAGGAGATTGGGGACCAGCGCCTCTACTTCCCCAGCGAACTCTATGCCGGAAAGAATCCTGACAAGCTCAACCTCTTCCAACCCCTCTTGGACGACCTCCACCAGATGACCGGAACCGGCAAACTCAAGCCTAGTTAAAGGGTGTGAGAGGATGCGGGAGAAAGGGACCTCTGGAATAAAGAACCAGAGAAGACTGAAAGTCTTCGACGGATCTTTATGAAGAGGAGCCCTTTCTGCATCCTCGAACCCGACTAAGGGTGTGAAGGCTAGCGGGAGAAATAGACCTCTGGAGCCAAAAGCCAGAGAAGACTGAAAGTCTTCGACGGATCTTTATGAAGAGGAGCCCTTTCTGCATCCTCGAACCCGACTAAGAGTGTGAAGGCTAGCGGGAGAAGTAGACCTCTGGAGCAAAATCATATAAAACTAAAGTTCAAGACGACTTTAACCGGGCTGATCCTCCAAACATTTAAGAGACAAATTCAAAAGCGGAAGGCATGCTCATCACACAATTTACTAAAAAAAGCGGCAAAGATCGCTTTTTTTGATGCCTATATTTCTATTTTATCTTATCCGTCATTTATCCATTCTCATCATTTTTATTCATCTATCATACTAAGTACCTCCTAGATTAGGCAAGATGAAGGCAAAAGAAAAGCCAGGAAGGGGCATCCCCTTTCCTGGCTAGCTTTCAATTAAGCCGTTTCATTGGCTTTTTGAGCTTTTTTGGCAGCGATCTTAGCTTGAACTTCTTCCATGGTTTCAGGATCGAGTGGATAGAAGCGAATCAGGATCGCTGTCACAACGAAGACAGCGATAATAATGCCTAAGAGCATGTAACCCCCTTGCATCAAAGCGGGATTCAGAGGTTCATTAGGTTGCGGGAAGCCATCGACATAGCCAATCCCTGCAAAAACCAAGCCCAGAACAATTGGTGACAGCGAAGAAGCGATAGAGTCTGTCAGGGAGAAGATAGTTCCGATAACTCCAGCAGCATACTTACCGGTACGTGAGGTTTCATAGTCCGTGATGTCAGCTGACATGGTCAGAACAATTGATGTTGGGTAAACACTGAAGATCCGAGCACAGATCCAAAGCCCCAAGAAGCAATAAGCCAAGAAGCCGGCTGGTGAGAAGAGCTGGGTCGTGTCTGTCGTGCTCGCAAAGAGTACCGTCATTAGAATCCAAGCAGCTAAAGCGAGAATAATCGACGTTTGATAAGTAAACTTCAGCCCCTTCTTACCTGCAATCCGCGTAAAGATAGCGATCATAATGAATTGTGGAATGATGAGGTAGAGGGAAACTTGGCCGACTAACTGCATGTCAGCAAGGATAATTCCGAAGAGGAGAACAAGGAAAGTCTGGTCACCGATTAATTGGGCCACAAACTTCACGAAACCCCCGCAGACTGCCAAGATTTGTAACGGACGATTGCCTTTAACGATGCTCCACACATCACGCAAGGAAAGTTTCTGGTCTTCTTCATGCCCAAGACCGAAGTAGCGGGTTTGGTCTTTACGAGATAAACCAATCATCGCCAGAATCGTTAAGATAAGGGAAACTACGCAGATGCCAGGAATGAAGACGGTAAAGAAGTCGCCATTGTATTCATTCTGGTATTGAGGCAAGAGTAAGTTAGAAACGATATATTGTCCAATGGAGAAAACCCCAATCCCGGAAAACACCGTATCAAATAAGGTAAAGAGCGGCCGCTGCTCAGGGTCATTGGTTAGGGCTGATTGGGCAGCCTTGGTTACCGTTTGCTGGAAGGAGTAGACAATTTTATGGAAAATCAAAGAAATAAATAGCATGACTGTCTGAGCCGTTCCAGATAAATTATGTAGGTTAAAGATCATTAGGAAAGATAAGATCAGACCAATATTTGATACCAGCATAATCGGACGATACTTACCCCAACGCGTGTTGAAGTTGTCAATAATAAACCCAATTGTTGGGTCAATGATCCCATCGAATAAACGGGCCATACCCAAAACAGAAGAAACCAAGAGTGTGGTCAGACCAGCCACCCCAGTCGCATAATAAGTGAGGAAACCAAAAGCAAAAAGGTAAAGGTTAGATGCCGAGTTGTTCATGGAGAACAGGGCTATCTCCCAGGGTTTCGCGCGATGGTATTTCGCATCCTCTAATACTAATTTTGCCATACATATACCTCCAATATTTTTTAGGGACTTCCCTTCATTTTTGCCTCAAAGCCTCAATAAACCGTTTTCATTTTTCCTTTGAAAAAAGCCATAAAGTGAATAGATTCACGAATAAGATTTTATCTATTGCAAGTGACCCAGTTTAAGGAGGAGCTTCTCCGCATAGATCTTGATAGGATAAGCTTTTCCGCCTTGCTTCACCATGCGAATCGCTTCATCTTTCAGATCTACAAGACATAGAATAGCATACTTCACATAGAAATGGAAGCGGTTTTATGTGAATTTGTTATATTTTTCTTATTTTAAACTAATAAACAGCTCATAAGACTTAAATATCAAGCTTTCTAGCCTCCTCTGTTTCTTGAAAAGAATTTTGCTTTAAAAATAAAAAAAGAGGCAGGACAACAGTCGCAACCTCTTAATTGAAAAAAAGATGTTTAAAGTGATTTTACAAAAACTTCCAGCCGGTCCATGGCCTCCACTAAGTCTCCATAACTAGCCGCATAGGAGAGACGATACCAGCCCTTGCCACCAGGACCAAAGACGGAACCCGGCACCACGCCGACCTTAGCCTTGGCGATTAAGTCCTCAACGAAGCGGAAGTCGTCATCCCCATAAGCTGGGTGGACCTTACCAAAGAGATAGAAAGCACCATCCGGTTGAATAAAGTCCAATCCCATAGCAGATAGGCGGTCTATTAAGACCTGGCGCCGTCTTTTAAACTCTGCTAGATTGCTTGCCACTACATCGTCACAATCACGGTAGGCAGTTAGGGCAGCGTACTGGTCAGGGGTTGACACACAGGTAACCAAGGCTTGGTGGTAGGTGAAGAAGTAAGAATAGTAGTCAGCAGGCAGGTGGAGGAAGCCAATTCGGAAACCCGTCATGGCGTAAGTCTTGGAGACGCCGGCCATCAGGATGGTTTGGTCAGGAATTTCTTGGTAGATCGAATAGTGGTCTCCATCGTAAACTAAGTCCGCATAGATTTCATCACTGAGTACCAGCACATCGTAAGCTCGGATCACTTCAGCTAAAGCCTGGATCTCTGCCTTGCTGTAAGTCGTCCCTGTCGGATTATTAGGGTAGTTGAGGATCAGTAAACGGATTTCAGGATGATCTTCCAAGGCTTGACGAAGCGTGTCAGGACTCAACTTAAAACCGTTATCTGAGCTATCGACAGCAACTACTTCTCCCCCTGCCAAATCCGTACAGAGTTCATAAGAAGGAAAGAATGGTGAGGGGATAAGTACCTTGTCGCCTTCATTGAGCAGGCAATGTGTCGCCAGTGCAATCCCTTCCGAAGCCCCATTGGTGATCAAAATTTGTTCTGCAGACAAGTCCATCCCATGGCTTCGTTCATAGTAAGCAGCGATGGCTTCCCGCAGCTCAGGAATCCCAGTCGACGGTGCGTAATGCGTCTGCCCCTCTTGGAGGGCCTGGGTCATGGCCGCTTGGATTCTAGGATCCGTTGCGAGGTCGGGTTCTCCAATAGTAAAGTTTAAAGCCCCTTCCGTTTCAGCCACCTGCTGGGCAATCATACGGATAGTAGATGGTTGGGGTTTATTCAAACGTTGGTTGTAATACATGGTCATCCCTCATTTTCTTATCGTTTTATCATTTTACTTATTTTATATATTAACATACTATTTACGAAAAAGTTAGCGGATCACATGACTTTTGCTAGCTATTTAGCCAGCACTTCGGTAAGATGATAGAGAGTTCTGTTAACTATTTTTCGCTAAAGGAGGCGCACGTTGTGACAGAAGAAAGTATTGAAAAAGAGGGCGTCCGCCCACTTTATGATTTAAACCAAGAACGGGCTCAAGCCCTCAAACAACCATGGCAGCTCTACTACTACGCCGTCAAAGGCTATGTCATCACGGAAGTTGAGATGCAGGCGCCCGTCGACCAAATGCTCAGTGAATTATTAGACCGATTAGAGAAGGCCCAGCGATTGGAGCAAGCCCCCAAAGAAGCCCTGGGCAAGCACCCCCACGCCTATGCCCGCCAGGAACTGCGCCATCTCGACGTCCCCCGCTATGTAGAGAATTTCTCGCGTTATGCCTACTATCTACTCATTTACCTGGTCATTACTTACGGGCTCTTCGCCCTCTTCCAGTTCGGTTATGGGATCTATTACTACGGGGACCTCAACAGTGCTTGGAACATGCCTGTCCCGATCTCTCTTCTGGGGCTCCCCCTACAGTTTCTGATGCTGGCTACCAGTGTTTTCTTCCTCTTCAAATTTATCCGACAGAGCGCTTGTGGCCATCTCTGGCAGAAACGCCACCACATCATGTACCTCTTGGCTGCCATTCTCTCTGCCCTGGCCTTCTTGGTCATCCCCTTCTTCTCCTTGGCCTACCATGTGCTGATTATCCGCATCCCTGTCTTCCTCCTGGCCCTCTGCTTGGTACTCGCTGCCGGCTATCATTTCAGCAGCCGCCACCTCCACATCGACCAGCACATCGACCGCCTCTTCGAAGACCAAGTGCGTAAAGCTAAGCAGAAGGCCATCGAGCAAAATATGGACATCCGACTGGCAGATAAACTGCCTAATAAGTGGGCTACCTTAAAACTCAAGCGACCACTCATCAATCGTTCCACTGTCAAAAAAACCAAAGAAGAACAAAAGGAGGATAAATAAGTGAAAATTGCAGTTATCGGTGGTGGGATTGTTGGATCAACCGCCACCTTTTACCTCAGCCAAAATCCAGACATCGACCTCAGCCTCTATGATTATGGCGTAGGACAGGCCTCTAAGGCAGCTGCCGGGATCATCTGCCCCTGGTTCTCCCAGCGCCGCAACAAGGCCTGGTACCGCCTAGCCAATGCTGGAGCCCACTTCTATCCCGAAATGCTCCAGGACTTAAAAGCAGCTGACCAGCCCAGCCAAGCCTACCAGGGCAAGGAAACCTGGCTACTCAAGAAAAAACCTAGCACTCGGGAGGATGTCTACCAAATCGCCCTCTCGCGTCGTCCTGAAGCCCCTCTAATTGGGGATATTGAGATTCTCACCCCCGCCCAACAAAGCGCCCAGCTCGACGAATGGACCTACGACCAAGACCTAGTCGCTATCCGCCAGGGAGCTGCCATTGTCGATGGTCAAGGGCTCTGTGAGGACCTCCAAGCGGCAGCGACAAAGAATGGCATGACCAGCTACCAAGCTAAAGCCCAGATTGACTTCCAGGATGATCAGATCCTTGTCATCACAGAAGATGGCCAGAGCCAGGCCTTTGACCAAGTCATCCTAGCCACAGGAGCTTGGCTGGGCGACCTGCTCCAACCCCACGGCTACCAAGTCGATGTTCGCCCCCAAAAAGGCATGCTGACAGTCTATGAT
Source organism: Aerococcus sp. UMB1112A (assembly GCF_030230715.1). Taxonomy (NCBI): domain Bacteria; kingdom Bacillati; phylum Bacillota; class Bacilli; order Lactobacillales; family Aerococcaceae; genus Aerococcus; species Aerococcus sp. UMB1112A. Next base: position 795 of record NZ_JASPDS010000017.1, on the reverse strand, counting down.
CGGGATGTCAGTAATTGGCCGCTCATCATGCCAGAAGGCGAAGCGGATATCATCCCTCACGGCCAGGATACCCTCTACCTAGGGGCCACCCATGAAAACGACAAGGGCTTTGACCTCGAACCCGACATGACCAGCATGGCGAATATCTTTGATACAATCCGCACCATCATCCCCGCCATCGATCCCGAAGACTACCGGGACGTTAAAGTCGGCACCCGGGCCTATACCAGCGACTACGCCCCCTTCTATGGCCCCGTCCCTGGCCATAGCAATCTCTACGCCGCCTCAGGACTCGGATCAAGCGGCCTCACCACCGGTCCAATCATCGGCTACCAACTCGCCCAAGCCTGCCAAGACAAAGCCCAACGCCTCAACCCCGAAGACTACGACCCCAGCCCTTATTTGGAAAAAAGGGTGTGAGCAGTTGCGCCCAGACTTGAATGACTGGAGCCCAAACGGAAAAGAGCGGCTTTGGCCGATCGTTCCGATTGGGTGAAGTCACTTCAAGTCTGCAACTGCGAACCCGGCTAGAAAGGGTGTGAGACTTGGCGCTTAAGCTTGGATGGTTGGAGCAAGGCAGAATAAAGAGCGAAGCATTCGCTTGTTTCTGACTTGTGAAACCACTCCAAGACTGCCAAGTCGAACCCGACTAGATAGGGTGTGAGCAGTTGCGCCCAGACTTGAATGACTGGAGCCCAAACGGAAAAGAGCGGCTTTGGCCGATCGTTCCGATTGGGTGAAGTCACTTCAAGTCTGCAACTGCGAACCCGGCTAGAAAGGGTGTGAGACTTGGCG
>NZ_JASPDS010000002.1:0-224824 GCF_030230715.1 Aerococcus sp. UMB1112A | reverse complement strand
TATGAGAAATCGTTAGTAAACGTTTTCTCATAGTTCGCTCCAGTGGTTCAGGCCTGATCGACTTTTGTCACACTCTCATATCTTTTCTCTTGACCTTATAATTCTGTAAATTTGACAGGCAAGTTATTGCAAAGTGAAATTGAATTATATATCATGTAGTTAATGTTTAAATTAACTTTGGTTCATCCAATGAAAGAGAGTTGGAATATTAAATGGAAAACGAACAAGCTCCGATTCGTTCGGATGCTGCCGAGCGCATGAGTTCGGGCTCAGCCTGGATGACAGTGGGGACCTTTGCTTCCAGATTACTCGGCTTGCTTTATATTATTCCTTGGGTCCGCTGGATGGGAGATCCCCAAACCGCGGCCGAAGCCAATGCCCTTTATGATATCGGCTATAAATACTATTCAATCTTTTTGGTCATCTCTACAGCCGGTGTGCCTTCAGCCATCGCTAAACAGATGGCCTACTACAATGCTCGTAAGCAATATGATACGAGCCAGCAGCTCTTCAGGAGTGGGACCATTCTAATGTTAGTGATGGGCCTCGTTTCGGGCCTCGTCCTCTTCTTCGCAGCGCCCTGGCTGGCAGAATCGACGCCAACACGGGAGGTCAGCCATGCTGTTCTTACTATTCGGTCTTTAGTGCCTGCTTTGGTTCTCTTCCCCTTACTTTCTATCTTTAGGGGCTACTTCCAAGGACATCAGGATATGAAGCCAAGTGCCATTTCCCAGATTACGGAACAATTTTTCCGTGTGGCTTATATGCTGGCTTCGGTTTATGTCATCCGTCGCATCTTCGATGGCTCTGTTGTCACGGCGGTTAGCCATTCGACCTTTGCCGCCTTTATCGGTGGGGCAGTGGCCATTTTGACCCTAGCTTTCTATTATTTGCGCCACCGCAAGGAGTATCCGGTGTCACTGACTAAGAAGGCCAGCTACCAGGTCAAAACGTCCGGGATGATCAAAGAAATTATTATGATCGCTATTCCTTTTATCATTACAGGCTCTGGTATCGAACTAACCCAGTTGATCGATACCAATACCTTCATGCCTATCATGGAGAAGGTGAGCAATTTAGGGCAGGCTGATATCATTTACGAATACGGGATCTTTTCCGCTAATATTAATAAATTAGTGACTGTCCTTGTCTCCCTGGCCCTGGCTATTGGAGCAACATCTATCCCAGTGATTGCGAATACTTATTCACGGGAATTAGACCACCAGGAGCGATCAACTAGCCAACCTATTCTAAGCGAGACTAGCCACTTGGTCATTCATAACTTGCAACTCTTCTTAATGGTTATGTTGCCAGTAGCGCTAGGTCTCTTTATCTTGGCCGGCCCCGTTTATAATTTAGTTTATCGGCCGGATGCCCTGGGGAGCATGTATTTGAGAATTTCTTGCTTCACCGCTCTGGGAATGGGCGCTTACTCGGTCCTAGTCTCCGTCTTACAGGCAATGGACCACCATAAGCAAGCGGTAATCGGCCTAGCTTTGGGTTTGGTGATGAAGTTAGTATGGCAATATCCTTTGATTTTCTTCCTCGGAACACCTGGGGCTATGCTAGCAACGATTATTTCTTTCACAACGATTTCCCTCTACTATCTCTACCACATCCATCGTTTAGTTGGCTTCCGCTACCGGGAACTCCTAAATGAAAGTTTACCGATTGTTCTCTCTGCCTTTATTATGTTCCTTGTGGCAGGGCTGCTCTACTTGATTCTAGCTTATCTCCTGCCCATGCCTAATCTGCTCGGCTCAATTGTCATTAGCCTCTTGGTAGTTGCCGTTGCGGTATGGGTGTACCTCCTCTTAATGCTTAAGAGCCACAAGTTAGACCTGGTTCTCGGTGTACGCGCTGAAGACCTGCGCCGCAAGTTAGGGCTTAGCTAGTTTTTAAAACACAGCGAACTACTTCTAAAGTTCGCTGTGTTTTTATTTATCCTAAATATGAAAGCGCTAGCATTAAATTTTGCTTTACGTTATAATAGGGATAGGAAGGGAAGTCTCCCTATAAATTTAATTAATGTTACAAATGTTACAATAACTATGAAACATTTGTAACAAAAGCCTTCCTATTCCTCTTGGTTAGCGGTATGATAGAAGCACTTAGAAGATTAAATGTTAAAGCGAGGGGGTTTTAACAATGGAAGCAATGACAAAGAACAAAGGACAAGTTATTAAGAAATTATCACTTGCATCACTTGCCTTAGTATCTACTACCGCTTATCAATTATGTCGAGAAAGTGTAAAAGCTGATGAAATTAACCAACACCAGGTCCAAGCGGGAGATTCGCTCTGGAAGATTGGGAATACTTATGGCGTCAGCATTGACCAATTGAAGAACTGGAACCAACTGAAGGATAACTATGTCTTGCACCCAGGGGATACCTTGTATATTCAAGACCAAAACCCTGCAGTTAAGACAGAAGAGCCAGCTAGTCAACCCGCAAAGCCTGCTAGCCAGCTAGAAAATCAAGCACCAGCTAGCACGAGCACACCAACAAGTCCTGCGCCAAAAACTGAGACAGCAAAACAAGCTGAATCTGCGGAAACAACTTACCAAGTTAGGGCAGGCGATTCGCTCTGGCGGATTGCTAAGAATAATGGGGTCAGCTTGGAGGATTTATTGGCATGGAACCAACTCAAGACGGACAGCCTGATTCTTCCTGGTAAGCAACTCGTGGTCAAGGCTCCGGCTAAAGCACCAAGCAAAGAAATAGCAAGTAATAAAGAAACAGAACAAGCTGCTGAAGAGACCGGAAAGCCTTATGTTCGTGACCAAAAGACCTTTAAGGATGTCAATGCAGCAGTTAAATACGCCCGCGACCATTTTGATTACAAGCGCCATAAACAATTCTATGTGAATTGGCAAGCAGATGGCACTTACACGGTCGATTGGGAAATGCAAGCGGGTCAAAGACAAAAACCTGACCTTCGTCAAGATAATAAGAAGCTCCCAAGCGCAGCCACTTATGCTGTGAAGGCGGGAGATTCACTCTGGGCAATTGGCCAACGTTATGGTGTCAGCATCCAAGACCTGATGAAGTGGAACCATTTAACCGCTCAAAGTGTTATCCATCCTGGACAAAAGCTAGTCCTTCAAGCCCCTCAAGTAGCTGCAAATCATCAAGCAAAGCCCACTCCTGCTCCTGAAGTCACAGCACAAGGACGCTTAGTTGATCCTAAACGTTTTGATGATGTGAAGACAGCGGTTCAATATGGACGGGGCCACTTTGATTACACCAAGCACAAAGAGTTTTATGTAAACTTAGGCAAGGATGGCCGCTATGTTCTCGAATGGGAAATGAAGGATCAAGTCGCCAAGCCAAAAGAAGTGAAAACAAGCCATCAAGGCAAGGACAATTACAAAGTCAAAGCAGGCGACTCACTCTGGGCCATTAGTCAAAGAGAAGGCGTAACGGTTAATGATCTGATGAAGTGGAACCAACTGGATGCCAATTCTGTGATCCATCCTGGTGACCAACTGATTGTTAAGAAAGCAGCCACCCAAAAGAATCAAAGACCTGCTCAAGCAGAAAAGAGTACAAGTCCTTATGTCAGAGATGCCAAGCATTTCCAAAGCATTAATGATGCAGTCCGCTACGGCCGTCAAAATTTTGATTACAAGCGCCACAAAGAATTCTATGTCAACTGGGATAATGGCCACTATGTGATCGATTGGGAAATGAAGCCAGGAGTTAAAGAACAGATGGCTGATACTAGCCCCGAAAAGACGAATTATACCGTCAAAGCAGGGGATTCGCTTTGGTTGATTGGGGTTCGTCATGGTGTTAGTGTCGACCAATTGAAGGAATGGAACCATCTGACATCTGATTTCCTACAAATTGGTGACCAATTAGTGATTAAATAGGAGACTGTAACAAAAGTTCGTTAATTAATAGGAGGCTGGAGCTTTTCCTCAGCCTGATTCAGATAAAGAGGCAGACTAACTTGCCTCTTTATTTTTATAAAAAAGATAAAAATTATAAAGTTTTTAAAGCTTTCATATAGTAAGTGGCTTTAAACTGAAAGGAAATATGCTATAATTGATAAAAAAGATGGAGGCGTTTACCTTATGACAATTCATTGGACACAAGAAGCACAGAAACGCTATGAGGCTTATTATGAAGACCTCTTTACTTTACTGAAAGTGGATAGTGTACGAGATGACAGCCAGGCTAGTGCAGAAGCACCGGTTGGACCAGGCCCTAAAAAGGCCTTAGAGACCTTCCTTTCTATGGCTGAGCGCGATGGTTTCCAAACAGCTAATATCGATAATATTGCCGGCCGGGTTGAATTTGGTGAGGGCGACGAAATCCTGGGTATCTTAGCCCACGTGGATGTGGTGCCTGTGGATAAATATTGGGAGACGGATCCTTTTGATCCTGTGATTAAGGACGGCAAGCTCTATGCCCGGGGAGCAAGTGATGACAAGGGGCCTCTCATGGCTGCCTACTATGCCCTAAAGATTATTAAAGACTTGGAACTTCCTGTTTCTAAGCGGGTGCACTTTATCGTAGGGACCGATGAAGAAAGCGATTGGAAGTGCATGGACCGCTATTTCGAAAGCGAAGTGAAACCGGACTTTGGCTTCTCGCCAGATGCTGAATTTCCTATTATTAATGGGGAAAAGGGCCAGTACACCAGTCATCTCACTTTTTCACCTTTCCAAGGGGACTTAGTCAGCTTTGAAGGTGGGCAACGTGAGAACATGGTGCCTGCTGAAGCCCAAGCCCGTTTGGCGAACCAAGATCTCGACCGAGTTCAAGCTGCTGCAGCAGACTTCCAAAATGATCATCCAGCTGCCAGTTTAACGGTTGAAGCAACAGACCAAGGACAAATCCTTGTCGCTTGTGAAGGGAAAGCAGCCCATGCTATGGACCCTTCTCAAGGAGAAAATGCAGCAACTTACCTGGCTCTTTTCTTGCAGGGACTGAGTGACGATTTAGCTAAGAATCGCTTTATCAGCTTTACGGCAGACCGCCTTCATGAAGACTTCTATGGGAAAGAATTAGGCTTTGCCCACCATGATGACGTGATGGGAGATCTCACCCTTAATCCAGGTGTCTTTGCAGTTGAGGGCGACCAAGTTAAGGTCACTTTAAACATGCGGGTGCCACAAGGTATTAGCTATGAAGAGATCGGCAGCCGTTTGGATGAGCTCGGCCAAGACTATGCCTTTAGCCGGGAAGATGGCAAGTCGAATAAGGCTCCCCACTATGTGCCAGCTGATGACCCATTGGTAACTACCTTACTCGATGTTTACGAGAAATATACTGGTGAAGTTGGCCAAGAAAAAGTGATCGGGGGCGGAACTTACGGGCGTCTCTTCGAACGTGGCGTGGCCTTCGGTGCGCTTTTCCCTGATTCACCAGATACCATGCACCAAGCCAATGAATTTGCTCGCCTCAAAGACCTTGAGAAGGCGATGGCTATCTATGCTGAAGCCATTTACCGCTTAATCAAATAAGATGATGATTGAATCCAAACAGAACCCGCAGATTAAAGCCATTAAGAAATTGCAACAAGCGAAGGGGAGACGGAAGGCGAAGCGTTATATTCTGGAAGGGCCTCACTTACTGGAAATGGCCCTAGAGGCGGGAAAACAGCCTGAATTAATCTTGTGCACGGAGGCTAGCTTTAAGGCCGATTATGCGAACTATAACTATCAATTGATCAGTCCACAGTTAGCCGACTATCTGGCAGAAACGGAAAGCACTCAGGCGGTTTTTGCGGTGATGCCCTTGCCTGAGCCGCTTAGTCTTGAACAATTGACATCTTCTGCCATTCTCCTTCTCGATGGCCTCCAGGATCCAGGTAATTTGGGCACCATTATCCGGACAGCAGATGCCCTGGGTTACCACAGCCTGATCCTTGGTAAAGGGAGCGTTGATCCTTATAATAGTAAGGCCTTGCGCGCCATGCAGGGGAGCCAGTTCAAACTCCAACTTGTCCAGGCTGGCTTGGACCAAGCCATCCCTCAATTGCAGAGCCAGGGTTACCAGATCGCTGCTTCCACCCTGTCCAGTGATTCACAGAGTGTCAGGGATTACCGTTTGACAGATGGCAAAAAATGGGGCATTATATTAGGTAATGAGGGTAATGGGGTTAGCCCTGACTGTATTGAATTGGCGGATGTCAGTCTGCATATTCCTATGACAGGGCAGGCTGAATCCTTAAATGTCGCCATTGCAGCTGCAATTATGATGTACGAATATCGTCCCGTGATTTAGAAAGTAGAAAGAGTGATGAGTGAATGCACAAACACACACGACCATGGGAATCTGACAGCGACTACTTAGAGCTCGTAGCCGATATTAAAGACCATCAATTTATTAAAGATTTGGAACGCTTCCCCCAACATATTCATGGAAACCGGATGATTCATTCCTTTCAAGTATCCTACAAGAGCTATAAGATTGCGCGTAAGTTAGGTTTAGACTACCGGTCGGTGGCACGTGCAGGCTTAATGCATGACTTGTTCTATTATATGCCTGGCGAGTTATCATTTTCACACGGCAATCACTTAAGCAACCATCCCTACATTGCCTTGCAGAATGCACGTGCTTTAACGAGCCTCAATCCAATCGAAGAAGATATTATTGTTAAGCATATGTGGTTGGCAACGGCTGCACTTCCTAAATATCGGGAATCTTATGTGGTGACCATGGTTGATAAGTGGGTAGCTTGCGAAGATTTTGCTTATCCGCTTTTCCGTAACTTTAGCACAAGCTTCCAGTGTAAAGTTTATAAATACTTCTTGGGCTTAGACCTGAGAGAAGAAATGAGAGATTAAGATGACAACAGAGAAACACGTGCCGACACTGTGTCCTAAATTTGAACGTGGTTTTCAGTTGATTGGTAAGAAATGGAACGGTCTAATCATCCAAAGTTTATTAAATGAGCCTTTGCGATTTGGGCAATTGCGTGACAGTATCAATGGCATTTCTGACCGGGTGTTAATCGAGCGCTTGCGCCAACTGGGCCGTTTAGGTATCGTTTGTCGCAAAACTACAGAAATTGATTCCCACCAGGTGGCGCTCTATAGCCTGACCGAAAAAGGTCTGGAGCTAGAACCTGTTCTTAACAATCTTCACCAATGGGCTGATGAGTGGATGGCTAAAGATGATAAAATTTAATATAAAAATCAAGGGCTGGGGCAAAATGCTTCAGCCTTTTCTAGTCAGAGTTGCTTATAGCTTCTGTTTTAAAACTTTGGCCTGGTAATGGCTTTATACAGGATTTGAGTTGACGCTAAGTTGAATTTTGCTTATAATAAGTTGTAATATCACGTTGATAGAAGACGGAAATAGTCACAAGTGTAGCCAGGAAGAGAAATCAGCGACTGAGAGTTTCTTCTACACGGACTAGGCCCTTTCACTTCTTGAGTAGGCACCGGGACCGGATGGAAAAGGTGTCCGCAAGCCAGCGTTAAAGGCTTTGAGTGTCAGCAGTAATTTTTGTCAGCTGAAACAAGGGTGGTACCGCGGTCTTTCGTCCCTTTGAGGGATGGAAGGCTTTTTTGTTTTCTATTAAATTAAATGGCATTGAATAAAAGGAGTTATCATGGATATCATTGAACAATTGAAAGCTTTAGAGAAGGAAATGCATGATCAATTATCCCAGCTAACGGATCTTGATGGTGTTAAACAATTACGGATTGATTATCTCGGTAAGAAGGGGGCATTGACCCAAACCTTACGGGGAATGAAGGACTTGTCCAATGAAGAACGGCCTAAAGTGGGGGCCTTCGCTAATGAATTAAAGACCAAGTTAGCGGACGCACTGGACCAGAAAGAGGAAAAATTCCAAGCTGAAGCCCTAGAAGCAGCCTTGGCAGCTGAAACAATCGATGTTAGCCTGCCTGGCCAAGAAGTTCAGCTCGGTAAGCCGCACATTATTGCCCAAGTTATGTCGGATATTGAGACTCTCTTTGTTTCCATGGGTTATGAAGTTGTCGAAGGTCCAGAAATTGAATCCGACTATTACAACTTCCAGCGGATGAACCTACCAGAAAACCATCCGGCCCGTGATATGCAGGATACCTTCTATATCAATAAGGACGTCCTCTTGCGGACTCACACCTCACCTGTCCAAGCACGGACCATGGACCAGCACGACTTCTCCAAGGGCCCACTTAAGATGATCAGTCCAGGTAAGGTTTACCGTCGTGATGATGATGACGCTACCCACTCCCACCAATTCCACCAAATTGAGGGTTTGGTAGTGGCTGAAAATGTAGGTTTGGCTGATTTGAAGGGGACCCTCGAAGTCTTCGCTCAACACATGTTTGGTGCAGACCGGGAAATTCGTCTTCGCCCATCTTACTTTCCATTCACTGAACCTTCTGTTGAAATCGACATTTCTTGCTTCAAGTGCGGGGGTAAGGGCTGCAATATCTGTAAGCAGAGTGGTTGGATTGAGATCCTCGGTGGAGGGGTTGTCCATCCAAATGTCTTAGAAATGTCAGGCGTAGATAGCGAGCGATATACTGGTTTTGCTTTCGGGATTGGGCCGGACCGGGTGGCTATGTTGAAGTACGGAATTGAAGATATCCGTCACTTCTACCAAAATGACCTACGCTTCTTAACACAGTTCCAAGAAAAGGGGTAAGCAAGTAAATGAAAGTATCAATTGAATGGTTAAATGAACTCATTTCTCTAGAGGGAATTACAGCGGAAGAACTCGCTGATAAGATGTCGCGGACAGGGATTGAAGTTGATGGATTGGAAAATCTGGGGAGTGTCTTGAAGAAAGTTGTTGTCGGCCATACCCTCGAAGTTGTCGACCATCCAGATTCAGACCACCTCCATATCTGCCAAGTCGATGTTGGTGAAGAAGAGCCTTATCAAATCGTCTGTGGCGCGCCTAATATTGCCAGCGATCAAAAAGTCATCGTCGCTCTCCCTAACTCACGGATTAAAGACAATGTAAAGATTAAGAAAGGGAAACTGCGCGGCCAAGTGTCCCAAGGGATGATTTGTAGCTTAGAAGAAATCGGTTTTGATGAAAATGTTGTAGCTAAAGAATTTGCTAATGGGATTGCTGTCTTACCAGAAGATGCACCAGTCGGAACTTCGATTGTTGACTATCTCAAGCTCGATGATCCGATTCTTGATTTGGATGTGACGCCTAACCGGGCAGATGCCTTGTCAGTTAGAGGGAATGCCTGGGAAGTGGCTGCTATTTATGGCCGTCAGCCTGAGTTTCCTAGTGAAGATGTTGACGCATTCGCCAAGCAATCGGACCTGGCAGAACATGTCTCCATTCAAGTGGATGATTCAGATATGGTGCCTGAATACAATGCCTTCTTGGTACGCAATGTGAAGATCCAGCCCAGCCCATTAGCCGTCCAAGTGCGCCTAATGAAGTCAGGTATTCGTCCCATCAATAATATTGTAGATGCGACCAACTATGTCTTGCTCGAATACGGCCAGCCTCTACATGCCTTTGACTACGATAAATTAGGAACAGGCAAGATTGAAACACGGATGGCCCAAGCGGGTGAGGCCCTGCAAACCCTTGACGGCGAAGAACGGCAATTGACGGAAGAGGATATCGTGATTACAGATGGCCAAAAACCGATTGCTTTAGCGGGCGTTATGGGGGGCTATGATACGGAAATTGATGAGTCCACACAAAATGTCTTGCTTGAAGCAGCGATGTTTGAGCCCATTCATATTCGTAAGACGGCCCGCCGCTTAGGTTTGAGAAGTGAATCTAGTATGCGTAATGAACGCGGGGTCAACCAAGCGACGATCGCAGAAGCGGGCTATTATGCCGCTCAATTAATGGTTGCCTGGTCTTCGGGAGACTTAGAACCAGGATTTGCCCAAGTTTCTACATTAGATCATGGGGATGTTAAAGTGCCTTCTTCTTTGGCTTATATTTACCGTGTCTTAGGGACCTCATTAACTTACCAGGATATTGAACAAGTCTTTGCCGACTTGCAATTTGGCTTAGAAGGGGATGCCGACCACTTCACTGTAACTGTTCCACCACGCCGTTGGGATATTCATATTCCGGCTGATCTAACAGAAGAAGTTGCCCGCATCTATGGTTATGACAAGATTCCTTCCCACCTTCCTAATGCCCAAGGCTACAAAATTGGCCTGACTGAGCGCCAACAGTTCGATCGCCGGGCTCGTCAGACCATGCAAGCTCTCTCCTTCAACCAAGTCATTGGCTATAACTTGGTCAGTGCGGAGGCTTTAAATGTCTTGCAATTAGAAGAAAGAGCAGCCGTTGAGCTGGACTTCCCGATGAGTGAAGACCACCGTTACATGCGGACCAATCTGCTGACTACTGATCTCGATATCACCCGTTACAATGTCGCACGCAATATCAAAAATGTTGCCATTTATGAGAGCGGCCGCATTTCCTACTGGGAAGATGGCCAGGCAGTTGAAGAAAATCACTTGGCAGCCGTTTGGACTGGTAACCGCATCGACCAATCTTGGCAAGGTCAAGACCAGGCAGTTGATTTCTTCGCGATGAAGGGGATCGTTGAAGCCTTACTCGCTTCCATGAACCTGGCTTGCAGCATCCGCTACCAGGCTGCGCATGATATCGCTGATACCCATCCTGGACGGACTGCCCGTATTTTAGCTGATCTTGGGGAAAAAGAAACGGTGCTTGGTTTTATCGGCCAGCTCCATCCACAAACGGCGGATAGCTATGACTTGGCTCAAGCCACTTACGTCTTTGAACTGTCCTTAGACCGGCTCTTTGACCTACCTAAGCAAAGGATTGTCCAAGAAAGTATTCCAAAATTCCCAGGCATTAAGCGGGATATTGCCCTCCTCGTTGATGAAAGTGTCAGTCACGCTGAAATCCAAGCCTGCATCCAAGAGGCAGGGAACAAATACCTGCGTGATATCCAAGTCTTTGACCTCTATACCGGCGACAAGATTGAAGCAGGCAAGAAATCTTTAGCTTATCAACTGTCTTACCTGAACCCAGAAGCCACCCTCCAAGACGACGAGGTTACGGCTAATGTGGACGCTATTATCCAAGCCCTAAGTCAGGAATTGGGAGCCCAAGTTCGCTAAGAATTGAGTGAGAATTAGGCCACTTCAAGAGGAATTTTGGTCAAAGTATGATAAGATAAAAGTAGACATATGATAATAAATTAGGAGGTCAAAATAATGGATATGTTTGAGAGCTTAAAAGCTAAAATTCAAGACAAAAAAGTGCGCATTGTTTTCCCTGAAGGTGCCGAAGAGCGCATCCAAGGAGCCGTTGTCCGCTTGAAGCAAGATGGTTTAGTTGAACCTATCTTATTAGGTAATCCTGATGACTTACAAGCTAAGGCAAAAGGATTTGGCTTCGATTTGTCTGGAATTGAGATTGTAGATCCCAATAACTACGATGCTTTTGACGAAATGGTAGATGCCTTCGTGGAACGCCGTCGTGGCAAAGCAACAGAAGAACAAGCTCGTGAAATCCTTAAAGATGAAAACTACTTCGGGACAATGTTAGTTTACCAAGACAAGGTTGATGGCTTGGTATCTGGGGCTGTCCACTCAACAGGGGATACCGTTCGTCCTGCCCTCCAAATCGTTAAGACTAAAGAAGGCGTTCGTTCCACTTCAGGTGCCTTCATCATGGTTCGTGACGATGAACGCTATGTCTTCGCAGACTGCGCTATTAACATTGATCCTGACAAGAATGCTCTGGCTGAAATTGCCATTGAATCTGCAAAGACTGCTGAATTGTTCGATATTGAACCAAATGTGGCTATGCTAAGCTTCTCTACCAAGGGATCTGCTTCTGCTCCCCAACAAGAGAAAGTTGCTGAAGCAGTGGCGATTGCCCAAGAAAAAGCGCCTGAACGCTTCAACATCGATGGTGAATTACAATTCGATGCGGCCTTCGTTGAATCTGTCGGCAAACAAAAAGCACCTGATTCTAAGGTAGCAGGCCAAGCAAAAGTCTTTGTCTTCCCAGAAATCCAATCGGGTAACATTGGCTATAAGATTGCCCAAAGACTCGGCGGCTTCGAAGCGATTGGGCCTATCTTACAAGGGATGGCTAAACCAATTTCTGACCTCTCACGCGGTTGTAATGAAGAAGATGTTTATAAGATTTCAATCATTACCGCTAACCAAGCTTTGTTGGATGACTAAGCGAGCTGATAAGAATTTACAAAAGGGACTGGGATTAAAGGACCAGTCCCTTTACTTTTTGCTCCCTTCTAGCTTTGGTGATAAAATAAGACTAATCGACAATTAATGAAAGGAGTGGATAGGATGTCTGCGACTTTGAATTGGCAGGGAGAGGCTGATACGCAATCCTTTGCCCATTATTTAGCTTCCTATGTCAAAGCGGGCGATATTATTTGCTTGGCTGGAGACCTAGGAGCAGGAAAGACCACCTTCACTCGTTACTTAGCAGAAGGGCTGGGAATTTCTGGGAATATTAAGAGCCCAACTTTTACTATTATCCGTGAATACCAGTCTGGCCGGCTTCCGCTCTACCATATGGATGCTTATCGCTTGGAAGAGACAGGGGCTGAGGGTATGGGCCTGGAAGAGTATCTAGAAGGGGACGGCTTAACGGTTATCGAGTGGCCACAATTTATTGAAGAGGACTTATCGACGAATTATTTGTGGTTAACCATTAGCAAGGGCCAGGAGGATGACCGCCAAGTCCACTTTGAAGGCTTTGGACCGCGGGGTAAGCAACTGGCCCGGATTATAGAAGAGGAGTATTGCTAGTTATGAAGAAAGAAGAAATCGAAATTGTTTTTGAAGATGGTCAAGCCAAGCATGCCAAGCAATTATTAGATTTTTACCGCCAAGTTGGAGCTGAGAGCCCTTACTTGACCTTCGATGAAGAAGGTTTAGGGATTAACCAAGAACAGGAGACACGTTATCTAAAACAAATTCAAGAGACGACCAATAATCGTCTCTTGCTGGCTAGCCTTAATGGGGAGATTATCGGGGTCGCTAGTATTGGTGCACCGACCAATCCCAAGACAGGTCATGTCGGTGAGATTGGCATTTGCCTTCTCCGTCGCTTCTGGGGCATGGGTCTCAGCCGGGTGATGATGGAAGATATGATCGAGTGGGCAGAGGAGAGCCCTTCCTTACGCTATCTGCGCTTGGAAGTGAATGCGGAGAACATTCGTGCCATCAAGCTCTATGAACACTTTGATTTTGAATTGATTGGAAAGACCCCCGCTGCAATGTTCTGTCAAGAAAGTTACCAGGATGTCTTGATGATGGGACGTCGGGTGGATGACAGCGAAGACCAATAAAAAATAGCCAGTGACCGGGTCCAACTTGGACTTCATTCTGAAGTCGGAGGGGACTTGGGTCCTGGCTATTTTTACCATGCTTTAAAGGTGATAGCGAGCATGAAGAGAAATAAGAAGAGATTAGAGAGGGCGAGGCCCCAGCGCCAACGAGCAGCCTGGTCATTAAGTGAGAAAATGATGCCCACGATGGGGATGAGGAGGCTCAAAATGAGGTTCCAGTGGTTCAAGGACTGGGGGTCTGCCATCAATTGTTTAGCTGAAAAGAAGAGACTGAGGGCAGTCATCAAGAGGGCCTGACGTCTTTCTTTGGTCATGAGTCATTGTCCTTTCTTATAGTATTTTGGCTAAGAGCTGGTCAATGCATCTATTTTAGCAAATTATAAGGCTTAAGACTAGGATGGGCCAAATATTTAAGCTATCTTTTCATTTATTTGGACTTGTGGTATGATGGAGGGACGAAAGTATCGATTAGGCGGGAAAGGTGATCGTTAAGTGATGAAAGAAAAATTTCTTGAGCATTTTCCTCAAGCAAGGGTTAAGTTCGATGAAGCTTTGAGCTCTTATTCCTATACACGCACAGGGGGGCCGGCGGATATCCTGGTTTTTCCTCAGACCATTGCGGAGGTTCAAGATTTTGTGTCATACGCTAAAACCGAACAGATTCCTATCATGGTATTGGGCAATTCCAGCAATTTAATTGTTCGGGATGGTGGCATTGAAGGGATTGTCATGATCTTAACAGATATGAAGGCAGCTGAGGTCCAAGACCAGACTTTGGTTGTTGAAGCGGGAGCTCGCTTGATTGATGTCAGCCGCTTAGCTGCCGACCACAGCCTCGGTGGGCTAGAATTTGCCTGTGGGATTCCGGGGAGTCTGGGTGGCGCCGTCTTTATGAATGCGGGCGCTTATGGCGGCGAGATGGCTGATATTGTATCCCGTGTGGACTATGTCGATCAAAGAGGCAGTCTGCGTCAGCTCACTCTTCAAGAACTTGACTTTGCTTACCGGCATAGCTGTTTTCAGGAGAATGGCGGGGTTGTCGTTAGGGTGCATATGCAGCTCCATTCGGCTGATTCAGACGCTATTGAGTCGCGGATGGCTGAATTGACCCACTTACGAGAATCCAAGCAGCCGCTGGACCTGCCTTCTTGTGGCAGTGTCTTCAAACGGCCTGAGGGGCATTACACGGGTCAGCTGATTCAAGAGGCCGGCCTCCAAGGCTATACGGTTGGTGGGGCCCAAGTTTCATTAAAACATGCGGGCTTTATCGTGAACATCGGCCAGGCCACAGCGACTGACTATTTAGCCGTCATTGCCCATGTTCAAGACGTGATTAAGGACCGCTATGGCGTCGACTTAGAGACAGAAGTGCGGATTATTGGCCGCGACTAGAGATAAAACTTAACATGAATCAATCAGATAAACTTCTTCTGTGTTAAAATTATGTTAAAATACATGGAGAAGTTTATTTGTGTTTTTTATTTTAAATCACTGCTGGAGAGGAATAAGGCCTTGGCAGTATTTGGCGAAAGGAGTTGGCAAGGATGGGGGAAGCCTGGATTAAATTTAATAATTTTTCTTTTACTTATGCTGGGGCACAGTTTCCAGCCCTTAAAGACATTAACTTGACCATTGAAAAGGGAGAAAAGGTCCTTGTTTTGGGGGCAAATGGGTCAGGCAAGACAAGTTTTCTTAAGGCTTTGAACCAAGAATTAGGGACAGCGGCTAATCCTGGAAAGATCGAAGGCAGCGTGAGCTACTGTGACCATAACGTGGAAAGCTTTAAAGGGAAGGATATCGCTGACTTTATTTCAGAAGATTCAGCCGACCAAGAGCTAGTGGACCTAGCCCCTCAAGACGAAGGAGATTTTACCAAGCAAATTTGGTCTTTACTGGCTAAGGATTCCCAAGAACGTTCCTTCAATGATTTGTCTGCTGGCGAGCAAGACCTCTACCGGATGATGGACCATATCAAGGACCATAAGAAGGTCTATATCTTTGATGAGCCCCTGGCAAATTTGGCACCGAGAGCGGCGGAGCACTTTGTCGATGCCTTGGATGACTTCCATATGAAAACTCAGTCGACAATTGTGGTTGTTGAACATCGTTTAGAACAGATGATGTACCGGCATATTGACCGCGTCCTGGTCTTACTAGGCGGCCGTCTGGTCTTCGATGGTTCTTTATCAGACTTACTCCACCATGCGATCCTAGCCAATCTTAATGTGCGGGAGCCCCTCTATGTGACAGCCATGCGATATGCCGGCTATCCCCTCGACCAAGTCCATCATATCGCCCATGTCAACCATATATCTGGCCCTAAATTAAAAGACGTTATGGAAGACTGGGCCCTCTCTATTCCTAGTTTTCGTTATCAAGAATCGACGGAAGAACTTATCCGCTTGGAAGATGTTTCCTACCACTACAATCATAAAAACCATGCCCTTAAAAACCTTGATTTGAAGCTTTGTCAGGGGGAAATGCTTAGTGTAGTTGGCGCCAATGGAGCGGGGAAAACAACTCTCAGTCGGATTCTCAGTCAGTGCTTAGAAGCAGACCAAGGACAGGTCTTCTGGCATGGGCAGGAAGTAACCGCCGCTAACCGGCAAGAGGTTAAAAATAAGATTGCCTATCTGCCTCAGAATTTTAGGCCTTTGATTGTTGGGGCGACCCCATGGGAGCAATTGGAGAAGTTCTATGCCAACTATCAAGAAGCTGGCTGCCAGCTCTCACTAGATAAGGAAGCCCTCTTCAACCAGCTTCTTTCTGCAATTGGCTTTGACCATCTTAAGAATTATCCCTTGAAATTTTTAAGCTATGGCCAGCTCAAACACTTGGTTCTGGCTTGTGTGCTCTTGAAGGACCCCGAGCTCATTATTATTGATGAGCCGACGGAGGGCCAAGACTACAAGCATATGGTTGACTTTATGGGTAGCCTTTACCGGATCAATCAAGAAAAGGGAATTGCTGTGATTATGAACACCCATGATGTGGAAGTGCTCTTAGCCTATACCCGACGCTGTCTCGTGATGTCAGAAGGGGAAATCATTGCAGATACAGATCCTGTTTATGTGACCTCTAACGAGGATTTAGTCGACCAAGCAGCCTTGAGGGAAAGCTCTCTTTCTGTCTTTGCCAAGCGCATCGGCCTTGTGGATCCCTATACCTTTATCCGTAAATTTATGGACTATGACCGTGAAGTCCAACAAAGTTAGAGGAGGAGGGATTGTATGAACCATTACTTCAAGCAGGCTGTCCAACGGGCTTGGCCAGTTATCATTGCCTATATTCCTTTGTCCATCGCTTGTGGGGTCCTCTTAGCCAGTGCAGGTTTGTCTTACTGGCAGGTTGCTCTTAGCTCTCTTTTAATCTTTGGTGGGTCAGCACAATTTATGCTAGCTTCTTTGGTCCTAGCTGGCGCCTCAACTTGGGTGATTATCGGCTTAGTCTTACTGCTTAACTCCCGCCAGATGCTTCTGACCTCTTCCCTAGCTTCCTATTTACCTCAGGAAAAGACTTGGAAGTTAGCCTGGCTTAGTCAATTTACAGCTGACGAATCCTATGCCCTCAACGTTGTGAACTTCCAAGAAGCTGACCAGGGGCAAGGAGAGTGGACCTTCGACCAGGCCTTCTATCTTGCCCTGACCACCTATCTCACCTGGCTGTGTGGGACGGTTGCGGGGGCTATCTTGGGTCAGTTCTTTGCCTTCCCAACGGTTATCGTAAACTATGTGCTCATTGCCATGTTTATTGGCCTTTTGCTTCCTCAGATTAAGAGCCGCAAGACTTTCTCAATAACCCTCATCAGTCTAGCGATGAGTCTGGTCTTAAGGTTCTTGGCACCTTCGAGTCTAGTGATTGTCCTGGTGACGCTTTTAGCGAGCTACCTGGCTTATCGCATAGACCGGCATTTATTGGAAGAGAGAGGAGACCTGTCCTTATGAAGCTAACTTTTCTTATTCTAATCATCGGAGTCCTATCGGTTTTGATGCGGGTCATCCCGGGTATTTTGACCCGTAAGGCTAACTTACCCTTGTCTATTCGCTTGGCTATGCCCTATGTACCGATTACACTATTTACAGCTATGATTACTTGTGATATTTTCTTCTGGGAGGAAGACTTTAGCTTGAATCCCTTGGTCAATCTCAAGCTCATCGCTTCGCTGCTTGCTATTATTGTGGCATATAGGACCAAAGACTTAATCAAAACGGTTTTAGCCGGGGTGCTTACGATTAGTTTACTTTATTTTATTTTTTAAGAAAATGCAGACCTTGGAGTCGACTTTGACTCTAAGGTCTGCATTTTTGCTTGTCTATGAATTAGAGGTCTCTCTGCTGTGAGCGTTGGGCTAAGGCCTGGACGTCAATACCCCGGACTTGGGCCCAGTGCCAAGGCCCAGCGCTGAGGACTAGGTCTAAATGTTTGAGATCTTGGCTGTTGCGGCAGTTAAGCAGGAGGTAGATCAGCTTCAGCTTGTCAGTGAATTCTTGGACATATTGCAGGCTGTCTGCTAGATCATGGTTGAGAACGAGCTGGAGGAAGTAGCCGCTCATACCGACTGCTTGGGCGCCTAGGCTCAGTGCCTTAACCATATCGAGGGGCTGACGTACCCCTCCCGAAGCTAGCAGGGTGAGGTCAGAGGGTGCCTGGCTGGCTTCTAAGAGACTGACCACGGTGCTTTGTCCCCAGTCAAAAAGTTCGGCAAAGTCTTGGTCAGGTCGTCTCTGGTTTTCGATTTGGGCAAAGTTAGTCCCACCTCGCCCACTAATATCGATGGTCGAGAAGCCTAATCGGTAGAGTTCATTAATGGTCTCTCGGCTCATGCCAAATCCCACTTCTTTAATGACGATGGGGACTTTTACCTGGTCTTTGATATCCAGCAAGTGGTCCCTGATCCTCCGAAAATCGCGATCGCCTTCGGGCATGACAATTTCCTGAGGGAGGTTTAGGTGGACTTGGAGGGCGTCTGCTTCTAGAATTTCAACGGCTTTTTTGGCGTCCTGGCCATTCCGGTCAGCTCCCACATTGGCTAAGATGAAGCCCTCCGGATATATCTCACGAATAATGCGAAAAGAAGCTTCTTGTTGAGGATCCTTGAGGGCAGCTGACAAAGATCCGCTAGCCATAGGGAGTTTGAGAGCCTGGGCTAATTGAGCTAATCGTCCATTAATTTCGCGGGTCCATTCGCTTCCCCCCGTCATAGCATTGATGTAGAAGGGGAGGGGGAAGTCTTGACCCAACCAGTGACTGGACAGGTCAATGTCTTCTTCTGACAGTTGACCGATACTGTTGTGGACGAAACGTACATGGTCAAAATCGCTGATCTTTTCTTCTTTATAGTTGGCAGCAGCTTCTCTGACATGGTCATCTTTCCGGTTAGTCATTGTAAATATCACCTCTATCTTTTTATATGGAATAGATATCTAAGGCTAAATGTTTCAAGCCACTTGTCTGAGCCTTTTCAAGGAAGGCCTGTCCACTGGAGCGATTGGGAGCGATAGCGATGGCACAGTCGCCTTGGCCGGCACCCGATACCTTGGCAGCTAGGCCAGCTTCTCTGGCTGAGTTGACAACCTCTTCTAAAGCCGGGCTGGCATAGAAGGAGCCCTGGCTCTGTAATTGGTCTTCAATCAGGTCTTGGTTAGCACTTAAGTGGCGGTTAAAGTTAGGGAAATCTCCCTTTTCTAAGTCTTGGGCAAGGGCTTCGACAAGTTCTTGAGACCGGTCCAAAAAGTCCTGGCTGAGCTGGGTCTGCTGGCGCTTAAGGAGCTTTTCAGTTGAGGCTTCCCGCCCCACCCAGAAGGCATAGAAGGCCCAATCATCGGGGAAGGCTAAGCTTTGGATAGTGAGGCCAGGCCAGTCGCTATCTAATAATTTGAGAACATCTTGTCCAGTTGTTTTCTTGGCCCGGCGGAACCAGGTTCGGTCAAAATTTTGATAGAGGAGGAGGCCCCCATAACTTGCGGCAGCTAAGTCGCCGAATGAGCCTTTCATCTTTAAGCGAGACTCTGCAATGGCTGCTAGTTTAAAGACTTTGAGCCGGTCAGCGGCTGACGGACTTTCTGGGATGTCAGAGAAGGCTTGGAGGATCCCCCAGAGACAGGCTACCAGAACAGCCCCGCTAGAGCCTAGGCCATACTTGTGGCCTTCTTGATCATGGAGCTGGCTTTTTATGCGGAGCCGGTAGCTGCCAAGTTCGAGATCAGGATACTTAGCTTGCAAGTACTGTTCAGCCAGGCGAATGCCCTCCCAGATGAGGTCGAATTTATCGGCTCCTTGACTGGTGCTGACAATTTTACCAGCATTGGTTCTGGACCAAGTGAGCCTTTCAGCAGCTAGGTCGCTGAAGACTTCATTCTGGTCACTTGCTTCAATTTCTAACTTGAGAAAGGCATCGACAGCTGCAACAAGGGCCTTCTGCTGGCTTTTGGTCACGGCATATTCTCCTGCCCAGAATAATTTTCCAGGAACTTTAACATGACAAGTGTTCATAAACAAATCCTTTCTAATAAAAATGTTTTTAATAGGGCCAGTGGTCAAGGGATTGGATACCAGGGCCTACCTGGCTTGTGATCACTTGGGCCTCTGGGAAGGCTTCTTCCATAGCCTGGGCAATATCTTGACTTTCAGAAGCCGGGCAGAGGACTTTGATATTAGGGCCTGCGTCCATGGTAAAGTAGGCTGTATAGCCTTGGTCACGCAGGCTTCTGACCTGGTCCATGGCCTCCAAACTAGCCGGTTCAAAGTAAGTAAAGGGCGGGTCAGAAGCGAGCATGGTCGCATGCATAGCCATAGCGTTGGCTTCCGCAATCTGTCCGATAGCTTTTAGGTCGCGGCGCTGGATAGCAGCCTCTATCTCTTTGAGATGTTTCTCGGCGAGACTGGGCCAAGCGGGATAGAAGGCAGAGGTCTCAATAGTATGGGCCATGCCTTGTCGAGAAGGGATTTTTTTGTGCTGGGTATTGAGGGCTAGGATAACCATAGCTACCCCCCAGTCAGCTGGATCCAGCGGGACGGCACGTGAGTTTTCATGGCGGCCTCCTTTTTCCCATTTGACAAAGCCTGGGAAGATGCTGCGGGTGGCTGAACCTGACCCTCGTCTAGCATAAGTTGATAGTTCTTGGTCGGTCAGGTCTAAGGTCAAAGCCTGGCGACAGGCGGCTGCTAGCGCTGCAAAGGCGGAAGCCGAACTGGCTAGGCCTGCGCCTGTTGGCACATGGTTGACACTCTCCACCCGGCAAGGCAGGTCAAGTTGGGCTAGGTCTCTGAAGAAGTCTAAAAAGCGGCTAATTTTAGCGACGGCCCCTTCAGCTTGTTCTTCCCCATTCAGACAGAAGCTATCTTGTTTTAACTCTTCTGAGAAGCAAACTTTGGTATCCGTATATAAGGCATCTAAGGTGAGGGAAAGGGAGCTATTCATGGGGATGAAGAGTTCGCTATCCGCCTTTCCCCAATATTTAATCAGTGCAATATTTGTATGGGCACGCGCCATGCCTTGGTAAGTCGTCATAATATCCTCCTTAGCTTGGTTCCGGACTGGCTAGTGGGATAAGCCAGTAGTCAACAATCATTTCTTTAACAACTAGGCTTTGGCCTAGGTCTTCTGCTTCTTTTTGTGTTGGCATGAGGGCAATAAAGCAGCCTCCCTTGCCTCCTCCCGTGAGCTTAGCGGCAGCAGCCCCGTGGTCGAGGCAAGAGCGAATGCCCATATCTAGTTCGGGACTGGAAACTTGGAGGGTTTGGAGGTTGATTTGGGAAGCCTGCATACTTTGCGCAATAGCTTTTAAGCTAGTTGGAGCCTTTCCGCTTAAGTGCTGGTAGAGATCCTCGCTTGCTTGGCCGAGTTCTTCTAGAGCTGCTTTGGCGGCTAAGTGGCGGGATGGATGCTCGCTGTCCAGAGCTTGGCGAATGCCTGCCACCGCTTCCTTAGTATTTCCCGGAATCCCGGTATCAGCTACCAGCAAATAATAAGGTGTTTGGAAGTAAAAAACTTCCATACTTTGTCCTTTCTGGTAGGAGAGGGGGCGGTTTAAGACAGTTAAACGAGCATCTAGACCGCTGGGATTACCATGGCTAATCGTCTCTGCCAGGTCAGCATAAGCCAAGAGACTTTCCTGGTCTAAGCCCTCATTGTAAAAATCATAATAGGCTCGGATCAAGGCTACTGCAACAGCTGCGGAACTTCCCATACCGCGTTCGGCGGGAATATTACTGTCGATGCGGATCAAAAAATTAGCTCGGTCGCTGTGGTCTTCCTGTAGACTTTGCCAGAGTTGACGGAGGTTATCTAAATGACTAGGTGCCGCTGTTAGGGGCCCCTGGTAGAGTTCACTCATAAGAAAAGTCGGCCCAGAAGATTCTTCTAGGCTAACTTGGATGGTGACGGCTTCAATCGGTAGGGCGAGGGCACGATAGCCATAGACCACACTGTGCTCACCGCTTAGAATAATTTTACCGTGGGCTTTACCTATTCCTCTTTTCAATTTGTCTCACTTCCATTTCCATTCCTATCTATTGTACAATATTTGTAAGCAAAACACGAAGGGGAATGGTGAATCTCAATTGAATTCATCAAAATATTAAAAAAGATTTATTGCATCTTCGTGGCTAAACGTATACACTACATTATAATGAGACGCTTATGTATTGAGCTGTCCAGGAAATAAAGGAGAGTGGAAAAGTGGCAGTAAATGAAAGTATGAAAGCTGTAGAAAAAATTATTGTGCTCGACTACGGCAGTCAGTACAATCAGTTAATTACCCGTCGCATCCGTGAGTTTGGTGTGTATTCAGAACTACTATCCCATCGCTTGTCGGCAGAAGAGATCCAAGCAGAAGGTAATGTCAAAGGGATTATCTTATCTGGAGGACCTAATTCTGTTTATGCTGATGGAGCCTTTGATGTCGATGCTGGCATCTTTGACTTAGGTATTCCTATCCTCGGTATTTGTTACGGGATGCAATTGATTACCCAAAAACTGGGTGGCCGAGTTGAAGCTTCCGATAAGCGGGAATACGGCCAACAAGAAATGACCATCAAGAAAACAGCTTCTAAAATCTTTGCTGGTTTAGAAGAGGAAGAGCAAGTATTGATGAGCCATGGAGACCGGATTGCTGAAATTCCTGAAGGCTTTGAAATTACTGGGGTTGCTCCCCATAGCCCAGCCGCTGCTTTTGAGAATGAAGCGGAAGAGATTTACGGTTTCCAATTCCACCCAGAGGTTCGCGCTTCTGTAAACGGTAACCAAATGTTACGTAACTTTGTCTTCAATATCTGCGGTGCTTCAGGGGATTGGTCTATGGAAGACTTTATTCAAATCAAGACAGCAGAAATTCAAGAACTTGTGGGCGATCGCAAGGTGCTCTTGGGACTTTCTGGCGGTGTTGATTCATCCGTAGTAGGTGTGCTTCTCCAACGGGCTATTGGCGACCAGCTTGTCTGCATCTTTGTGGACCATGGGCTCCTGCGTAAGGGTGAAGCTGACCAAGTGATGGAAACTTTAGGTGGCAAATTTGGCTTAAACATCATTAAAGCGGATGCTGCAGACCGCTTCCTTGGCAAATTAGCTGGAGTTGAAGACCCTGAAAGAAAACGTAAGATTATCGGTAATGAATTTATTGAAGTTTTTAACGACGAAGCGACCAAGCTCAATGGGGTAGACTTCCTTGCCCAAGGGACCCTCTATACCGATGTCATTGAATCAGGGACAGAAACCGCTCAAACAATTAAATCCCACCACAATGTTGGTGGCTTGCCAGAAGATATGAGCTTTGAATTAATTGAGCCGCTGAATACCCTCTTCAAGGATGAAGTCCGTGCTTTAGGGACAGCCTTAGGTATGCCAGATCCAATTGTTTGGCGCCAACCCTTCCCAGGTCCTGGTCTAGCCATCCGTGTAATTGGAGAAGTTACGGAAGAAAAATTACATATTGTGCGTGAATCCGATGCTATTTTACGTGAAGAAATTGCTAAGAATGGTTTGGAACGCGATGTTTGGCAATACTTTACGGTATTGCCAGGCTTCAAATCCGTTGGCGTCATGGGCGACCAGCGAACCTATGAATATACGATTGGTATCCGGGCCATCACATCTATTGATGGGATGACAGCCGAATGGTCCCGTTTACCGCATGAACTCTTAGATACCATCAGCCGTCGGATTGTCAATGAAGTCTCCGGGATCAACCGCGTCGTCTATGATATCACCAGTAAGCCACCATCGACCATCGAATGGGAATAAGAATTTAGAACCATATTCACCAAAGATCAGCTAGAGGGTGCTATACCCTATTAGCTGATCTTTTTTCTCTGCCTATATAGATTGGATAAATAATAGATATAAAAAAGAAGCGCTTTCGTTTTAAAACTTTCTTAATAATTGTTATACTAAAACTATCATAAGAATAGGAGGAATAAGAAATGGATGCTATAAATGCTTTTTTAGAGCCGATTCTCTCGGCGATTCCTAATATTTTAGGAACGGTTTTACTCTTACTGGTCGCTTGGATTATCGCTGTGATTGTTCGTAAGTTAACCTTCAAGGGGCTGGAAGCTATCCACGCTGACCAACGCTTCTTAAGCTGGGGAGTAGCCCAGGATGAAGGGGATGCTAGGGGCTTGCTCCAGACGATTGCCAAGGTCGCTTACTTTTTAGTTTTTGTCTTCTTCCTGCCTGCCATCTTACAAGGCTTGAATATTGGAGGGGTCATGGAACCAATCACTAATATGTTCGATAAGTTCTTTGCCTTCATCCCTAATATCATTGGTTCGATTCTGATCTTAGTATTAGCTTTCTACTTCTGCGGTTTTGTCCGCGATATTGTACAAAATCTCTTAGAGCGGGTCAATATTGATGGTAAGTTGGCAGGGCTTCTGCAGACTGATCCTGAAGAAGGGCAGACCCGCAGCAAGGGCCAACAAGTGGCTAAGGGTCTAGCTATGCTGGTTTATGTCTTACTCTTTATCCCCTTATTGACGGCTGCGTTAGAGGTTTTAGGGATTGAATCGATTGCGAAACCAATCGTTAACCTACTCAATACCATGTTGGCTGCTATTCCGAATATCTTAATTGCCCTGGTCCTTGTGAGTGTAGGTGCTCTACTTGCCAAGTTGATCGGAGACTTAGTGGAAAACTTACTGAGTGCGGCTAATATTGACCGTTTCACCAAGTATCTTAATGTTAAGGAAGATGCCCATTCCCTTCAGCTTAGTGCTATCTTAGGGCATGCAGTAAAGGCTGTTATTGGTATTTTCTTCTTAGTTCAAGCCCTAAATGTCTTACAGCTTGATGTTCTCTCACAGATCGGCCAAGCGGTGATTGCCTACTTGCCTTTAGTTCTGTCTGCTATTGCTATCCTTTGTCTGGGCGTCATTGGTGGGAACTTGTTGGCTAATTTCCTTAGAGAATCGACAGGGTCTAAATTTTTAGCTAATACTGTTCAATACGCTTTGGTCATCTTAGCCATCTTTATGGCCTTAGACCAATTACAATTCGCCGCCTCTATTGTCAATATTGGCTTCATGCTAATTGTGGGCGGAGCTTCGGTTGCCTTTGCACTGGCCTTCGGTTTAGGGGGACGCGATTTTGCCCGCAAACAATTGGAACGTCTCGACTACAAAATCAACCAAAAAGATGAAAAGTAAATGACAAATGAAGAAGAGTGCGGTGCACACAAGTTGTGCACCGGCTTTTTTTATAAAAACAATACATTAATTGTTCGACATTTAGTTCCTGACCATGTACAAAAAATACAATAGTGTCTTCCTATAAGATTATGAAAGCTTGATATTAAAGCTTTCTTTAATAATTTTTAAAATAATTTTTGCCAAAAGGGTGACAAAAGCATTTTAAGGGCATAGACTATAGATAAGAAATGATACATAAATTGTTTCTTTTTTGTTTTATATCATCCTTGTAAGCGCTTAGGGTGATTGCTGGTGTTGTCACTTAGTTTATCGTGAATTTAGGAGGAAGATGAAGATGAATAAATCTAAAGCTCATTCACATACTATGTTAAGTCGTAAGGTAAGTTTGGGTGCCGCATCTTTGGCATTCGGTATCGGTTTACTCTTTGCTTCACAAGAGGCTGTGTTAGCAGCTGAAGTTGACCAAGCTGGCGCAGGACAAGCGGACGTGGAATCAAGCGTTGAAGTTGAGCCTGCTGAAACTGTTAACCCCGTTGTTCCTGAAAAAGAGCAAAGCATTGAAGCAGAAGCAAAAGCTGAAACAGCTCTACCAGAAGAAGAGCTTAAAGCTCTGGAAGCAGAATTAGCTGAAATGGCACCTGAAAATCCTGTAGAAGAAAAGGTATCTGAAGCTACTGTTTCAGACCAAACTCCAGCAGCTCCTGCTGAAGCAGTTGAAAAAGAAGACGCAGCTCATCCTGAAGCTCCAGCCAAGGAAGCTACAGATTCAGTAGAAGAAAATAAAGTTAGTGAAAAAGCTGACAGCAAAGACGCTGACAAAGAAACAAACAAGGAATCAAAAGCAGAAAGTAAAGATGGCAGTGAAGAAGCTGCAAAAAGTGAAAAAGAAACAGTAGACGTTGACGAAGCGCCTGCAGAAGAAGAGGCTATTAATTTTGCTGCATTAGAAAATTTCGCTAAGGAAAATCCTGAAGGTTTCAATAAAGTTCTATCTGTTGCTATTGCTGTGTCAGTTCAAGACGAAGACCGTGCGGCTAGTGAAGACGTTCTGAAGACCTTAGGGGAAGTTCTCGTAGATAATAAATTAGATCACGAACTTCTAGAAGAACTTTCTAAATTTGTGATCCGTTACGGCGAATTAGGTCCAGATGAAAGTGAAGTTCACCATATTGTGGAAGGCCAACCAAGTGTTAGCCGGGCTTCTGGCTTCTCCTTCTATGCAGCTGGTGAAGACAAACCTGCCTTTAGCTTTGAAGATTTTGAGAAATTAGTGGGCAAGGTAACTGGGACAACAGATAGTGTCCTTAGCCTATTAGAAAACTTACAAAAAGGGGAACGGCCTGCTGCTGGTATCGGGGCGATCATGGATTCGATCCTACCTGTTAACTTAAACTTCACTAAGATCGGTGAATTAATCCAACGTATCGCTGAACTTAAGGCCGAAGCTGTTCGTCAAGATGTTTATCTTTCAACAGAAGTAGTCGGTGCCATTGCTGAATTAATTCCTTCTGAAGTGACTTTCAATGGGACACCTGTGAACTATGTTTTAGATAAGTTAGGGCAAATGGCTATGGATATCGGCCGTAGCGTTGCAGACGGTATGGTTGTTAGCTACCACCCAGGCAGCTTCTATAACCCAAACACCTTCCGTTTACGCGCTCGCGTCTTGCGCAAGGGTGCCGAATTAATTAAAACAGCTACGACAGAATGGCGGATGAAGCCACAAATCGTTCACTCAAAAGCTGGTTTAGAAATTACTCATGCCTTTATGTCTGTTGTTGATCCTTTCTCAACCGCAGAACGTTTGACTAAGCGTTTAAATGAATTAGAAGCCTTAGAAGTCTTCGGTAATGCTTACCGGAATATCACCCCTAAAGATATTGCTACGACTTATATCAAGGAAAAATTGGACAAGGCTATCTGGGACACCCGCTTCAAACGTGACGAATACATTCTTTCTAAAGTACCATTTGAAGTTTACCACAAGCTAAACAAGGCCATTACACGAGCTGTTGGAGTTCAATTATACTCAGAAACGCGCGTTTATCAAATTGACGACGCGGTTGCTGAACTTGAGGCAGCTTACGGGGAAGCCGTTTCTTACTTAGAAAGCATCCCAGCTGACCAACAAATCGCTCCAAATGCCCTTAAACGCGAATTGAAAGACCTTATTTGGAACACCCGCTTGGAACGCGATGGGTCATTCTTAGCTAATGTCCCAACTGAAGTTTACACGGCACTCAATGCAACATTAACTAAGGCTGTTGGCCTACAATTAGACCTTCATGCTAAAACAGTCGATGTTCAAGCCGTGATGGGTGAAATTAAGACGCAAGTAAATGAGGCTCGTGAAATTGCACAAGCTACCTTAAATACCCGTGCTTCTAAAGAAAGAAAACATGAACTTCGTGACTTGATCCGTGAAGTTCGGAGCATCCGCGATAGCGAATTGCTCGGCAAGGTTTCTTTCAATGCCTACAATAATTTAAATAAAGTGATCACCAAGGCTGTAGGAACTCGCCTCAGCTTGAAGGCCAGCAACGCTGAAGTTGATGAAGCAGCTAATGCCCTTCGTCAAGCCCTCGTTGCAGCCCGAGCTGAACTCGCATAATTGATCAGCTTCCAACTAGCAGACCGCTCTCCTAGAATCGGTCTGCTAGTTTTTTGTTTGTTTGTGGCGATTAGGGACGTTCGGAAAAAAATCATAACAAGATTTGAGGGCTTTTGCCTTGACCTGATGGAAGATTCCATCTACAATAAGGACAACTAACAAAAAATAAGTTAATCTTAATGAGGTGACCTAAATGATTTATAATAATGTATCTGAAGCAATCGGCCATACTCCTGTCATTAAATTAGATCAAACGTCAGAAGATGTCGCTAGTATCTATGTTAAACTCGAATCCCGTAACCCAGGTGGTTCTGTCAAGGACCGTCCGGTTAAGTATATTTTACAGAGCTTGATTGATAGCGGGGAAATCGAAGAAGGCGGGGCCATTGTCGAATCGACTTCTGGTAATACTGGGATTGCTCTAGCCATGTTAGGCGCGGCTTTAAAACTGCGTGTGATTATCGTTATGCCTGAAACCATGAGTATCGAACGTCGCAATCTGATGAAAGCTTATGGTGCTGAACTTATCCTCACTCCTGGTGCTGAAGGGATGAAGGGAGCCGGGGCCAAGGCCGAAGAGATTGCTAAAGAAATTGGTGCTCCTGTTTTTGGACAATTTGTACGTGAAGCCAATGTCCAAGCCCATGTGGAAACAACAGCCCGTGAAATCCTAGAAGATTTGCCAGAGATTGATGGCTTCGTAGCTGGGATCGGTACAGGAGGGACTGTAACGGGTGTTGGCCGTGTGCTTAAAGAAGAGAAGGCGGATGCTAAAGTCTGGGGGGTTGAACCTGAAGCGTCACCACTCCTTACTGAAGGGACGGCAGGCTCTCACAAGATTCAAGGCTTGGGGGCTAACTTTATTCCTAAGATCCTTGACCAATCTGTGATCGATTATATTGATAAAGTGTCTAATGAAGACGCTATTGCAGGGGCTGTTGAATTAGCACATAAATATGGTATTTTAGCTGGCTTCTCTTCCGGGGCTAACTATGTATCTGCCCAGCGTTTAGCTAAAGAATTAGGTCCTGACCACCATGTGTTGACTGTCCTACCAGATACAGGTGAACGTTACTTATCATCTGGAGCTTATAGCAATGAAGACTAAGGATCTGGACGAGACGCGCTGGATAGAACTCGCTCAATATATTTATAAGGAAGACCCAGCGGCAACATCTTGGCAAGAGGTTTATGAGCTCTATCCCGGCATCCGAGCCCTGCGTGACCATGCCCTGGCCCACGCCCTTTACCTAGAAGGGGAACAATTTGAAGCCCGTCGCCTGTCTGAAAAAAGCAAACGGGAAACAGGCATTGAAATTCATCCTGGGGCAGAGATAGGTGATAATCTATTTATCGACCACGGCATGGGTATTGTCATCGGGGAAACTGCTCAGATCGGTAACCAGGTTAAAATCTATCATGGCGTAACTCTGGGTGGGACCGGTAAAGAAAAAGGACGTAAGCGCCATCCAACAATTAAGGACTATGTGGAAATTGGAACAGGTGCAACTATTCTAGGTAATGTAACGGTCGGCCACCATAGCAAAGTAGGGGCTGGCGCAGTTGTTCTAGAAGACGTCCCACCTTATGCAACAGCAGTAGGAGCTCCCGCTCGCATCATCCTCCACGATAAAAATTGGAACCGAATTGGCGAATACGAAATTTAACAAGGGTGTGAGCAGTTGCGTTCAGACTTGAATGACTGGAATCCAAACGGAAAAGAGTGGCTTTAGCCGGTCGTTCCGATTGGGTGAAGTCACTTCAAGACTGCAACTGCGAACCCAACTAACAAGGGTGTGAGCAGTTGCGCCCAGACTTGAATGACTGGAGCCCGAACGGAAAAGAGCGGCTTTAGCCGGTCGTTCCGATTGGGTGAAGTCACTTCAAGACTGCAACTGCGAACCCAACTAACAAGGGTGTGAGAGGATGCGAGAGAAAGGAAGCTCTGGAGTAAAAGGATAGAGAAGGCTATAGGCCTTCGACGGACTTTTACGAAGATGAGCCCTTTCTGCATCCTCGAACCCGGTTACAGGGGGCCAGCAAGAGCGTTGACTTCTCGCCTTTCCCCCTAAATAAATAGACTTAACAAGCGGAGCTAGCTACGTCCTGGCTCCGCTTTTATTAATCGATGTTATCAGTAGGTGGATATGCTATAATCAAGTAAGTAAAGGAGGCTATCTATGATTGGTAAAGTAATATTTGGACCGAAAAAGGCTAATACTTGGGTGATTATCCAGGTTGAATCTCCCAAGGTCCTACAAAAACACCTTGTCACTTATGGAATCGATGCTGAAATGGCAGCCTATGCCCTAGACCGCAATGAAAGGGCTCGGGTCGAATACGACGATGACCATGATTGTTTGCTTCTCATTTATAATGCGCCCAAACGCCGTCTGTCTAATAGTTTTAATGAGACTTTTCCAGTAACTTTCTTTATTAAGGATCAACGAATTATTACTATTTCTAATGAAGAAAACCAATATATTATAGATGGCATGCGGGAAATTTTAGCGGCAGAGAAGAATTATTCCATTCATTCTTTCTTATTTGAGTGTCTCTACTTTATCACCACCTCCTACTTCCCTATTGTTGAATCTATGGTCCAAGAGCGTAACCGTTTGACTAAAGAATTACGGGAGCGGACGACTAAGGATAATTTGCTGGCCTTATCTGACGTTGAAACAGGGACTGCATACTTTCTGACTTCTGCTAAGCAAAACGTCTTACTTCTTGAACAATTCCGTCTTGGTCGAGTCGTTAGGGGCTTAACGGACGATGAAGTGGATGAACTAGAAGACGTTCAAATCGAAGCCAAGCAGCTGGTCGAAATGACCGAGCTTTCTTCACAGATCTTGGAACAACTGGGCTCGACTTTTAATAATGTCTTAAATAATAATTTGAACGAAACCATGCGGGTACTGACTGTCCTATCCATTATTCTTACTATACCTACTATTGTAACGGGCTTTTTTGGAATGAATATGCCTCTACCTGGTGTTGATTCGCCACTGAGCTGGATAGGAACGATTGTATTCAGTATAGTCATTGGCATTATCGTTCATCTTTTGATCAAGTTTTACTTTAAGGATTAGCATGGTGCTAGTCCTTTTACTATTCAACTTATGAATAAATGATAAAACATAAATATTACATATGAAAATGATCTTATATCGGTATTGTCAGATGCTAACTTTGCCGTCCTAAGAATTGACAAGCTAGGAAATAATTGATAATCTTTTAACATTAGAAAATAATAAGAGGGGGAATGTCTGAGTGGATTTAACGGGCACAATGGAAGAAAAAAACAATGAATTGTTTATTGGTGGAATAGGGGTTAAAACACTAAAAGAAAAATATGGCACACCTCTTCAAATTATTGATCAGAAGGCCTTAAAGGAGAAGATTTCTTGCTTTAAGGATAATTTCCAGGTAGATGGACTGGACTGTCGAGTGGTCTACGCTTCAAAGGCCTTTTTGAATAAGTATATGGTCCAATTAGTCAAAAGTTTAGGACTCCATATCGATGCGGTGAGTGGGGGCGAACTCTATACGATTCTCGCCTCTGGTATGCCGGCTGAGCGGATCTATTTCCACGGCAATAATAAGCTAGCTAGTGAGATCCGTGAGGCACTGGAAGCGGGCGTGGGGACCTATGTGGTGGATTCTATTGCCGACTACCAACACCTTAGAGAGGTCGCAGCAGAAGCTGGTCAAAGGATCCGCCTCCTGCTCCGGGTCAATCCAGGCATTGCGGCAGAAACCCACCAGTACATCCAAACCACCACGGAAGATTCTAAGTTTGGGATGTCAATGACGGATTCTAGAATCGAAGGCCTAATCCAGAATATGCTGGCTGATCCCCAGGTTGATTTGGCGGGATTCCACTGCCATATTGGCTCTCAAGTTCTCAAGGAAAACTTCTTCTTTGAAGAAGCTGAAAGTGTCATCTCTTTTGCTAAGAAAATGTCTGAAAATTACGGGATGAAGGTCCAGGAGTTGAATCTGGGTGGCGGCTTCGGTGTCTACTATGCTGAAGGTGATCAGCCTTTTGACTATGCAAGTTTCTTAACCGACTATGCTAAATATATTAAGGAAGAAGCTGCTAAGCAAGGCTTAAGCGAGCTTCAAGTGATCAGTATTGAGCCGGGACGTTCCTTGATCAATGCCAGCGGATCAACCCTTTATACTGTCGGTCAAGTCAAAGTGACAAAAGCAGGTCTGCCCTTTATCTTTGTGGATGGTGGGATGTCCGATAATATCCGACCTGCCCTTTACCAAGCAGAGTATGAAGCAGTACTAGCCAATCGCTTAAAAGATCCTGTTCAAGCGACCTACCGGGTAGGCGGTAAGTTATGTGAGAGCGGGGACGTCCTCTTGAAGGCAGCAGCTCTGCCCGAAGCGGAAGCTGGTGACTTGCTCTTAATGCCCAATACGGGAGCCTATACCTATAGTATGAGTTCTAACTATAACCGGATGGGACGGCCCGCAGTGGTTTTTGTGGAAGATGCTAAGGATCGCTTGGCGGTTAAACGGGAGACTTATGCCGATATGATGCGGAATGATCTCAGCTATGAAATGGATGAATAGAAAGTAGTGATAAAAATGGCGAAAGTTGGAATTGTAGGTTATGGAAATTTAGGGCGTGGTGTTGAAGCAGTTCTTAAGTCAGCCTCAGATTTAGAATTAGTAGGTATTTTTAGCCGGCGCGACCCAGCACAATTGGACACCGAAAGCCCCGCTTATGCCTTAGCTGATATCAGTCAATTTGTTGATAAGATTGATGTCTTAATCCTTTGCGGGGGTTCGCGCTCAGATATCCCAGAACAGGGGCCAGCCCTAGCTGCTAAATTTAATACCGTCGATGCCTATGATAACCATGCGGAAATCCCTGCGTATTTTGACCAAATGGACCAGGTAGCCAAGGAGAATAAAACTGTCGCTGTGATTTCTACAGGTTGGGACCCTGGGCTCTTCTCCTTAAACCGTTTACTCGGTGAGGCCATCCTCCCTGAAGGCAATACCTATACTTTCTGGGGTAAGGGGGTCAGCCAGGGCCATTCTGATGCGGTACGCCGGGTGGAAGGCGTCAAGGATGCTGTCCAATACACTATCCCTAACCAAGCCCTCATTGAAGCCCTCCATGCTGGGAAAAGCATTGACTACAAGCAAGGCACAGCCCACAGTCGTTTAGTCTATGCAGTCTTAGAAGAAGGTGCTGATGCTGACCAAGTAAAAGAAGAAATTGTCAACATGCCAGACTACTTTGCGCCTTATGACCAAGTGGACGTTCATTTTATCAGCCAAGAAGAACTAGACCGTGACCACTCAGGGATTCCACACGGAGGGACGGTTATCCGCCAGGGACAAACGAGTCCTGAACATAAGCAGGTCTATGACTTTACCCTCAAACTAGACTCTAATCCAGAATTTACGGCGGCTGTTAACGTGGCCTACGCTCGGGCTGCAGCTCGCTTAGCCAAAGAGGGGCAATATGGGGCCAAGACCGTCTTCGATATTGCACCTGCCTATCTTTCAGCTAAAGATGGTCAGACCCTGCGCCAAGAGCTCTTATAATCCCAGATAAAAGTTGGAAAACTTGCTCTTATCCTTATCAGATGAAGGAATTATAATGGTTTTTGCTAGAAAAATATGTTATTCTAAAGCTGATAATACTTGGAAAGAGGCGTATATATGAAAGAGACTTATCTATCAATTAGTCCTGAAGTGAAAGAAGCACAAGCTGCAGGGAAGCCAATTGTTGCTCTCGAATCGACGATTATTTCTCACGGCATGCCCTATCCACAAAATGTGGAAATGGCTAAGCAAGTGGAACAAATTATCCGTGACCACGGAGCTACCCCAGCTACCGTTGCGATTATGGATGGTAAGATCAAAATTGGCTTGACTGAAGAAGACTTGGAACGTCTTGCTAGTGAAAAAGACGTGGCTAAAGTTTCTCGCCGGGATATGGCAGAAGTTATTGCCAAGGGCGGTCTCGGTGCCACAACCGTAACTACTACTATGATTGGGGCCCACATGGCAGGCATCGATGTCTTTGTGACAGGCGGTCTCGGTGGGGTTCACCGTGGTTATAATGAACATATGGATGTTTCCGCTGACCTGGAAGAACTTGGCCAAACGCCTGTAACTGTTGTTTGTGCTGGGGCTAAGGCCATCTTGGACCTACCAAGAACCTTGGAATATCTTGAAACAAAAGGTGTGCCAGTGGTTGGCTACCAAACAGATAAACTACCCGCTTTCTTCTCTTCAAGCTCTGATTATGAGCTCAACACACGGGCTGATTCTCCTGAAGCAATTGCCCGTATGATGAAGATCTCACGTGATCTTGAATTGGGGCAAGGGATGTTGGTAACTAACCCAATTAAGAAGGAAGACGAAATTCCTCACGAAGAAATTGACCAAATTATTGACCAAGCCATTCGTGAAGCGGATGAAGCTGGTGTTAAAGGAAAGGATACCACGCCATTCTTACTAGCTAAGATTGTTGAATTAACAGATGGACGCAGCTTAGATGCCAATATTAAATTGGTTTATAACAATGCGGTTCTAGGTGCCCAAATTGCGGTTGCCTATAATGAAATTGCAAATTCATAAGCCATCACATAAGGGCTGGGCATTGAGGCCCAGCCCTTTTTCCAAGTAAAGGAGCATCAGAATGGAAATTCAACCAATCGCTTACATCTACACAGCTTTCAAAGAGAAATTTGGAACCCCCCGACAGAGCTCCTTGGCGACTGATTTGGAGGCCCGGATTGAATTTACCCCAACTTACCGGCAGAAGGACTATATCCGCGGCATTGAGGACTTTGATTATCTCTGGCTCATTTGGGGCTTTTCTCAAGTGGCAGCTGAGCAGACCAAAGCAACGGTGCGTCCACCTAGACTCGGTGGCAACCAGCGCTTGGGTGTCTTTGCGACGAGATCTCCCTTTCGCCCTAACCGTCTAGGCTTGTCTTCTGTGCGCTTGGACCGGATCGAGTGGACTCAAGACAAGGGGCCCCTTCTCTATGTCAAAGGGGTGGATATGGTGTCTGAAACACCGGTATACGATATTAAACCTTACTCAGTTGAAGCAGATTCGCATAGTCAAGCTGCCTCGGGTTTCGTCGACCAAGCAAGTTTTGAGCGCTTAGATGTCAATTTTCCGCTAGCCGAATTAGAAAAGATTCCTGAAGATAAGCGACCGGGTGCCTACCAGGCCTTAGCCTTGGATCCTCGGCCAGCTTACCAGCAACATTAAGAGAAGCGCTACGGCATGCGTTATTATGAACAGAATATTATTTTTACAGTCGCAGATGGCAAGTTACAAGTGATCGAAGTACAAGAATTACCTGAACGTTAAGAAATAGAAAGAGGATCATTATGGGAATGATAATTGGACTCGTTGTTTTAGCACTTATTGCCTTAGTTGTGGTATGGGCTATTGGACGCTATAATCAAATGATTGGCACAGCTGAAATGGTAGACAATGCCATGGCCCAAATTGCGGCTCAAGTGGAATCGCGCTGGGATGCTTTGAGCAATTTAATTTCAGCTACTAAGTCCTATCAGAGCCACGAAGCGGACACTTTGAAGCAAATTGTCCACGAACGCTCTGGGGTCAGCCGCCAGTCGAGTGTCAGCCAAATTGAAGAAGACCAAGCCCAGTTCGAACGAGCCATGCGGGCCATTGACGTGGTAGTCGAACAATACCCAGATCTTAAAGCATCAGGTGTTTACCAACAGACCATGTCGAACGTCGACAAGTATGAAAACAATGTCCGCCAGTCGCGTATGGTCTTTAATGACATGGTGACTAAGTTTAACCGCTTGATCAAGGTCTTTCCTAATTCCATTATTGCTAACTTAACTGGTTTTCAGCCTAAG
Source organism: Aerococcus sp. UMB1112A (assembly GCF_030230715.1). Classification (NCBI taxonomy): domain Bacteria; kingdom Bacillati; phylum Bacillota; class Bacilli; order Lactobacillales; family Aerococcaceae; genus Aerococcus; species Aerococcus sp. UMB1112A. The sequence continues at coordinate 189,414 of NZ_JASPDS010000002.1, read as the reverse complement.
GATTACTTCAAGTCTAGTCCTGACAAGGCGGAGATGCCACAATGGTAAAGCCTGGACACCAGCGCTTCCTCCTCTTCTTAGTCAGCCTTATCCTTACTGTTATGGTCCTGCCTGGAGAAATAGTCTGGGCCAATGAGAATAAGGGGATCCAGGTCGACGTGACCCTCCAGCCAGATGGCAGTGCCAGGATCCGAGAAGTCTGGGATATGGTTGTCGATGAAGGGACGGAGCTCTATAAACCAATGACCATGCTGGACGACCAAGAACTAGTCGATTACCAAGTTAAAGTTGACGGCCAGCCTTTGACCTACCAAGAAAATTGGGATGTGGAAGGCTCCCAAGAAGAGAAGTCAGGCCATTATGGTCGAGCAGATGGAGAATTAAACTGGGGGATAGGGGCTTACGGGCCTCATACTTATGAAATCTCCTATCAAATTAATAACTTTGTCGCTCAGAGCCAGACCGAACAGATGGTCTTCTGGAAGTTGGTCAATGACTCTATGTCGCCGGCTCCAGAGCAAATTAAAATTAGTCTGCAGTCAGATCTAGAGCCTCTGACCTTAGAGAATAGCTATCGAGCCTGGGCCTTTGGTTTTAGGGGAAAACTCTCCTTTGAAAATGGCAAGATCATAGCTAGCAGTCAGGGAGATTTCGATGGCTCTAATTATGCTACTCTCCTCCTTCGTATTCCGGCTGGGACCTATCAGACCGGCCTCAAAGTGGACAAGTCCTTTGAAGACTATCTCAAGACCGCCTTTGAGGGCAGTGATTATAACTATGAGGACTACGACCCGGAAGCTACTTATGAAGATCTCCAAACCGGGAGTTTGAATGCCAAAGGGCCCTCAGCCTTTGACCGCTTTATGGACCGCCATCTAGGGAAAATCATCCTAGCGGGCCTTGCCCTTGTCGGAGTATCTGGAGCTATGGGCGCTTACCATATCTACAAGCAGCGTAAACTGAAAGCTCGTTATTATCCGACCATGGCCCAGGCAGAAGAGCGTTTGGAGGGCCACTACCACCGGGAAACACCGGCGGAGGATGTCTATCAAATCTATGCCTTATTGGAAGATATGGAAGTTGAAGACCTCAAGGCAAATTATCTCACCGTTGCCTTGCTTGACCTGGTTGCTTCAGGGGCCTTACTTATAGAGACCAACCTAGAATCTGGTCTCTTTAGAAGCAAGGAAGAGAGTCTCTTTAGCCTAGTTGCTGACCAGACACCATCTGGACCAGCTGGGAGTATTTACCAGCTAATGGCTAAGGCTCAAGGTAAGAGAGACCAGCTCAGCCAGTCAGAATTCAGCCATTATGTGGAGAATAACCCAGAAAAATTCATCCAGGCCTTGGCTAAGATGAAGACCCACAGTAAGTCCTATCTGAAGGAAGCTGGCTATTTGAAGTCATTACGAGCTAAAGCAGCCAAGGAAAAGACAGAACGCGACCAGGCGGATGACTTGGTAGACCTGCCACTGACTGATCAAGGTTTTGTCTTTAGAGACCAAGTCGTAGGCTTTAAGAATTATCTTGCCGACTACTCCTTGCTCAATGAAAGAGGGGCTAAAGAAGTTGGTCTCTGGGACCAAATGATGCTTTATGCCGGCGCCTATGGGATCTTGGAAGAAGTAGAAAAGGAATTTGAAAAAGTTTATCCTAACTACTACCAGTATTCTAGCTTCAACCAAGTCCCTCTAATGAATTATTACTGGATCAGCCGGTCCATCAACCAGTCTTATGTGAAGGCAACGAGCATGAGCGAAGTTTCTAGCTCTGGGGGCGGCGGCTTTACTAGTATCGGAGGAGGTGGCGGTTCCTTCGGCGGCGGTAGCGGCGGAGGTGTCCGCTAAGCCTGTCTTTTGAGCTCTCTTTCTTAGGCCTAGGTCTAAGGAAGGGAGTTTTTCTTAGCTTATAAAATTTTAGTCTTCTTTAATTAAATTTATCTAGCTTTCATGTATAATTGAGAAGTTAAGTGAAAGATTATGGAGGTTTAAATGTGAAAAATCAAGAGATAAGTAATGATTTATTTTCTAAAGATTGGTTTTTTAGGATATTCAAAGGTGCCCTAGTTGGGATCGGTGGCATCCTGCCTGGCCTATCGGGTGGGGTCCTCGCAGTTATCTTTGGGCTCTATGATGAAATTTTGAGTTTTTTAGGCAACCTAACCAAGAATTTCTGGCAGAATGTCCGCTACTTTATTCCAGTTGGGATTGGCTTTGTGTTGGGGATCTTGCTTTTCTCCTTTGTGGTTAAGGAAGCCTTTGGAGCCTATGAAGGGCTCTTTACCTGCTTATTTATCGGTTTTGTGATCGGTACCTTTCCTTCCCTCTACCGGCAAGCTGGGGAAGAAGGGCGGTCAACAGCTGACCTGGCTATTATGGGGGTCAGCGCGGTCTTACTCTTCTTGCTGATGGTTGTTGGCGGGAGCGCGCTCACAGCGGTTGAACCGAATTTCTTTGTCTGGTTAATGTCTGGGGCCTTAATTGGTCTAGGTGTCATTGTACCGGGGATGAGCCCAAGTAATTTTTTGATTTACTTTGGTCTCTATGAGAAGATGTCTGCGGGTATCGCAGCTTTGGATTTCTCAGTGATTATCCCTCTCGCTTTAGGGGGCTTATTCTGTGTATTGGCTCTAGCTAAAGTCGCCAATTGGCTTTTTGCCCACTTTTATTCCAAGATGTACCACTTTATCTTAGGAACAGTCATCGGGTCTTCGCTGGCGATCTTCCCGACTGTCGTCTTTCCAACCTTTACCGCGGGGGGGCTGGCAGCTTCTGGATTGAGCTTCTTCTCCAACTTACTTTTATCCGTTTTAATGCTGGTTGCAGGGGTGCTTTTCTCCCTGTGGTTCGCCAAGATTGAAGCTAAATATTCCAAATAAAAAATTGGCAGTCCTAGTTTTTAAACTAGCTACTGCCAATTTTTCTTATTTTTCAGCTAAATAGCGGGTTAGGAATTCTTTCGTTCGTTCATGTTTAGGGTGGTTGATCACCTGGTCAGGTTCGCCATCTTCTACGATGTACCCCTTATCCATGAAGCAGATGCGGTTGGAGACGTCCCGAGCAAAGGCCATCTCGTGGGTAACAACGATCATAGTCAGTCCTTCTTCGGCTAGCTGGGTCATAGTCTGGAGAACTTCGCCGACCATTTCCGGGTCTAAGGCAGAAGTGGGCTCATCGAAGAGAAGTAATTCTGGATCCATGGAGAGGGCCCGAGCAATGGCTACCCGCTGCTGCTGTCCCCCCGAAAGTTGGTGGGGCATGGCATCACGGTAGGGGGCCATGCCGACTTTTTCCAGGTTAGCTAAGGCCACTTGTTCCGCATCTTTGCGGTTGCGTTTCATAATTTTTTCTTGGCCAATCACACAGTTTTCAAGAACGTTCATATTTTTGAAGAGGTTGAATTGCTGGAAGACCATACCAACTTTGGCTCTAAATTTATTTTGGTCAAAGTGGCTGGCGAGAATTGATTGGTCATGGAATCGAATGTCTCCTTCAGTGGGTTCTTCAAGCAGGTTTAGACAGCGCAAGAGGGTTGATTTACCTGATCCGGATGAACCAATAATGGAGATGACTTCACCTGAACTGACTGAGAAATCGATATCCTTAAGTACGACATTATCGCCAAATGCTTTCTTTAAGTGGTCAACATTTAAGATTGCATTAGTCATGAATTTCCACCTCACTTGTTGATGATTGGTAAACAGTATAGGAGTCGCTGCCGCTCATCTTGTGTTCGACGAGACGCAAGATACGGGTCGTGGTGAAGGTTAAGACGAAGTAGATGATCGAGGTAATGAAGAAGGTTTGGAAGGTAAGATAGGTTGTCCCGGCGGCTGAACGGGTCACGAAGAAGAGCTCCGTTACAGCGATTACGTTAAGGACAGAGGTATCTTTGATGTTAATCACAAATTCATTACCCAGGGCAGGTAAGATTGAGCGGATAGCTTGGGGAAGCACCACATAGGTCATAGTTTGGAAATGGTTCATCCCGATTGCCTTAGCAGCTTCACTCTGTCCATCGTCAACACCGATAATCCCGCCCCGGATAACTTCGGCTAGGTAGGCTCCGGTATTCACAGACACGATCAGTAAGGCAGCAAACATGGAGCTCATATCAATATTGAAGAAGAGCTTGGACCCATAGAAGATCAGCATGGCTTGAACCATCATTGGCGTGCCACGGAAGATTTCGATATAGGCCATGATAATAAAGTCAACGATCTTATATAGTGTTTGCCCCAAACGATTATGTTTAGGCACTTTAATGGTCCGGTAGATGGCGATTAAGAGGCCAATGAAGAAGCCCACTAAGGTTGAAACGAGGGCAATGAACATGGTATTTGTTGCCCCTTTGATGAATTGGGAACTGTAGGTCTTCCAGATCCCAGCGACTTCGCCCCAGAAACCTGCTTCTTGGTTTCTTTGGTTGAGATCAACCATGTCTTCCATGATTTGGTTTCGTTCATCTTCAGAGATAGTCGCTAACGCGGCATTGATCTCTGAAGTGAGAGGGGAGGACTTGCGCAAGCCAACCGAAATTGAGCTGGATTGGTCGCCGAGGTCAAAACCTTGGCCTTCTTCAAAGCTCACCATAGTTAAATCATCATTAGCTGCTAAGGCAGCTAGGGCACCTGGCCGTTCGGAGATATAGCCATCGATCTTATCACTGAGTACGGATGAGATCATGGTAGGGAAGGAATCCATGGCGGTCTCTTTTTTAACACCTGGCACCTGGTCGATTAAGTTATAGTGGAAAGTATTTAATTGGCCAGTAAGGCGGCCGCCGTTGAAGTCTTCCAAGCTCTTGGCATTGGCATAAGGGCTGTCCTTGCGGGTGACGACAACGATATCCGAATTATAATAAGGATCTGAAAAGTCAATCTGGCGGAGTCGTTCAGGCGTTGGGGACATGCCCGCGATAATCGCATCAATCTTGCCTGATTCCAGGGCTGGGGGAAGGCCATCCCAATCCAGTTTGACAATTTCCAGCTTGAGCCCTAGCTTGTCAGCCAGGCGCTTAGCAATCTGTAGGTCGTAGCCATTGGCGAATTGGCCGTCTGCATTAGAAATTTCAAAACCACCATTGGCATCGGAAGTTTGGGTCCAGTTGAAGGGCGCGTAGTTAGCTTCCATTCCGACTCTTAGGATCCCCGGGCTTTCCAAACCCTGTTCAATTTTTTCTTGGTTAAACTGCGTGCTAGCTTCTGATTCAGCAGCTTGGGCTGGCTGGGGCAAGACACTTGCAATTGCCAGAAAAACTGTCATAAAAACAGCAAAAAAGGACAATACCTTTCTTGTCATATGTATTCTCTCCAATCTTGATGAAAATTCAACCGACAGAAGCGGTTGACATCTAGTATGTCGTTCTCAATGATACCATGGAACGCCAGGTTTTTGTCAAAAAAAATCATAAAAGCTGAGATTTCTGAAAGGATAAATACAATGGAAATAAAAGCGACTGACTAGCGCCTTTAATCGACTCATGCTAAAATAGATAAAGAATGACCAGTTAAGGAGAGAAAGGATGCCTATGACGAAGAATAAAAAAATGCGTCATCAAGTCGTAATTGCTAACCAAGACTATACCATTGTCAGCGATAAGTCGCGTGCGCATGTCGACCAGGTAGTTGAAATTCTTAACCAACAAATGAAGGAGATGCAGACTAGCCATTATGCTATCTCAACTGAAGAACAAGCCCTCTTAGCGGCAGTCAATGCTATTTCTGACCGCTTAGACCTTGAGCTGTCAGTTGAAAATCGTAATCAGAGCCAAGAAACGGCCAGCGATATTGGAGGGTTAGAAGCTGAAGTCAAAGCTTTAAAAGAGGAAATTCATTTTCTCCATAAAAATTTTGCTAAAGCTTTTCAACGTTTGTTAAAAGAGCGGGATGCTTCTGAGTCAGTCAGTCCAGTTGATCGTCACGACCAAAGCCAAGAAAAGACAGCGAGTCAGCCGAGCGCTTCATCGGATCGCAAACAGGGAGGCTTGACTAAGACCCGCCGCCACTAGTGCAAAGGAGCGCATCTGGCTATGATTCTTATCTTATTTTTATTGCTTAGTTTGATCAAGGGCTTAGCCTATTATCGAAGACCCTATTTATTGGGAGGCTGGGGAGCAGGGGCCTATGCCTTGACCTTGGCCTCCGCCTTTAGCCTGGCTCGTGTTTTGAGCCCAACTTTAGTAGGCCCCTTGGAACTTTTCCTTCCTCTGCCAGGCCATGACTTAGATACGACTTACGCTTTTTATCCAAGAGAACTGATTCCTAACTTGGATACAGCTTTTTTCAGATTAGCGGCTTTTTGTTTCGTTTTCGTTTTTACTCTACTTCTTTTGCGCCGCTTGACTAGGCCTCTACTTGTTCTTACTTCGAGTCAGCAGTCGGCGCAGCTAAGCAAGTCCCAGCTAAGCTTAGTGGGGATTTATGCCTTGCTAGATAGCTATTTTTTAATTTTTTTCAGCTTACAGCTGCTAACTTTCATAGGGCTCCCACAAGTGCAGACTTTTTTAGGCGACGATTTTTTGGTTTCTAGACTTTTATTCCAAAGTCCCCTTTTAAGTCAGTGGATGTTTGCTTTTATTTTTGATGGATTAGCCCTAAATCTCTAGTGTTTGCGAAGGAGGATGCTCTGTTTGAATCATAAAATATTTGAAACACTTGAATTTGATCGTATTCGTCAGGAGGTTAAGGGATATTGCCAACACCCGCTAGCTAGCGAGAAGAGCCAGTCTCTTACAGCCATGACAAATCGAAAGGAAATCCAACAAGCGCTCGATGAAGTTGAAGAATTTTGCCGCTTGGATGCCTTGACCTTGGAAATGCCATTGGGTCGGGTGAACGATATCCGTCCTAGCCTAAAGCGCCTGGAGATCCAAGCTTCTTTAAATGGCCAAGAGCTAGCAGGAATTCTACAGCTACTGACCCTAGTTAAGGGCTTGCTTAACTTCCAAGGACGGCTCCAGGAAGAGGAGGAAGCCTTTGAATGGATCCAAACTTACCTGGACCAGTTAGTCGCTTTGGCGGAAGAGAGACGGGCCTTGGAAGCGGCCATTGAAGTTGATGGTACTGTCAAGGATGGGGCAAGCAGCCGCTTAATGCAGATCCGCCGCCAACTCCACAACGAGGAGAACAATATTCGCCGCCAACTGAACCAAATTATTAAATCCAATAAAAGCGCCTATTTGAGTGACCAGCTGGTAACGATTCGAAATGATCGCTATGTTCTCCCTGTCCAACATTCCTACCGCCATGCCTTTGGGGGGATCGTCCACGACCAGAGTGCTAGTGGACAAACTTTATATATAGAACCCCAAGTGGTAGTGGAAAGCAACAACCGTTTGCAGGCTCTCAAAAGAGAAGAGAAGGAAGAAATTGAGCGGATTTTGGCCGAACTCTGTGCTAACTTAGTCCCCGTTCTTGCGGATTTAGCGTCTAATAACGAGCTGCTTGGCCACTTAGACTTTATCCACGCTAAATTTCAATTGGCTAAAGCCTACCAGGCCAGTAAACCTGTACTTGCACAAGCAAGCGACCAGCTTGCCCTTAAGGCAGCCTACCATCCCTACCTAGATGCCGATACGGCCGTAGCCAATGATATTTACTTCAGTTCGGACTATCGAATGATTATTATCACTGGACCCAACACAGGTGGGAAGACCATCACCCTTAAAACAGTGGGCCTGATTCAGTTAATGGCTCAGTCTGGTCTATTCATTACGGCTAAACCAGGTTCAAAGCTTGAAGTTTTTGATGAAATCTTCGCTGATATTGGTGATGAGCAGTCGATCGAACAGAACTTGAGTACCTTCTCTGGGCATATGACCAATATTATTCAGATCTTGGAGCGAGTGGATAGCCAAAGCTTGGTCTTAGTCGATGAGCTGGGCTCTGGGACAGATCCTCAAGAAGGGGCAGCTTTGGCCATGGCGATTCTGAACCGCTTATCAGATAGTCAAGCCAAGGTGATGGCAACCACCCACTATCCAGAACTTAAAGCCTTCTCATATGAACACCCAGCCAGCATCAATGCCAGTGTCGAATTTAATGAGAAGACTTTGAGTCCAACTTACCGACTCTTGATCGGGGAACCCGGACGGTCTAATGCCATTGATATCGTTAGTCGTTTGGGTCTCGACCAGGACATTATCCAAGAAGCTCGCTCCTATATCTCTAGCGATAGCCACAATCTTAATGATATGCTCCTCTCCTTGGATGAACAGCGGCAGAAGTTTGAACGCAAGTCCAAGCAACTCAATCAGAACATGCAGAAAGCCGATGACCTCCTCCATGATTTAAAATTAGCCTACCAAGCCATGCGGGAAGATAAGGAAAAATACCTACAGCGGGCTAAAAAAGAAGCCAATGAGATTGTGGAAAAACGTAAGAAACAATCCGATAAAATCCTGCAAGATATCCGCCAATGGCAGCTTGATCAAGGCAAATCACAGGTCAAAGAACATGAGATGATCGATAAGAAGAAAGCTCTTGACGATTTAACCTACGAAGAACAGCAATTGCAGCAGAATAAGGTGCTTAAGAAAGCTAAAAAAGAAAAAGCGGCCCAAGAGGCGGCTAAAACTTTAGAAGTTGGCGATGAAGTGAAGGTGATTCCTTATGGTCAAGAAGGCGTCGTTATGGAAGAAAGGGAAGATGATGAGTGGGTAGTTCAGATGGGGATCTTGAAGATGACCCTGCCACGCAAGGATCTTAAACTCCTCCGTAAGAGCAAACAGGCAGCAACAGACAAGCCAGCAAGAGCTAGTGTTAAAGCCTCTAAAGCTAAGTCAGTGTCATCCAGCCTCGACTTGAGGGGAGAACGTTATGATGATGCCATGAAACGTTTGGATGCCTATATTGATGCTGCGCTCCTGGCTAATTATGGCCAGGTCACGATTATCCACGGCCATGGGACAGGGGCCTTGCGCAAGGGCGTGCAAAACTATCTCAAACGCCATTCTCGGGTGGTGGATTTCCACTTTGCTCCCTATAATATGGGCGGCAACGGTGCGACTATTGTTAAGTTTAAGGAAGACTAAAGCCAGGCAAAACTTATCTAAAAATCAGCAGCCTATGTTATACTAAAATTATACAAGCAAAGAAATACTAAGGAGGTATCTTATGGTACAAGCACTAACTGATGCAAACTTTGAAGCAGAAACTCAAGACGGACTGGTCCTGGTTGACTTTTGGGCAACTTGGTGTGGCCCTTGCCGAATGCAAAGTCCAGTCATTGAACAATTAGATGATGAAATGGGCGACCAAGTGAAATTTACTAAGGTCGATGTGGATGAAAACCAAGAAACAGCTCGTCAATTTGGCATTATGTCGATTCCAACCCTTCTTATTAAAAAGGATGGCGAAGCAGTTGAGACTTTAATTGGTTATACACCAAAAGAAAAATTGGAACAAATCTTAGAACAATATCTATAAGATAAGCAAAAATTGAGCGGTTGGGCTAGGCCTAACCGCTCATGTGCTTAAATATGATTGATTGTTTGATAAGGTCCCTTAGTGATAGCTCGCTTGTTCTTGCGAGGGAGGCAGGCTAGTCTCATACCCTGTAGTTGGGTTCGCAAGAGCAGCCTTGAAGTGATTTCAGCTCATCGAAACGTCTGACTGACGTCAGCCTTTTTCGATGAGCCTCCAATCATTCAAGTCTAAGCGCTCTTGCTCACACCCTTTGCTTATTTGATTGGTCGGTCTGGGTTGCCGTGGGCGAGGTTGGCGCGGATGTCTTTGTTGATAGCGCCTTGGTCGTATTGGGTCCGCCAGTCTAGGTAACCTGCTTCAAGGCCGCGGATGAGAACTTCTGCTGTTCCGATGTTAGTTGCTAGCGGCACATTGTAGACGTCGCAGAGACGAATTAGCGCATTGACATCAGGCTCATGGGGCATGGCAGCTAGGGGATCGCGAAGGAATACCACTAAGTCCATTTCATTTTGCGAGACCGCTGCACCGATCTGTTGGTCACCACCGAGGGGGCCAGATTGGTAACGATGAACCTTGAGTCCTGTTGCCTCTTGGATCTTCTTTCCTGTCGTGCCGGTTGCAAAAAGCTCATGTTCCTGTAAAATTTCCTTGTAGGCTGTCGTGAAAGCAATCATAAGATCTTTCTTGCTATCGTGAGCAATTAAAGCAATTTTCATTTAAAAGCCACCTTTCAATTAAGTAAAAAATCTATAATCATCTTCTAATCAATTGTAACACGAATTTGAAAATAAAGGATTTGAGAAGTTTATGAATTTACCTATTGCCTTTCTGGATTCGGGGGTCGGGGGCCTAACGGTTGTTAAAGAAGCCATGCGTCAACTGCCCAATGAGTCCCTAATCTATATCGGTGATAATGCTCGTTGCCCCTATGGCCCGAGACCTGAGGAGGAAGTTTCTTTCTTTACCAATCAATTGGTCGATTTCCTGGTCAAGCAGGGGGCTAAAATGCTCGTTATTGCCTGCAATACGGCCTCTGCGGTGTGTCTGGAAGAGGTGCGCAAGCGCTTGGATATCCCGGTAATTGGGATGATCCAGCCTGGTGCCCGAGCCGCCAATAAAGCCACACGTAAGGGACGCATCGGGATCTTGGGCACCCAGGGAACGATCGAAAGCGGGGCCTACCAGGAAGCTTTATGGGCTAAAAATAACCACTTAGAGCTTTTTCCCTTGGCTTGCCCCGCTTTTGTCCCTTTAGTCGAAAGTCACCAATACCAGTCCTCTTTAGCTAAGAAATTAGTGGCTGAGACCCTAGCAGATTTGCGCAAAAAAGATCTCGATACCCTGATCCTAGGTTGTACCCATTTTCCTCTATTAGAACAAACCATCCAACATGTTATGGGGAAAGAAGTTACTTTGATCGATTCAGGGGCGGAAGCCGTGTCAGAATTATCGATTTTGTTGGACTATCTGGGCTTGGCAGAATCTCGGCCGGGACATGCTAAACAGCATTTCTATACGACAGGCTCGGTTCGCTTGTTTAAAGAAATCGGCCAGGACTGGCTGGGCCGAGAAATGGCTGTGAAACAAGTTAAATTAACTGATTTATAGGAGGATAACGGATGAAAAAAATTGTCATTGCTACTAAAAACCCAGGTAAGGCCAAAGAATTTGAAATGATCTTTGCCAATTACCAGGTAGAAACCCTTTTAGACCATCCAGAAATGGCAGATATTGAGGAAAATGGACGCAGTTTCTTGGAGAACGCCGGGATAAAGGCGCGGACTGCTGCTCAAGCTTTAGGAGAAATCGTGATTGCGGATGACTCAGGCTTATCTGTGGATGCCTTGGACGGAGCCCCCGGTATTTATTCCGCGCGCTATGCAGGTCCAGAAAAATCGGATGCTGCTAACCGCGCCAAACTATTAGAGGAATTGCAGGATGTTGATCCAAGCAAGCGGCAAGCTGCCTTCCACTGTGTCTTAGTCGTCGCTGGAGCCAATGGTGAAATCCTAGCAGACTATGAAGGAAAATTAGAAGGCGAAATTTTAACAGAAGAGCGAGGAACGAATGGGTTTGGTTACGATTCCCTCTTCTATGTGCCTAGCAAGGGGATGACTACCGCTGAAATGACAGCAGAGGAAAAAGCAGCCATTAGCCACCGTGGTCAAGCCCTGGCAGCCCTCCAAGAGGACTTAGACCAAGGCAAGTTAAAGCTCTAAACACACAAAAACCAGCTCCTTTAATTTGGAGGCTGGTTTTTTCGATTAGGCATTTTCATTGAACTTTTCTTCCCTAGCTTGGAGCATGGCCATGGAAGTATTGAATTGAGATTCGGGTTGGCTGATACCTGCTTGGTCTAAGGCTTCAGTAAGTTTGCTGTAGTACTTGCCTTCGACATCTAGCTGCATGCCATTAACCGCAAAGAGACGGACCCGGTAAATCAGGTTGAAGCGGTTGCTACCGCGGAAGACTCCCAGATAGATGGGATCTTGAGCGAGTAGGGGATCCGGTTGTTCTTTTTCCATGCAAGCTCTAAGCACGGCTTCAATTTGGTCAGCATCCGAATCGGGATAAATTCTCAAGTCGATATCGCAGCGGATAGGGTAGCGGGAGCGGTTGGTGACATCTGTAATATTACGGTTGGAAATAAAATGTAGGTCCCCGTTAAAGTCCTTAATGACTGTGGTTCGGATGCCTAGCTTAGAAATTTCGCCTTCATAATCGTTGATGAGAACCGTATCACCCACATCAAATTGGTGTTCTAAGAGGATAAAGAAGCCGTTAACAATATCGTTAACGAGACCTTGAGCCCCAATACCAATCGCCACACTGGCAATCCCGGCACCAGCCATCAGTGTAGCGACTGGAACGCCCAAGATCGCTAAGACAGAGTAGATGACGAGGAAGTAATAGGTATACTGGATAAAATTTTGTACCAAGGTACGCAAGGTTTGTTGACGGGCAGGATTCTTCTCAAAACGTTCGGCCTTGTCGTAATAAAAATCAACCGAGCGAGTTAACAAGCGGCGGACGATCGAGAGAATCAAGACAGTGATAACAATTTGAATGATATTACCAAACCAAGAGCTGATGACTTGGTCCCATTCAATTTTAGAAAAATAATTAGTAAAAAAAGTTTTGATTTGTGACATGGCTGCCTCCTACTTTCTTTTAAGTATTCTAATTTTAAGGAGAAAGCATGGAAAAGTAAAGTTTTCTGATTGGCTTGCCGCTTTTGCTATAGGAAAAAAGATTTTTTTTGTATTCTCTAAAGAAAAATGGTATGATTATCCTATGAAAATGGGAAGCAATGACTATAAATCTGAAGAGCTTACCCGATAATATAAGGGGTGATGTGCAAGATGACATGGGGCGGAGCTGCAGCCTTAATTGCTGCCATAGCTTTTGCAGTCTTGGTTGTTTTTTTGGTTCTTTTAGTGAGAGAACTCACAACAACCATTAAGAATGTGAGTCAGACAGTTGAAGAAGTTAATGATACCTTGGCTGTTTTGCGGCGTGATGTCGATGACTTATCTATTGAAGCACAGGGACTTTTGAATAAGACCAATGTGCTGATGGATGATGTCAATGGTAAGGTGAGCACCGTGGATCCATTATTTAAGGCAATCGGTGACCTCGGCGTATCAGTTTCTGACGTCAATGATGCAACTCGGGATCTGGTAGTCAGCATCCGACAAAAAGACCAAAAAGCTCAGGATAAGTCGGCTAGCCAAATTAATAGCCAACTTTCAGCTGGGACAGCTAAAGAAAAGTCAGGCGCTGTTGAAAAACTCGGTCAGACCGCTAAGCGGCTCAAGCAAAAGCGCTATATACGTAAGGTAAAAGAAGCATCAGAAAGTAAAGCATTTTAAGAGTTAAAGGAGTTATTATCATGAGTAAAAATAATTTAGGATCATTCTTATTAGGCGCCTTCGTGGGAGGGACTGCAGCAGCAGTGACAGCCTTACTATTTGCACCTAAGTCTGGTGAAGAATTACGCCAAGATATCAACGAACAAGCTCGTCAAGCTCGCGATACAGCCCGCGATTACAAAGATTTAGCCTTAGAAAAAGGCGCTGCAATCTATGACACCGCTTATGTTGCTGCTGATGATATCCGCATTAACTTAAAAGAATCTGCAAGCAATATTAAGTCGCAATTAGCTGAAACAGGCGAAGAAGTTAACCAACAGTACCAAGCAGCTAAGCACGATATCGCCGAGGCTTACAATGAAGCATCTGATTCTGTTAAAGAAAGCGCAGAAGAGGGTAAGGAAGCAGCAAAAGCTGCTGGTAAAGAAATTAAGGATGAAGCTAAAGCAGCCGGCGAAGAAGTCAAAGCAGAAGGCAAGGCAGCTAAAGACCAAGCCGAAGCTGATGCTAAAGTAGCTAAGGATGTCGCAAAAGAAGAAGGCAAAGATGCTAAAGACCAAGCTGAAGCTAAGTCTAAAGCTTAAATCAAGAAAAAATGAGAAAAAAGGAGGCTGGGACAAAAGTTCCGGCTTCCTTTTTTAAAAAGCAAAATTTTAAAAACGTGTTCCAAAAGTCAGGCTTGACATCCACTTTATGCAGGGGAGAGACTTGGCGCTTAGGCTTGGATGGTTGGAGCAAGTTAGAATAAGAACGAAGAATTCGCTTGTTTATGCCTTAGCGAATCCTACTACGACCTATGTCTAAGCCTTTACCAACGATTTCCCATAGTTCGCTCCTATGGTTCAGGCCTGATCGACTTTTGTCACACGCTCTTTATGTAAAATTTTCATTAATAAATGTAAAAAAATTCAAATTTTAAGCAATTATGTATTGTATTTATCCGCACTTAGTGTCAAAATAGTACTTGTGCTTATTTTAGTGAAAACGCTATAACTCATTTGAAAAAGAGATGAAAGCTTATAAGAATCTTATAGTAAACGCTTGCATTTCTTTGAAGACTTGCTTATACTTACTGTGACTACATGTGGAAAAATCGAGGAGGGAAAGCATGAACAAACAAACTGTAACAATCTATGATGTTGCTCGTGAAGCAGAAGTCTCCATGGCAACGGTATCGCGTGTGGTTAATGGCAATACCAATGTCAAACCATCCACACGTGAGAAAGTTATGAAGGTCATTGAAAAATTAGACTACCGTCCAAATGCTGTGGCAAGGGGGCTAGCAAGCCGGCGGACCACCACGGTTGGGGTTATTATTCCGGATATTACGAACCTGTATTTTTCAAGCTTTGCATTAGGTATTGACGATATCGCCGCTATGTATGATTATAGTATCATCATGGCCAATGCTGACCAAGGTCGGGAAGAAAAAGTGGTAACGGATATCCTATCCCGCCAAGTGGATGGCTTGGTTTATTTAGGCCACACGATGACAGATAAGATCCGCCATGAGGTTGAACGGACTCGGACACCGATTGTCTTGGCTGGCATGATTGATCCTGAAGGCAAGATGCCTTCTGTCCACATTGATTATGAATCAGCTGTAGCAGAAGCTGTTTCTCGCCTTTTCGACCAGGGTATTGAGGATGTGGCCTTTATTTCAGCCCCCGAATATCAAGTCGATGATGAGCTAGGTCGCTTTAATGGCTATAAGAAGGCCTTAGCTAGTCACAACAAGGACTTGGATTCGGCCCTGTGCTTAACGGCCGAAAACTCCCGCTACCGGGCAGCTGAAGAGGTTGGCCAAGAGCTGATCGATTCTAAGGCCCAAGCCGCTATGATTATCGGCGATGAATTAGCAGCAGGCGTCAGCAATTATGTTCAAGACAAGGGACTTAAGGTGCCAGAAGATATTTCGATTGTGTCATCCAATAACTCTATCATCACAGAAATTGTCCGCCCCCAACTTACAACTATTGCGCCCCCGCTTTATGATATTGGAGCAGTTGCCATGCGAATTCTAACCAAGTTAATGGGTGATAAGTCAGTTGAAGAAGAAGTCATTGAAAACAAAAACATTCTGCCTTATAAAATTATCGTTCGCGATTCTACCAAATAGCTAAAACTAGCTTTATTTCTTAGTCATGCAGAATAGTAAAGCCCTCAAAGCTTTCTCAGGAAAAGCTTGAGGGCTTTATTTATGGACTTAATTAGGCGGCTTCACTTGCGTTAGCCTGGTCACTTGAGGCTTGATCTTCCTTTTCTTTAATGGCATCAAATGGTCGATTAAAAGCTCTCTCCAAGCGTCGCCGGTAGCCTTGGAGGATGGAAAGAAAGCGCTGGTTAGTCGCTTCTGAATCTTTAATCCGGTAGTCTTCTAGCTCAAAGGCTAGCTCATCCAGCTCAGCCCCGATGGCATAGTTAAAGCTAGCATTAGGCAGGGGCATGTTTTGGGGGAAGAGCTCAGTTTTCTTTGCCTCTTCAGCTGGGATATGATAGCGACTTTGGTAGGGACCTGGGAAGTCTCCAGCGGCTTGACCGCTTTTCTCTACGATAGGGAATTCACGGACACTATCCGGTCGGTTAAAATGCTGGCCAGCGCCCAGAAGCTGGGCGTTATTAGCATAGAGGGTATTCATAGCTGACAGCCAGTACTTGGCATGGCGGTCTGAGGGACGGCCGAAAGCTTGGTTATCATCCGCCTGGTCGAGGCTCTGTTGAATGCTTGGATTGTCGTAGCCAATCCAGGAGGCGAGGCTGACCGCTGGAGTGCTACCAACAACCCAGCTATCAATGTAGCCTTCAGAGGTGCCTGTTTTAACTAGCCAGTCTAAGTCTGCCGGTAAGGCTTCCTGATGGTCTTGCCAGAGGCCTTCTGTTTTAACCGACTTAAGCATATCAGCCAGGATATAGGCCACATCTGAGTTAAAGGCCCGCTTATTTTCTTTTTGGGCTTGGTAGTAAAGCTTGCCATGCCGGTCGTGGATGCTTTGGATGAGGTGGGGCTTGTGGTAGACCCCACCATTCGCAATAGTGGCGTAGGCAGCGGCCATTTCAGCAACTGTTGGACCCGTTTGCGTTCCACCCAAGCTAAGTGCCAGGTTTTGGTATTCATGGCCACCAATAGCTTTGTCCAAGCCCAAGTGGTCCATATAGGATTTGAGGTCAGCCCCTTCTTGGACCAGTGTCTGGTAGAGATGCACGGTTGGGTTATTGAGGGACTGGGCTAGAGCTTGTCGGGCTGTGACAATCTGGTTGGAGATGGTCTGGCCATAGTTACTTGGTTCATAGTAAGTCCCGTCCTCTTCTTGGGTTCGGATATAGTTATCAGCAAGACGCGTTGCGGGACTAATCAATCCTTCTTGGAGGGCAGGCCCATAAGTAAGTAGAGGCTTGATGGTCGAACCTGGTGACCGGCGCGTGGAGAAAGCATGGTCCGTTTGCTGTTTGCTGTAGTCAACCCCTGCTGTAAAGGCTAAGATAGCCCCTGTATGATTATCAATGAGGACCGCTCCATTCTGGACGATATCACCTTGGCGGGGGCTTCCCAAACGGCTTGCATTTTGCTGGAGTTTAGCCTCCAAGGCCTGGTGAAGGTCCAATTGAACCGTACTTTGAATCTCAAGACCGCGATTTTTAAAAGCTTGCTCAGCTTCATCATAATAATTGGCCAAACGTTCAGGTTGTTCTTTGACGGCTTCCCAGTTTTCTCCTCGGGCTTCAGCTAGACTCTGAGTGAGGATGAGTAAGCTCTCGCGCTTAAGGGCTTGGAAGAGGAAGCTGTGGGGGTCCTGACTTTCAGGGGCTTTTTCTTCGCTTGGGATAAAGTCTTGGCGGATATCATAAGTTTTAGCGGCTTGGAATTCTTCTTCTGAAATGACTTCTTCAATCCGCATCCGCTCCAGGACTTCCGCCATCCGGTCAATTCCTAGTTTCATTTGCTCTTCTGGCTTAAATTTGCCATTTTGCTGGTAGGGGGTGTAGCTGTAGGGATTCTGTGCCAGCCCGACGAGAAAGGCAGCTTGGGGGATGTTCACGTCAGCTGCTTTTTTCCCAAAAAGTCCCTGGCTGCTTGCTTCAATACCTGCAACATTCTCTCCTCTGGCATTCCGACCGAAGGAAGAGAAGTTGAGATAGGCTTCAAGGATTTGTTCTTTAGTGAAAAACTTTTCCAAACGGATGGCGAGCAGTAGTTCCTTTGCCTTACGGGCCAAACTGACCTCATTAGTCAACAGCGTTTGCTTGATTAACTGCTGGCTGAGGGTTGATCCGCCTGAGGGATTGCCGATACCAAAAAGATAAGAAGCCGCCGCTCGGAAGATGGCGCTAGGTACGAAACCAGGGTGGTCGAAGAAATGTTCATCTTCGGTTGCCACTAGGCCATTAACAATGAGGGGGTTAACCTGGTTGAGGGGAATATTCTCGCGTCGAATATCTGGCTGGACTTGGAAAAGGATCTGACCGTCCTGGCTAAGTAATTGTGAGGGTTCTTCTGTATTCACCATGGCCTGGGCCATTTCTTGACGGCTTGGGATAGGGTCATCTTCCGTCAGACCAAGCAGGTAACCTAGTCCCAAGCCTAGGATAAGGACAGCGAGGGCGCAAAATAAGGCCAGGCAGGCTTTAAGAGCTTGACCAGCTAGAGCGAGTAGACGGCTCAGATGGCTAAGAAAAGAGAGATTTTTATTTTGAAAAGAATTTGGCATAAGTCACCTCCGTGGACTGGTTTTCTTTATTATAACAAAAGACGCCAAGTAAGGGGGCTTTAGCTAGGCTATAACTTAAGATTTCTAGTATAATAAGGCTAAAGGAGGACGGCCCATGGAAAACTGTTTACTCATTATTAATCCTGTCGCTGGTAACGGCTTGGGACGTGCAGTCGCTCCCGAATTAGACTGGACCTTGGCCAAAAGTTTTGCGCATACTCATTTAGTTTTTACCCGAGGAGTAGGTGATATAGCACGCATTATTGGCCATTACCACGACCAGGTGGACGCTGTTTTTGTGGCAGGGGGTGACGGCACCCTTAATGAGGCGGTCAATGCACTGGCCCCTTATCACTTTGATCGACCCTTGGGCTATATGCCTCTAGGAACGGTGAATGATATTGGTCGGGTTTTGAAAATTTCCCAACAACCCAAGGAGGCGCTCAGGCAGCTTTCCCGCCTACGAACTTGTTCTGTCGATCTGGGGCGGATTAATAACCAATACTTTATGAATGTTGTTGCTGTGGGACAGATTCCTGAAGCCGTTAAAGAAACAAAGGCAGAAGCTAAGAAGCGCCTAGGCAAGCTGGCCTATGTGGCAGACGGCGTTCAAGCCTTCTTCCAATCCAATGCCCAGACGTATGACATCATCGCGGATGGCGACCACCATATCGTTGAGACTGAACTCATCTTGATCTGCTTGACGAACTCAGTAGGGGGGATCGAACATATGGTTGAGCGCGCTCGGATTGATGATGGTTGGGCCCACCTACTCTTTCTCAAGAACCGTCATAGTCTTGAATTTGTCCCTGAACTCCTTCAGAGTGCTCTTCAAGGGGATATTTCCGCTTCTAAGTTTGTCCAGTACAGACGGGCTAAGGATATCCAATTAAAGGCCTTAGATCAGCCGATGACTTCCAATGTCGACGGCGATTCCGGGCCCAAGCTACCTGTTCATGTTGAAGTCCTAGCAGGCCAGCTTAAGCTGCTCGTGCCTGACTTAAGAACTTAAGTTGCGTAAAACCCTAAAATTTGCTATTATTGATACGTTAATTTGAAAATTATTTTAGGAAAGAAGGGGCTTTTGTGTCAGGACATAATAAATGGAGTAAAATTAAAAACACAAAGGGCGCGGAAGACGCCAAACGTGCCAAGGTTTTCCAAAAATTATCACGGGAAATCTATATGGCAGTTAAACAAGGTGGACCGGAGCCGAACTCCAACCCCGCCTTGCGGATGGTGATGGATAAAGCTAAGTCCGCCAACATGCCAAAATCTAATATTGAGCGTGCTATTGATAAAGGTAGTAATCAAAATAGTGGTGAAGATTACGATGAAGTAACTTATGAAGGCTATGGTCCTAATGGGATTGCCGTTTATGTCGAAACTTTAACAGACAATACTAACCGTACCCTGAGCAATGTGCGGACCATCTTTAACAAGAATGGGGGCAGTTTGGGAGAATCAGGCTCTGTTGCTTTCATGTTTGACCGTAAGGGTTATATTGCCATTGAACGCGAAGGCTTAGATGTTGATGAAGATACCATGCTGATGGAAGCCTTAGAAGCAGGCGCTGAGGACCTCCAAGTTTCGGACGAAGTTTTCGAAATTTATAGTCAAGCAGAAGACTTTGGTGATGTGCGTGATGCCTTGAAAGAAGACGGTTATGAACTTGCCAGTGCCGAATTAACCATGGTCCCTAAGACACTGATTGATTTACCAGCTGACAAGGCAGAAACTTTTGAAAATCTGATCGACAAGCTTGAAGATGATGATGACGTGCAAAACGTTTATTACACGACAGAATTACCTGAAGACTAAGTCAAAAATATGAGAAAAAAAGCTGGGCCTCGGTCCAGTTTTTTCTTTAGGACAAACTTGAGCAGGTCTTGTAAATTTGCTACTCTAGAACTAATCTTTAATGAATGAAGGGAGAGTCACCTGGCTATGCGTGTCATTGATGTGCTTAAAGAAAATAAGTGGCGGGCGCTGACGGGTTTTATTTTTAAGAGCCTTGAAGCCATCTTAGAATTATTGGTGCCGTTTTTAATGGCTCATATTATTAATTACGGGATTCATCCAGGAAATTTGGACTATATTAAGAGCCGGGGGATTTTCTTGTTTATTTTGCCTCTGTGTGGCTATCTCTTGGCCTTAGTCTGCCAATGGTTCGCTTCCTTAGTCTCCCAATCCACGGGAAGCAAGTTGCGGTCTCTTTTGTTTGACCAGCTTAACCGCTTGGACCTGCAGCAGAGTCAAAGTTTAGGGTCAAGTTCGATTGCCAATCGCATGATTAATGACACCCACAATATCCAGGTCTGTATTGCTATGGCCATCCGTCTGGCTTCGCGTTGTCCGGTCCTATTGGTCGGTGCCATGGTCATGTCTTTTATTGTTAGCCCCCAGCTTGCTCCTATCTTTATTCTGGGCGGTCTAGTTTTGGGAACAATTCTTTCTCTTATTACCTTGGCTTCTAACCGCATCTTAGCCGGTATCCAAAAAGCTTTAGACTATTTGGGTCAACTTTTTGCTGAAAATTTATCAGGGATGCGAGACATCCGGTCTTTCGCCAGTCAAAAGCGTGAAGTCCAGCGCTTCGAAGAGGCTAACCGAGACTGGAGGAAGCAGCAGGTTGCCTTGGCCCGGGTTCAATCGCTGGCCAATCCTGCTAGCCTCTTTGTGGTTAATTTATTGATCGCTCTTATTCTGTATTTTGGCGGGGGACTAGTGAACCGAGGGGCCTTCCAACAAGGCGAAGTGATTGCTCTTGTCAATTATATGAATACCATCCTTCTAGCCCTTAATGTCTTGGTCCAGGTGCTTGTAATGATTAGTCGGGGGGTAGCTGGAATCCAACGCGTGGATGAATTGCTAGCTCTTGAGCCAAGTATTGTAGATCCTGTGCCCAATCACCGCTGCCCCGTACACCTAGAAGAACCAGCACTTGCTGTTAAGATCGACCAGCTAAGCTTTGCTTACGGACAAAAAGCTGTACTTAAAAATATTAATCTAAACTTAGCGCCTGGTGGCTTCTATGCGATAGTAGGTCCTACGGCGGCAGGGAAAAGCACTTTGATTCATTTGCTTGAGCGTTTTTATAAGCCGTCAAGCGGTCAGATTTTTTTGAATGGACAGGATACCCAAGAGATGGCCCTTACTGAGCTTAGACAAATGATCAGCCTAGTCCCCCAGCATGCCAGCCTCTTGACCGGGACGATTCGTTCTAACTTGCTTTTGGGCAGGGCAGATGCGACAGATGAAGAGCTCTGGCGGGCCCTGGAAGACGCCCAGGCCGCTCACTTTGTCAGCCAGCTTGATGGGGGCTTGGATGCTCCGGTTAGCCAGGGCGGGAAAAATTTCTCAGGGGGCCAACGCCAGCGCTTGACAATCGCTCGCGCCCTGGTCAAGGAGGCCGGACTTCTTATCTTAGATGACGCACTGAGCGCTCTTGATTTTGCCACCGAGGCTCGGATTCGTTCGACCCTTGCCCAAAAATCAGCTAGTGTCTTATTGGTTTCCCAACGCTTAGCCTCAGTGCTTGAAGCTGACCAAATTATCGTCTTAAACTATGGCCAAGTCGAAGCGGTTGGAAAGCATGATGAGCTACTTGCTCAGAGTCCTAGCTATTATGCCATGGCCAAGTCACAAAAATTAGTAGAAGGAGGCGAGTCCCTTGCTTAGGTCTTTACGTGCACTTCTATCTTATTTAAGGCAGGAGAGCTTAAGCTTAGTCTTTATTCTTATTTTGGCTAGCCTATCCGTAGCCTGCCAAATTTTGATTCCGATTCAAATCGGTGAAGCGGTCAACCAGGTCCTCGGCAGGGGGCAAGTCTATTTTTCTGGCTTATACCAGCAGCTGGCTTATCTCTTGGTCAGTGCCGGTCTCGCCGCCCTCTTTATGTGGGGGCAAAACCGACTGATTAACCAGCTGAGCTACCGACTTATGGGCCGTTTGCGGATTGATCTTTTTAAAAAGCTGCAAAAATTGCCCTTGAATTTTATCGCCCAGCATGCCCATGGTGACCTAGTCAGCCGAGCGATTAATGACGTGGATTTGGTGGGAAATGGTTTGGTCCAAAGTTTTACCAATTTTTTCTCCGGTCTAGCAATGATTATAGGGGTACTAGTAATGATGCTGTCTATCCATGTTCGCACAGCTTTAATTGTCATTGTTCTGACACCTTTGTCGATTGCGGTGTCCAGTTTTATCGCCAACCGCACCTATCGCTTTTTTCAGACCCAGTTAGCTTTGCGCGGCCAGCTCCATGCCTATACAGAGGAGCTCGCAGCTAACCAGCTGCTCGTCAAGAGCTTTCAGTATGAAGGCCAGGCGGAGGAAAACTTTAGTCAGCTCAACCAAGAACTCCACGAATCCGGCATTTGGTCCCAGTTTTACGGTGCCCTAGTCAATCCTTCAGCCCGAGTGGTCAATAGCTTAGTTTATGGGGCAGTCGGGCTCTACGGTGCTTTTGCAGTTGTTTCCGGTCAACTATCGGTGGGGATCTTTTCCAGTTTCCTCGCCTATGCTAACCAATACAGTAAGCCTTTTAATGATATATCCGCGGTGGTGAATGAGATGCAGACAGCTCTCGCTGCTAATGAGCGAATTTTTGACTTGCTGGGAGAAGAAGAGGCCGGCAATTCTTACCAAGTTGCTCAGATCCCTACTTTTAAAGGGCAGCTTAGCTTTGACCAGGTCGCTTTTTCTTATCAGAAAGAGCATCCATTGATTGAAGACTTCTCCTTAGAAGTTCAAGCAGGGCAAACAGTTGCTATTGTCGGACCAACCGGAGCAGGCAAGTCAACCTTGATTAATCTCTTGATGCGCTTCTATGAGCTCGATAGTGGGCGTATCCTAATTGATGGGGTGGATAGCCGCCAGCTGGACAAGAACTATCTGAGACAGCTCTTCGGAATGGCCCTGCAAGATTCCTGGCTATTTGAAGGGACCATCTACGACAATATTGCTTACGGCAAGCCTGACGCGACTTATGAAGAAGTGATTGCAGCAAGTAAAAAAGCTCGCCTCCACCCCCTTGTCCAACAGATGGACCAGGGCTATGACAGTCCCGTCCAAGTCGCTGGAGCTAACCTATCTTCTGGCCAGCAGCAACTAATCTGTATTGCCCGCATCCTGCTGACGGACTTTAAGATGCTTATACTCGATGAAGCAACGAGTTCCATCGACAGCTTAACGGAAGCCTTGGTCCAAGAAGCTTTTGACCAGATGATGCAAGGGCGGACAAGTTTTGTTGTCGCCCACCGCCTATCCACCATTCAGAATGCCGACGTGATTCTCGTCCTTGACCAGGGGCAAATCGTTGAACAAGGTAAGCATGAGGATTTACTCGCCCGCCAAGGCTTCTATTATCAGCTCTATAATAGTCAGTTTAGCCATTTCAGTAAAGAATAGAACAGACAAAAAGCCAGGTCAATCAGCTTATAGGAAGTGATTGACCTGGCTTTTGTTATAGCTTCTAAAAGCTTACAGATTATTTCTCTAGGATAGTTTTGTTAACAACATTAAGGTCTTCATCTAAATCGTAAACGATAGGTTCACCAGTTGCAATTTCAACTGAAGGAATATCTTCGTCAGAGATGTTTTCTAGGTATTTCGTAATGGAACGGAGGCTATTGCCGTGTGCCACAACTAAAACATTTTTGCCTTGTTTTAATTCAGGAGCAATGTGGTCTTCCCAGTAAGGTAGGGTACGGGCTAGGGTATCTTTTAAGCATTCGCCAGCAAGCAGACGGTTTTGGTCTAAGTCAGCATAGCGTGGATCATCGATGCCTTCTTCAGCTAATGGTGGGCGAACATCGAAGGAACGACGCCAAATGTGGACTTGTTCATCCCCATATTTTTCAGCAGTTTCAGCTTTATTTAAGCCTTGTAAGCCTCCATAATGACGTTCGTTTAAGCGCCAGTTTTTGTTGACGGGTAAGTAGAGACGATCCATTTGGTCTAAGACATTATAAGTCGTTTGGATGGCACGTGATAACATGGAAGTATGAACCGTGTCGAATTCAATACCAGCTTCTTTAAGGTCTTGACCAGCCTTTTGAGCTTCTTTAACCCCTTTTTCTGAGAGGCGAGGGTCTAACCAACCTGTGAAAACATTGGCTAAGTTTAATTCACTTTCGCCGTGACGGATGAAAACTAATTTCATTATAAAATTCCTCCTAAAAATAATTAATGAACAAGCATTATTATTCACCAAAGCAAGTTTTGCTTTGCTATCCTATATTTTACGCTATTTGCCGATGAGGGGCAAATGCTTTTGCAAATATCCATTAATTAAAAGCGCTTCCATAAAATATTATTAAATTTTAATAAATTTCCACGTGAAAAGTGTAGCAATCTGTTTGGTAAGCTGTTATAATTAGAGACAGATCTGTTATATTGTGAAATAAATTACAAAAGGAGATGAATTTATAATGGATACGACTAAAGCATGGAAAGGCTTCACTGGTAAGAAATGGCAGGAAGAAGTTAATGTTCGCGATTTTATCCAAAATAACTATACAGAATATACGGGTGACTCTTCATTCCTAGAAGGGCCAACTGAAAATACTACTGAATTATGGGATCAAGTGATGGACTTAACCAAACAAGAACGAGAAAATGGTGGTGTTCTTGATATGGATACCAAGATTGTATCAACTATCACCTCTCATGATGCAGGGTATCTTGATAAAGATAAAGAAAAAATCGTTGGGGTTCAAACTGATGAACCGTTTAAACGTTCCTTACAGCCATTCGGTGGTATTCGGATGAGTGAACAAGCTGCTAAATCTTATGGCTATGAAGTTGACTCTGAAATTTCTCATATCTTCCGTGATTGGCGTAAGACCCACAACCAAGGGGTATTCGATGCTTACACACCTGAAATGCGTAAAGCTCGTCACAACAAGATCATCACTGGTTTGCCAGATGCTTATGGTCGTGGTCGGATCATCGGTGACTACCGTCGTGTTGCCCTATACGGTATTGACTTCTTAATGGATGAAAAATTACAAGAATTCAACGATGGTGATGGCATGGATATGTCACAAGATGTTATCCAACACCGTGAAGAGTTATCTGACCAATACCGTGCTTTAATTGAATTAAAAGAACTTGGTAAGACATATGGCTTTGACTTAAGCCGTCCTGCAGAAAATGCTCACGAAGCTATCCAATGGTTATACCTAGCTTACCTAGCTGCCGTTAAGCAACAAAATGGGGCTGCAATGTCATTCGGACGTACATCTACCTTCTTGGATATCTATATCCAACGTGACCTTGAAAACGGAACTTTAACTGAAGTTGAAGCGCAAGAACTCATCGACCACTTAATCATGAAATTGCGTATCGTTAAATTTGCACGTACCCCTGAATATAATGAACTCTTCTCTGGGGACCCAACTTGGGTAACTGAATCGATTGCAGGTATGGGCTTAGATGGACGCTCCTTAGTAACTAAGAACAGCTTCCGTTACCTACAAACCTTGAAGAACATGGGTACAGCTCCAGAACCAAACTTAACTGTTCTTTGGTCTAAAGACTTACCAGAAGGCTTCAAGGAATTCTGTGCGGAAATTTCAATTAAGACCAGCTCTATCCAATACGAAAACGACGAAGTTATGCGCCCACAATACGGTGATGACTATGGTATTGCCTGCTGCGTGTCTGCTATGGAAATCGGTAAACAAATGCAGTTCTTCGGTGCCCGTGCTAACTTAGCTAAGACTTTACTTTATGCTATTAACGGTGGGGTAGACGAAATTTCTAAAGTACAAGTTGGCCCTCGTTATCAACCAATTGATAGTGAATATCTCGATTACGATGAAGTTATTGACAAGTTCGATGATATGATGGACTGGATCTGTAAACTTTATGTGAATACTTTAAATGTTATCCACTACATGCATGACAAGTATTCTTATGAAAGTCTTGAAATGGCTCTCCATGATTCTCATGTTAAACGGACCATGGCAACTGGTATTGCTGGTTTCTCCGTAGCGGTTGACTCACTTTCAGCAATTAAATATGCAAAAGTTAAACCAATCCGTGATGAAAATGGGGTAGCTGTTGACTTCGAAATTGAAGGCGACTATCCAAAATATGGTAACAACGATGACCGTGTTGATGAAATTGCGGTTAAACTCTTGAAGAAATTCATGACTAAGATCCGTAAGACACCTACTTACCGTGGTTCTGTCCATACAACTTCTATCTTAACCATCACTTCTAACGTCGTTTATGGTAAGAATACAGGGTCAACTCCTGATGGTCGTGAAGCCGGTGTGGCCTTTGCACCAGGGGCTAACCCAATGCACGGACGTGACTCACACGGCGCCTTAGCAAGTCTTTCATCAGTAGCTAAATTACCATACACCTACTCAATGGACGGTATCTCTAACACCTTCTCAATCGTACCTAAGGCTTTAGGACGTGATGAAGAAACTAAGATTGATAACTTAGTGTCCATGTTAGACGGTTACTCTAAACAAGGTGGCCACCACTTAAACATTAACGTCTTCGACCGTGATACCTTGCTTGACGCGATGGATCACCCAGAAGAATACCCACAATTAACCATCCGTGTATCTGGTTATGCGGTGAACTTCGTTAAATTGACTCGCGAACAACAATTAGAAGTTATCAACCGGACCATGCACGAAGGGATGTAAGCTCGACGACTTAAGTAATGAAATGAGGAATCATGATGACAGAAACAATTGGCTATGTCCACTCTCTTGAAAGTTTTGGTTCTGTAGATGGTCCTGGGATTCGATTTGTTTCCTTCATGCAGGGCTGTCGCTTAAGATGTCAATTCTGTCATAACCCAGATACTTGGAAGATTAATGCGGGAACGCCTTATACGGCCGAAGAGCTCTTCCGAGAAGCTGTCAAATATCAGCCGTATTGGGGGAAAAAGGGTGGCGTAACCGTTTCTGGGGGAGAACCATTATTACAGATTGATTTCTTAATTGAATACTTCAAATTGTGCAAAAAACATGGTGTTCATACAACTCTGGATTCTTGCGGGGGCCCTTTCACCCGCGAGCCAGAGTGGTTGGCTAAGTTTGAGGAACTTTTGGAATATACAGACCTGATCTTGATGGACGTGAAGCAAATCAATCCTGAACGTCACCTCAAGCTAACGACAGCGCCTAATAAGAATATCTTAGACCTCTTCCGCTTCTTGCAGGAAAAAGGTCAGCCTATCTGGATTCGCCATGTCCTCGTACCAACTCGGACGGACTTTGACGAAGACCTGCAGGGGCTCTCTGATTTTATCCAGAGTCTAGGTGATATCGTTAAAAAGGTTGAAATCCTTCCTTACCACACTATGGGAGTTTATAAGTATCATGAACTCGGTATTCCATATAAACTTGAAGGTGTGGAGCCACCAACAGAAGACCGCGTAGCCAACGCTAAACGTATCCTGAAAGTCGATGACTACCAAGGCTACCGGTCCATGTAATAGCTTTGGCCAGCATCCTGGTCAAAGCATCTCAACACCCCCAAACAAGTCTCTCGAGGCTTGTTTGGGGGTGTTTTTATCTTTTGATATGCTCTTTTTTGCACACTTTTGCTTTAAAATGATAAGAATATTAGTTAAAATCAAAGATTTTCCTGAAAAAATCAAACAAATTGATAAATATCTGCTATAGTTAATAAGTAATGAATTTGAAATGGGAGGAATTTAATGGAAAAAGGTAAATTATTTTATGGTTGGTGGATTGTCCTCGGGGCCATCTTAATCCTAGCTTGTATGGGACCAGCCTCTGTCGCAGTGGCTAATCTTTTCCAACCACATGTGGTTGAGGAGTTTGCTATTGCTAATAGTGCTTTTGCAATTGTGAATTCAATTGTTTTAGGCATGGGGATCTTTGTATCACCCTTTGTCTCTCAAATGTTTGCTAAGCGTGGTAATTTTAAACGTTTTTATTTGATTGGTATTCTAGTTTATGCCATTGCTTATGGTTTGTATGGCTTTGCACCAAATATCTATGTTTTTTATTTCTTATCTATTTTTGTTGGTTTTGGGTACACAGCCACGACTATTATTCCAGTATCAATGCTGGTTAATAATTGGTTCGTCAAATCAAAAGGGACCGCCTTAAGTCTATCCTTCGCTGGCTTAGGTGTTGGTGGTATTATCTTTAGTCAATTACTCACTTTCTTGATCCAAGAAATGGGTTGGCGGATGTCCTACTTGACTTATGCCATTATTATGCTGGTTGTCTGCTTGCCTATTGTTCTCTTCCTCTTTGTTGAGAAACCAGAAGACAAGGGCCTCCATGCTTTAGGAGCTGGGCAAGTTGATCAAAGTTCTGAAGAAACGACCAGCCAAGCTGGGGTTAATTTACCGATGACAGAAGTTGTTAAGAAGCCATTCTTTATCATGCTTCTTATTGGGACAGCCTTCATTGGTATTTCGAATAACGGGGGCCTAGGACAATTCCCACCGGCCGTTCAAAGTTTACACGGTGCTGAAAAGATGGCCCTCATGGTTTCCATCTACTCTGGTGTTGGTATCCTAGGTAAATTGATCCTTGGTATAGTTAACGACAAATTTGGTGTACGGCTAGCGACGATTTATGCTTCTGCTCTTTGCACCTTGGCCTATCTCCTGATGATGTTAGGGGCTAATTACAGCTTTGTTCTCATCATGTCTGTACTATTCGGCTTAGGGAATGCGATCGGTACGGTCTTACCGCCACTGATGGCTTCAGCTATCTTTAGCTCTGAAGACTATCCTAAGGCTTATGGCTACATGCAGAGCGCCTTGATGCTCGGGATGACTTCAGGCTCACTCTTAGCAGCAACAATCGCTGATGTCAGCGGTTCTTACAACTATTCATGGCTTACTTTAGCTATCTTGTCGATCTTGATGGCTGTTCTTTGGGTAGGCGCTTATCAACGGTCACAAAAATTTATGACCAAATAAGTTACATACGAACGAAAAAAGCGTAACAGCTTTGTAGTGACCCTCAAAAGTTAGATTCTTAGTCCAACTTTTTGGGGTTAGCATACTTAGCTAGTTACGCTTTTTTTTGGCATTTTAGGCTGGGGTCAACGTTTAGGCCTTTTCTGCCTTATTGGCTAGGATCGCTTTGACCACTTTCAAGCGGGTAAATTCTTCCCTTTCTTTTTCTTCCAAAGCTGAGGAGATAGCTACTTGGGCATCTTCTAGCTGTGGAATGGTAATATTTTGCAGGGCATTGACCCGCTTTTGCGTTTTTTGAATGTTATTCGCTAAACGATAGGCTGAGTTTTCAATTTCAGCTAGTTTAACTTGGAGCTCTTTGACCTTTTCAAAGGCAATGCGGGCTTGGTCAACAGCAATGCTGGTATCAAAGAGTGAATAATTGGGTTCAAGTTTTTCTTTAGGCAGCCGCGTCTCAGGGATCTCTGTGCCCATAACGCTACGGATCTTGATGTCCAGGGCATCGGAAATAGGAACACCATAAGCGGCTTGTTCGACATTAACCATGCCAATCTCACCGGTAGCAATACTCAATTGTTTGTAGGCTTCGCCATAAGCGGCCTTTAATTTTTCTTGGATTTGACTGGCTTCTTTAGATAAGGTCATGATTTCGTTCATGAGAATCATTCGCTTGCGGTCCATCAGATTATAACCGTTGCGAGAGAGTTTGAGCGATTTTTCAACCTGCATCAAGTTACCCCGAGTAGGGGAAGCATTAATATCCATTAGGCCTCACCATTTTCTTCACTTTCTGGCTCATGATCGCTGGAGTCATAGTAGCGGTCTAGAATCTTGGTATCCATTCGGTTCAATTCTTCACGTGGGAAGGCCCGCAGGAGTTCCCAAGCTAGGTCTAAACTCTCTTGGATCGTCCGGGTCTCATCAGCAGCTTGACCGACAAATTCTTCTTCGAATTTTTCACCAAATTCCAGATATTTCTTGTCAATATCAGATAGTTCTTCTTCCCCAATAACGGAGGCTAGGCTCCTGGCTTCCGCGGCACCTGAATAAGCGGCGAAGAGTTGGTTGGCCACATCTTCATGGTCTTCTCGGGTATAGCCTTCACCAATTCCGTCTTTCATCAAACGCGATAGGGAGGGAAGTACACCGATTGGAGGGAAAATATTCTTACCGTAGAGGTCACGGTCCAAAACGATTTGTCCTTCCGTAATATAGCCGGTTAAGTCAGGGATAGGATGGGTGATATCGTCATTGGGCATAGTTAGAATAGGAATTTGGGTCACTGACCCCTTGCGACCTTGGACGATACCGGCCCGCTCATAAATGGTTGCAAGTTCAGAATAGAGATAGCCAGGATAGCCCTTACGTGATGGGATTTCTTGCTTGGCAGAAGAAACCTCACGTAAAGCCTCACAGAAGGAGGTCATGTCAGTTAGGATGACTAGGACTTGTTTGCCTAAGTCGTAAGCTAAGTATTCCGCTGTGGTTAGGGCAACCCGGGGTGTGATCAGACGTTCCATGGCCGGATCGTCTGCCGTATTGACAAACATGGTCACATGGTCAAGAGCGCCACTTTCTTCGAAGGATCTTTGGAAGAAATCGGCAATATCATGCTTAACGCCCATGGCTGCAAAGACAATAGCAAATTCTTCATCACTGTTATCCCCTAGTTTGGCTTGTTTTACAATTTGGGCAGCTAACTCATTGTGGGGCATCCCGTCGCCTGAAAAGATAGGTAACTTTTGTCCCCGAATGAGTGTCATCAGGGTATCAATTGCGGAAAAGCCCGTCTCAATATAGTTCCGAGGATAGATCCGTGAGACAGGATTTAAGGGCGCTCCATTGACTTCACGAGAGAGATTGGAGTGGATAGCTCCAAGGCCATCGATTGCTTCCCCAACCCCATTGAAGACCCGTCCTAGGATTTCTGGTGCAAGTTCAATCTCCATCCCATGTCCGCTAAAACTAGAGTGCGTATTATCTAAGGACATGGAGGTGGTGGCATCAAAAACTTGAACCATAGCGCGCTCGCCTTCAATAGCGATGACTTGACCTTTTTTTAATTCACTGCGGTTGACGCGAAAGTTCACAATGTCACCATAGGCGGCACCACGTACGCCATCGACGACAACAAGAGGACCGTCAATGGACGCTAAACCGAGATATTCTATTGGCATTTATATTCCCCCTTATCCGTTTTGTTCGATAGCTTGGTCATAGAATTGGTCGATGCTTTGATAGTAATGATCAAAGGCATCCAAGTTATCATTAGCTACATTAAATTTCATATTGATGACTTCATTAAAGATGGGTGACTGTTGGAGATAGGACATCGGCATCCCCCATTGGATCAGTTGTTTGGACCGGTGGTGGAGGTAGAGGATGACGTCCAGCATCTTAGCTTGTTTTTGAATAGGTACATCCCCATCAATCTCATGGAAGGAAGACTGTTGGAGAAAAGCTAAGCGAATAACCTTAGCAGTTTGTAGGACCAATTTTTGGTGGTCCGGTAAGATATCTGACCCAATTAACTTCACGATTTCGTTGAGTTGGTCTTCCTCGTGCAAGAGGGCCATCATTTCAGCCCGGTTTTTGATAAAGTCTTCACTGACATTTTTATTATACCAACCGGACAATTCATCCACATACTGACTGTAGGAATTCATCCAATTAATGGCGGGATAGTGGCGGGAGTGGGCGAGGTTAGAATCTAGCCCCCAGAAACAACGGACAAAGCGCTTGGTGTTCTGGGTCACAGGTTCGGAGAAGTCGCCCCCTTGAGGTGAAACAGCACCGATGATGGAGACGGAACCGTTTTGGTTGTTCAAGGTTTCCATATCGCCAGCTCTTTCATAGAAGGTGGCAATCCGACTGGCTAAATAAGCAGGGAAACCTTCTTCGGCTGGCATTTCTTCCAGACGACCTGAGAGTTCCCGCAAGGCTTCCGCCCAGCGTGAGGTGGAATCGGCCATAATCGCTACATCATAGCCCATATCCCGGTAGTATTCTGCAATGGTTAAGCCCGTGTAGATAGAGGCTTCCCGAGCCGCTACCGGCATGTTCGAGGTATTAGCAATCAGAACGGTTCTTTCCATCAAGGGTGCGTTAGTTCGTGGGTCAATCAACTTGCTGAAGTCTTCAAGTACTTCTGTCATTTCATTACCCCGTTCGCCGCAACCAATGTAGACAATCACATCGGCATCCGCAAATTTAGCGATCTGGTGCTGCATAGTGGTTTTACCTGTTCCGAAACCGCCTGGGATAGCAGCCGTCCCACCTTTAGCAATTGGGAAGACACTATCAATAATCCGCTGTCCAGTGAGGAGAGGTTTAGAACTTTTTAGCCGGTTGGCGACAGGCCGAGCTTGGCGGATGGGCCATTCTTGGAAGGCCTTAATTTCTTGGATAGAGCCATCGAAAGTCTGCAGCTTGACCAAGCTATCGCTAACTCGGTAGCTACCACTTGGGACGACTTCAGTTACTTCACCAATCATACCGGAGGGGACCATGACTTTGTGGACTAGTGACCGGCTTTCTGGAATTTCAGCAATGATATCTCCACCGCTAACTTGGTCACCCACTTTAACGAGGGGGTTGACCTCCCATTCTTTGCCTTGGTCTAAGGCATCGACTTGGACCCCGCGTTTAATGTAGAAACCTGTTTGCTTTTCAATTTCTTTAAGTGGACGTTGGATCCCATCATAAATGTTGCCGAGCATACCTGGGCCGAGGGACACTTTGATTGGCATGCCTGTTCCATGGATGACTTCACCTGGCTTCAATCCCTCGGTTTCTTCATAAACTTGGATAGTGGTGTAGGCTTGGTCGATTCGGATCACTTCACCAATTAAGCCTTGTTCACCGACATAAACCATTTCTTGCATGGAAAAATTGGTTTTTCCTTTGACCCGGACAATTGGACCATTGATTGCATAAATCACGCTAGCCATTAATTAATCACCTCTTTAATTGTAAAGTTCTCATCTTCTAAGTTAAGCAAAGTCGAGAAAGAGTAGTCGAGGAGAATATTCCGTTCCCGCATGACCCCTCGAATGCCCCCGGTGAAGTCCCGGTCTGATAGGGTAATGTCATGTTGGACTGCTTCTTTTAGCTCAGCTTGTAGGTTGGCGTCGGATTGGTCGAGATAGATATCGCATTTCTCGCCTTGGGCAAAGTCCAGGATATTCTTGACGACTTCTTTAAGCTGGTCCAGATAGGCTGGACTTTCCTTATAAGTTTGAATGGCTGCTTCAAATTCTTTAAAGAGGGCTTCTTTTACTTTGTTCTCGCTCAAATAGAGTTCTCTTTGTTGCTTGATTTGTAGTTCGGAAATTTCTTTATTATATTCTTTATGGACAGCTTGCTTATTGGCTTGCAATTGTTCATCAAAGTCTTGGTCAGTCTTTTGGATGAATTCATTGAAATCAGCCTCTAAGGTTTGGCGATATTGGTCGACTTGTTCATCCACATGCTCTTTGACCTGGAGCTTAACTTCTTGGTTGAAATAGTCAATTTTTTCATTTAATTCCAAAGGGGACACTCCTTACTAGATTGATATACCAATTGCTTGACGGATGGTCTTGGCAATTTGATTTTCAGCTGTTTGGAAATCTTTGGGACCTTGTAATTCGACAATCAAAGGCGTGGCTTGGTTAAAGCGAACCTCGTCAATGATTTCTTGATTGGCTTCTATTAAGGCAGGGGAAATCATTACAATGCCGTAGTCTTTATCCTTGATGACTGCGTCAAAGTTGGGACGAAAGTCTTTAGTTTCTTGAACAAGCACCCCATCAATTCCCGCCAAACGCATACCCGTTAAGCTATCGAGGTTATCACTAATGACGTACTGTTTCACAGGGTAGATCTCCCTCCTAGAGTTGACCTAAAATCATAAAGGAAATAATCAAACCGTAAAGAGCCACACCTTCGGCCAAGCCGACAAAGATTAGAGAACGACCAAAAATTGAATCGTCTTCACTAATAGCACCAAGGGCTGCACTGGCTGCACTCGCTACGGCAATACCGCCGCCGACGCATGACAATCCAGTTGATAGGGCAGCTGCTAAGTAGCCGAGGCCGGTT
Organism: Aerococcus sp. UMB1112A; assembly: GCF_030230715.1. Taxonomy (NCBI): domain Bacteria; kingdom Bacillati; phylum Bacillota; class Bacilli; order Lactobacillales; family Aerococcaceae; genus Aerococcus; species Aerococcus sp. UMB1112A. The sequence continues at coordinate 155,387 of NZ_JASPDS010000002.1, read as the reverse complement.
GCTAAACCATCGCTAGCTGCAGCTGTTTCTGCCGCTTGGACACTTTCGGGGTGGTAGGCTAAGATCAAAGCAATAGCAACACCAGAGACAAGGGTTAAAATATTGCCTGCCAGCGTCTTCTTGTAACGATTACGGGAGGCTTTACCAGAGAAATAGTAAGCGAAAGGAAGGACAAAAGCTAGTACAAAAGTAGCAGTGAGGGTTACTTTAATCATCATTTCAATCGTCATTTATAAAACTCCTTTTTTTATTCGATATTGTTCCAAATACTTTTAAATTCAATGCCGTTACCTTCATAGAAATGACTAAAGATTTCATAGAATTCTAGCCGGAGCACTTGGATGAAGACAACGAGCCCTTCAAAACCCACCACAAATAGGTTGCCGAGAATGAAGACGAGCCAGTTGACATGGTCTAAACCTGCTTCTGCATTTGCAAACATGAGGACAACTCCCATCATCGCACCGTGGCTTAGTGCAAAAGCACCGACCCGGACGAAGGAAATGGTATTTGAGAAGTAAGTTAAGAGGGTTTCGAAACTTTCAAAAAAGATTGAAAGTAGGCTAATGACTAGTCCATCTTGGCCTTGGTTTTTTTGCTTCAAGATAAAGTTTTTAATTTGTTCATTGAAGGCAATGGTGATAAAGCTTAGGGCTAAGATAAGTAAGAGCAGGCTTAGGGCTGGGATAGCATGACCGCTCATATACATCACAAGCATGAAAACCAGGATACCGTAGAAGATGAAACCGGCTATCCCATTGCGGTCGAGGATGGCTTTAAGCTTCTCGCCGTTCTTAAGGCGTTTTTGGATGTTTAAGAGCATGGTCATTAAAATCAGGAACATCCCGAAGGCCACTGATACGATGAAGACGGTATTCAATTGCCCAAAGAAAGGAACCTGGGTCATGGCTCCCATGGGACGCAGCCAGATAGCTTCTAAGACATCTTCAAAGCCGAAGATAGTCCCGTAAAGAAAACCGAAGATCATCGATGATAAGCCGATGGGGATAAACATCTTAGCCAAAGCAAGTTTGGGCTGTAAGAAACCGATGAAACCGAGCAACATTAGAAGAATGCCGTGTCCAACATCCCCAAACATTGCCCCAAATAGTAGCGAATAGGTAATTGCGACTAACCCCGTTGGATCCATCTCGTGATAGTTAGGGACACCGTACATGCGCGTGATCAATTCAAAGGGTCTTACGAAAAAATTGTTTTTCATTTTAGTTGGAGGGGTCATGCTGGAAGAGGAGTCTTTCTCGTCTTCAATGTACATGGTGACTTGGTCATCATGCGCTACAGCATCCTCCAAGCTCTTTGTTTGGTCGCTAGGCATCCAACCAATCAACAAGTAGCGGGTTTCTTTTTGGGCAAATTCTTCTCGCGTAATTGCGGCGTATTTTCTGACACCGTAAGCTTGGGAGAAGTCCCGTAACCGGTGTTTGGCTTTGATTAGGCCATTGATATAAGGCTTAGTGAGGTCATGGAGCCGGCGTTTGGATTGGTTAATTTTTTGTTCCAGGATACCGAGCTCTTGGCCAAGGTCATCCACAATCTCTTGGATGGTCCCGCTGCCTTCGGGTAGGCGGATTCGTTCCCAAGCTAGGGAATAGTAGAGGGCATCTACCCGCTGCCGGGCTTCTGTGGTCGTAAAGTATACGCCATAGACATAGTCCGCTAATTCTTTCGATTCAACGAAGATGGAGGGAACCATGGCATCAATATATTTTTTGAATTTGTAGAAATTTTCTTTGGTAAAACGACCAAAGCGGAATTTTAAATGGGTCATAGCCAGGATGTCTTCGAGTGGGTAGTCGATACCGGTAAAGGGTTTAAAGGCATCATAGTGGTCCTTTAATTCTTGGTAGGAAGCCTCATAGCTCGCAAGCTCTTGGCGTTCACCTGATAATTGTTCCTCGGTTTGCTCGATGAGGTCCTTGACGCCTTCGAAGGTCAGTTGGTCGTCGCGCATATCGCGGTAGGTTTCTTCTTTGTAGTTGGCATTGGCTAAAAGTTTATCCACCCGGTCTTCCCAAGGTTGGTAAGGATTAGGGGAAGTATAAGACTTTAGGGTTTTAATTTCGGATAATTCTTTTAAGGCATTCACTAAATGGACATCATAGTGACTGAGATACTGGTCAGCCATGCGGTCAATGTCATCGCGTGGGCCAGTGATGTTCACTAGATTCATCTGTGTGATCATCTATTCAGACTCCTTTCTTATGCAGTTAGATGAGCATAGCTGATTTTTTCAAGCTCTTGAATAAGTAGGCGAGCTTCTGTCTCCTTATCTTCTAAATATTCGAAGATAGTGAGCATGGAGTGGGGCAGGGCCCGGACATAACGCCGAAATAATTGGTCCACAAGTTTATGTTGGGCTAGCAGTGGGAAATATGCTTGCGTAAAGTCTAGAGTTTGACCGTAGCCTAAGTCATCAACGATGGCTTGGAAGCTTGATACATCATTAGTTAGAAGCAATTGGTCGAGAACCGGGTCTGTCAAGCGGTGGTAGGTCTTAAAAAGGGCTGGACGGATTTCTGTTTCATCATAGTGAAAAAGAAATTTTAAGCGGTAAACGATACAAATATTCATCAAATCGTAGCTCGTTCCATTCAGTTTTTTAAAGTAAGTTAATTCCTTTGCTTTTAACACCCGTCGTGCCTTACGGTCGACATATAAGGCGATATATTGGTCGAGGGCCGACTCTAATTCATAATGATTGTAGGAATCCACCTGGTTATTGAGCGCAAAATTTTCAAAAAATGGCGCATAGATAGTATCCCTAAAGCTATGGATGACATCATGGATAGAGTGGGCAACCAGCAATTCCGCCGTATGAAAGTGGCGGTTTTTATCCAGGTAGTCCGTAAAGGGATTAAGACTTAATTTTAGCTGGTGCAGGTTATCCATTTGGTGCATGACTTCTTTAATAAAGGCAACTTCATAGCGTACCCCAAAGAGTTGCAGGGCGTGTCTTTGCTTGATACTTGCGAAACGGTAAAGTTTGATGAAATCAAGCTGGACACCATGCATAATAACGGCTTCGAGCTCATCACGAGGGATTTGTCTTGGCAATTGTTCCGGCATCACTTGCCGGTAATTACTTTGGCTAGAAAGAAAGCGATAAAATTCATCAGTACTATTGGCTGTCAAGTCTTCCCGGATAAAGCCAGGACTCAAGAGTTTGGCACGCATGGCACGAATTTTGCTTTCAATAGCAGTGTAATCATTCATTACGGCTTCACCCCTAATTTTTTCACTTTTTCCATGAAATCATTAACATATGTCGATTGCTTTTGTTCAACCAAGTTCTTTATGGTATCGACTTGCTGATTGAAATGCTGGATCAGGTTGGCCTTTTCCTCATCCCGACGTTTTAAGAATTTTTGCCGGTAATGATCGAGTTCTGCCTGGTAAGCTTGGGCTTTTTCTTCCCGGTACTTGGCTTTGCGTTCATCATAAGATTGACGTAATTGGAATTTTTCTTCCTGTACCTTAGCTTCACTGTTCTCAGCCTTTTTTTCAATCGCGACAAGTCGTTCAATGACCTGATTCACTTGCTTTCGCCTCCCTTTCTATTTGAAATTAATATTCTTTTCAGAACATGAGTATATTATAGGTAATTCAAGATATGATAGCTGTGTAAAAAGGCCACAAAGATGCAAAAGGAATCAATAAATCTCCTAGGGTCTGGATTTTTGCACGAACTGATTGTCGGTATAAAAAAGAGGCCGGAACAAAAAAGCTCCAGCCTTTTCTTAATACCGAACGTTTTCAAGAATCCCTTGCAAAAGTCAGGCCCCATCGACTTTTGTCATATTTTCCATAACTTGGTTCACTAGAATCCTAAGGGCATGTTAGCTGTGATATAAAACGCAGTCAGTAGGTGAATTGATAGCTTTCACCATTGTTATCGAGAATGACTTGGCAATACCAGATGTCTTCCTCTAGCTTGAGTTTTACCTCACCTAAGTTAAACCGATAATATTTAGACGCTTTACTTTGCTCATTTAAGTGATTGAGCTCTTGTCTTTTGTCTGCCTTAGCTGACTGAGTTTCTTTTAGCTCCTTTTTGAGCTGATCAGCTTCTTTATGACCGACCAAGCGTTCCTGGTCCCACTGCTCTTTTAGAGCCTGGACTTCCATTTGCTCATGTTCAATTTGCTGGATTAAGTCTTCATAGTTGGCTAGCCAATCTGATGCTTCTGCATGGGCTAAAGGAGAAGAGCTGTCCTCCTCGTCAACTATGTCTCTATCATAGGCTATCACGTCGAAATTAGCAAATTTCATCTCCAATTCGTGCAATTCTTCGAGCAAGTCGTCGATAGTCGCTTCTTTTTCTCGCTTACTATTCTTAAACTTAGCCTCTTTTTCTTTCTGGTTTTTTTCCAGCTTTTTCAAGTTTTGACTTAATTCTTTTTCTTTGGAAAGCTCTTCTTCTAAACTTTTGCTAGCTGATTGACTTTGCTCACGTTGTTCAGCCTTAGTATCGTTCTCTAAAGCCAGGGCAAGTAGGGCTAGACTTTCAGCCTTTAAAGCTCCCTCCATGGTAATTACATTCTCTACTTGGGCTTGGTAAAGTTGAAGATTTAATTGGTAAAGCAAGAGGATGGTAAAAAAACAAGAGAGACTGGTCAAAAAGATCGAGGCTCGCTTAGGGGAGGTCTGTTTCATCGCGGTCACCTCCCTTAAAGAACAAGCGACTTTGGTAAGTTTTACCATTTTTAAAGCTCAGCTGAATGTGAATACTTTGAGGCCCAATCTGTTGGCAGCTAAAATCTTCGACCTCCATTAGCTGGGGCTGGTGGCCTTGGCGGTCGATCCGCAAGCGAATCATTTGGCTCTCTGCATTTTGGTAATACTCATAGCGGTAATCGCGCCCGTCTGGCAGGCGGAAGATAAAGGCTCGGGGATGACAGGATACGAGCTCTCCTCGATAGCTTTGCCGCTGTAATTTAATGAGGAAGAAAGCCCAGTCGTCTGCATAGCTTGCTTGAAGGGTTTTAAAATAGGTAAATTCATGATTTATAATAGTTGAAAAGCCATGGAGAAGGAGGGAAAAACAAAAGAGACTTAAGCATGCTTCCAAGAGGGTGAAGGCTTGGCGTGACCTAGAAAGTTTCTTCGGCCAATAGTTGGATATAGATGGTTTCTTCATCCCCAAACTCCTCTCCTAACTTGTAGCCCTCTGTTTTTAATTGCTTGAGCCAGTTTGGGTCTTGGCTCAAGCTTTGGAGGGACTGGAAATGCAGCTCTGCCCGGTCTAGCCTGGCTTGGGCATCGTTAAGCTGGTCGATTTGAAGCTGCGTAGCGGTGACTAAGTAATGGATCAAAAGACTGAGTAGGAAGAGAGAGGCCGCTGCTTCTACCAGCAAATAGCCGCGCTTCCTAGTCATATTCTCGAATAACATACTGACTACCTCCCATCTGAATTGTGACGCGGATATGTCCTTCAGGATGTTTGAAGTAGAGACTGCTTGGAGCAAGTTGTGTCTGGTAACCATCTAGGATGAGGTAGGCTGGCCGGTTTAACTTAAGTCCATTGTCCAGTTGAAAACTTTTAATCGGCTGACTTTGGGTCGAATCCTGATAGAAGTTAACCTGCTGGCTTATAGCAACCATAAAAAAGCGTTCGCCATTTAGATAGGCCCGCTTATAGCAGCGGTCGTAGTAAGCCATCACGCTTTGGATTTGATTTCTGGCATGGAATTCTAAACTAATCAACCTAAAGCCCTTCCAAGCAGCCAGGCTAATGGCGGCGACCACTAGCAGGGTCAGGGCCATTTCTAGTAGGGTAAAGCCTGGCCTAGCGCTGGATTTCATTGAGACGGTCAGCCTGGTCTTGGCTGAGGTAGCCAGTTTCTACTAGTTCTTGGATGCTATTAGCTTCTCGCCCTTCATTGGTAAGGAAGAGGGAGGCTTGGGTTTCATAGGTGGTCAGTAAGGCTTCATCTCCTTGCGATCGGATATTATCTCTTTGTTGGGCGATATTTGGGATAACCAGTAGTAAAAGAACAGCGATAACGAATAAAACAATGATCATTTCTAGAAGCGTAAAACCACGGCGATCACTACTTTTAAGTCGTTTTAGATACTTTTTAATGGTGTGTCTCATGCATTTAAACCTCCTAGTAAATTGAGCATGGGTAACATTAGACTGAGATAAACGAGCAGGATTAGGAGGGCGACGAAGATAAAGAGGACATTTTTAGCGACTTGGATGGCCTGCTGGCTTTTTGTAAAAAAATCTTTAAGGCAGCGCTGGCTATAGAGGCGCATTTTGACTGCTAATTGATTCAGGTACTCGCCTTGAAGGACGATGGCAGGGAATTCTTGGGTGAAGATGCCTGCTTGACTTAAAATATCATCGGTCGCCCGGCCTTGTTCTAAGCGCTTGGCCATAAAATAACCAAAACTTTTTAAGAAATTCGATTCATTCTGCTCTTGAAAACTCTGGATAATCTCCTGGATGGGAAAGCCCAGAGCAAATAGCTGGCTAAATTCATAAGCAAAGAAATAGGTGTAGTAGAGACGGAAGTAATGACCGATAAAGGGCAGAGCAACATAAATTTGGGCGCGTTTGAGCGCTGTTAATTTTTTTAAAAAATAATAAGTAACTAAGCCGACGAGGCCGGCGACAAGGCTGCTGTAGACCAGGATGAGAGGTAGGTTCTCTAGGAAATAGCGGAGAAAAATGACTAAGGAAGACTCTTCGCCTGAACCCGTCTCCTGGATCTGGGGGAGGAGAAAGGACCGCATGACAAAAAGCATACCCATGATGAGGAATACTAAGAAAAAAGGGTAGGTTAAGGTTTGACGGATTTGCTTGGTATTGGCTTCTCGTAATTTCAGATAGTTTGCGACTTCCATCAACTTATCAGCAAAGGCACCGTGGGCTTCTGCGATCTTAATTTGAAAGCGTTGGTTGCCTTGGAGCTTAAGGTGCTGGCAAGCTTCTGAGAAGCCCTTGCCCAAGAGAATATCATTTTCCATGGCTTGGAAAGTTGAGGCCTGCTTGGGGTAGACAATGCTCAGGAAGGGGAGGGTATCCTGTAAGGAGAAACCTTCCTTTAGCATCTCTGAAATGTAGCTGAGCACACTAGCTTGGAGCTGACTGGTCCAGTTGCTGGTAATTTCGTAATGGATAATTTTCTTCCAGGTAATATTCTTGGAAGGTTCTTTGACTGATGACATCTTGTTCACGGGCCTCCTTTAATTTTTGGTTCAGAGTGGTCATGCTTGGAGGGACTTGTCCGTGAACAACGACCGAAGCAATCGTTTGTCCAGCCATCCATTCGATTAAACAGATGCGGTCATGCTGACTAGGATGGGGATTCTGACAGGGCACCAAGCGCTGGGAAGAGATAATGAGCAGGGTTTGGATGAGTTGCTCATTCGTGATGCCGAGCTCCTTTAGCCGGCCAATAACGCCCACACAGTCCTTAGCATGGATCGTCGCCAGGACCAGGTGGCCAGTCAGAGCTGCGCGGATGGTCATGCGAGCCGTCTGGGCGTCACGAATCTCGCCAATGAGTAAGATATCGGGGTGGTGGCGTAGACTCGCTTTGATGAGCTGGTCATAGTCCACCCCAGCTGCTCGATTGATCTGTGTCTGGAGGAAACGGTCGTCCTTAATCTCAACAGGATCTTCCATAGTGATGACCGACCGCCGTTTCTTTTCATAGTTTTCCCTCAGTAATTCATACATGGTCGTCGTTTTTCCTGAACTGACTGGACCAGAGAAGATGATTAGGCCGCTTTGTTTTTGCATAGCCCTCGAGAGGGCGCGGTAGCTGGAGGGATCCAAGTCTTCGAGGAAGGGCTTGTGGTCTTTTTGGGAGTAGAGCAAGCGGATAACCAAGGACTCTTCCAGGCGGTAATTGGCAATACTAGAGAGCCTTAATTCGATCGGGACTTCACCCTCCTGGTAAACGAAGCTGCCGTCTTGGGGTATGCGACGCTCGCCGGTATCCATATTGCTGCGGTACTTTAAGAAACGGATGAGTCGGAGCCCTATTTCATCCGTTAAAGTCATAATTTCTTCAATGCCCGTAGCGGTTCGCAAGAGCACTTGATAGTGATCGCTCTGAGGGAAGATTTGAATATCTTCTGACTGAAGCTCTCGGGCGCGTGCAATCACCTCTCCAAATAAATTTTCCATAAGAAACTCCTTTCATTTTTATCGGTCATAGATATATAAACGTCTTAGGTCAAAAATTCACTAAGTCATATTAAAAAAGTAAAAGAACGATTCATTTTTTGAAGTGGATTTATCTATGTTATAATAAATTTATAGATGTTTTAGAAGAAGGTGTCTTAATGGAGAGACGGATAAAAAAATTACAGGACTTACTTAAAGAAGAAGGTATCAAGGCCTTCTATGTCAGCAATCCTTATAATATTCGCTATCTCAGTGGTTTCACGGGGACCTCAGCTAAAGTCCTTGTGACCCAGGAGAAAGCTTATCTTATTACTGATTTTCGCTACCGTGAGCAAGCGGAAAGCCAGTGCCCTGATCTTGAAGTCGTGATTGCTGGTGGTTCAGCGAGTCAGGATTCGCCCCTGGCCTTTATCAAACGCACGCTCAATGCTATTTCTTGTGACCACTTGGCCTTTGAAGATGAGGACGTTTCAGTTGCTAGCTATATGGCCCTCGATGAAGCTTTAGAAATTGACCTAGTGCCATTTTCAGGTGCGATTGAAGTGCTCAGACAATTCAAGGACGAAGAAGAAATCGCACTAACTGAAAAAGCTTGTGAGATTGCCGTTCAGACTTACGACTTTATGCTCAATGAAGTGAAGGTCGGGATGACAGAAATTGAACTTGCTAATGCCATCGACTTCCACATGCGAAGTTTAGGTGCTTCTGGCGTTTCCTTCGATACCATTGTGGCGTCAGGTTTACGGTCAGCTATGCCGCACGGTGTAGCGAGTCAGAAAAAAATCGAGCAAGGTGACCTGATTACAGTAGACTATGGCTGTTACTATCAAGGTTACTGTTCCGATATGACGCGGACCTTTGCTTTAGGGGATCCAGGCGCCAAATTAAAGGAAATCTATGCTATCGTCCAAGAAGCCAATCGTCGGGTCAGCCAAGCTGCCCGTCCAGGAATCAGCGGTCAAGCTTTGGATGCTGTCGCAAGGGACTATATCAGTCAAGCTGGCTACGGTGACGCTTTTGGCCATTCGCTAGGCCACAGCATCGGCTTAGAGATCCATGAAGCCCCCAATGCCAGCCCATCTTATGATGAGGCCTTTCAAGTCGGCCAATTGATTACCAATGAACCGGGGATTTACCTAGAGGGTATTGGTGGAGTCCGCATTGAAGATGACCTAGTCATTACAGAAGAAGGCAACCGCATCTTAACCCCAGCTAGCCGCGAATTAATTATTCTCTAATTAAAATAAAATAAGGATAATTGTTCGCTAGTTGGCTTTTATATGATAAGATTAATAATAAAGTATTTGAATTGGAGGACGAGTAATGATTACAACAAATGATTTCAAGAATGGCTTAACCATTAAAGATGGCGATACACTTTATCGTATCGTGGATTTCCAACACGTTAAACCGGGTAAGGGGAGCGCTTTCGTTCGCTCAAAATTAAAAAACCTTCGGACTGGAGCTCTTTTAGATAAGACCTGGCGTGCTGGAGAAAAAGTAGAGACCGCTCATATTGATAATGATGCCATGCAGTATCTTTATGCTTCTGGGGATATGCATGTTTTCATGGATAACCAAACATTTGAGCAAATTGAAATTCCAAGCGAACAGATTGAAGAAGAACTGAAGTACTTATTAGAAAATATGGAAGTTCAAGTGACCTCTTATGAAGGTGAAATCTTAGGGGTTAGCCTGCCAACAACTGTAGAATTAGAAGTTAAACAAACAGAACCCGGTATCAAGGGTGATACAGCCTCAGGTGGTAGCAAGCCAGCTACTATGGAAACAGGTTTGGTGGTTAATGTCCCATTCTTCGTTAACGAGGGAGACCATCTGATTATCAACACCAATGACGGAGAATATGTATCACGCGCTTAAGCTTGTAAAATAGAGAGTGGGGGAATGTGAACATGGCAGAACGAACGGGAATGCTAACTGCTGAAGACCAGGCTTGTCTCGGTTCTTTCAACATTGCACCAAAAGTTATCGAAGATATCGCAAGCCAGGCTTGTAGAGATTTTGAAGAAGTAAACTTGCTTTCTTCTTGGCGTGCCAATTTTAATGACTGGATGAACCGTGACCAAGCGGTAATCCTCTATCAGAATGAGGACCATGAGATCTTTTTGGAAATTGCACTTTCCTTAAAGTATGGTGTCAATGTGCCAGAAACCATGACCCGCTTGCAACAACACGTGTTCGAAGAAGTTTATTTTATGACAGATGTACAACTTGACGCTATCAATATTAAAGTGACTGAGCTTAATATTTAGGATAGGGTCGGAAGCTTAAAGGATGAATAAAGGAATGAAATTAGGCACTTCACAAATTAGAGAAATTGCTCTCCTAGTTCTCTACCAGCAAGCATTAAATCCGGATCTGGATCCAGAAGCATGTATGACTTATGTTCTAGAAAACTTAGACCAGTTGAAGCAGGTCGTTAACTATGAGGAAGTCGATGAAGAAGGATTAGAAGCGCTCAAAGATAAAGAACAATTTTTCGAAAAACAGCAACAAAGCCCTAGCAAAGGCAAAGATTTTACGTCAATTGATTTTGAAGAGGGGGATGAACTCCCTCCTTATCTCTTACAATTAGTTTCTGGTGTTTTGGCCAACCAAGAAGCCATTGATGCGAAGTTGGACCAGTCTATCTCAGGTAAATGGTCAGTTAAACGTCTGGAAAAGATTAATTTAGCTATTTTACGCCTAGCGCTCTATGAAATGTTCTATGTCGCAGAAGATCGAGTGCCTAAAGTGGTCGCGGTTAATGAAGCAATTGAACTCGCTAAACGCTATTCAGATGACCGGTCCCGGCGCTTTATTAATGGGGTTTTATCTAATACTATGGAAAAATAAAAATGACCTTGAGGATTAATTCAATCACTGGGAAGTCCCCCAGACTGCTTAAAATAAAAGAAATGAGGAACGGAAAATGATTGAAATTTATTCTAAAGATTATGTAAAAGAGCAAAAGGAAAAAATGGCTGAACGCGTTGAGGCTTTAAAAGCAAAAGGCATTCATCCGTCGATGACTACTTTCTTAGTTAAAGGGCGCAGCGCTAATGCCCAATACGCAAAGGTAAAAGGGCGTTTTGCTGAAACAATTGGTGTTGACTATCACTTAGTGGAATTGGATGCTGAAACGACAACTGATGATCTAGTCCAGGCTATTGAAGAGAAAAACCAGGATCCTAACACCCATGGCATCATGGTTGAGATGCCTCTACCTGAACATATCGATGAACGCCAAATCCGTATTGCTCTAGATCCTGATAAGGATGTGGATGCCCTCCATCCTATTCATTTAGGTAACTTACTCCACCAACGTCCTTCAACCATCCCGAATACGCCCTTGGCTGCGATGAAAATGCTAGAATTAGCAGATACCGAATTCAAGGGGAAAGATTGTGTTGTCATCGGGAATAGTACGGTTGTTGGTCGGCCATTAGCTGAGCTTTTAGAACAAAAAGAAGCTACAGTGACCCTCTGCCATATCTACACAAATGATACAGCCAAATTTACCCGTGAAGCAGATATTGTTTGCTCTGCAACTGGTGTTCCTCACCTGGTAACTGAAGATATGATCAAAGAGGGAGCTACTGTCGTTGACATTGGGACGACCTATACAGAAGAGGGCAAACTCTTAGGGGATGTGGATTATGAAAATGTTGCCCCTAAGACACGGGCGATAACTCCTGTTCCAGGTGGTGTAGGCCCTGTTACCCAAGTGATGCTTTTTGATCAAATGATCACGCGATTAGAAAAAGAGGCAAATTAATGACGCAAAGTAAATACTTGACAGTGAGCCAGCTCACCCAGTATATCAAAGCTAAATTTACCCGTGATCCTTATTTAGAAACTGTCTATCTCACGGGTGAAATTTCTGGTTACCGGTCGCGGGGCAAGGCAAACAATCAGTATTTCAGCATAAAAGATGATAATGCGCTGATCTCGGCTGTGATTTTTCGCGGCCGATTTCAGCGTATTCCTTTTGACCTTGAAGAAGGAATGAAGGTCTTAGTTAAAGGGCGGGTAGGGCTCTATGAGAAGCAGGGCTCCTACCAACTTTATGTTGAAGACATCCAGCCTGATGGGATTGGGTCTTTTTATATTGCCTACCAACAGCTGAAGGAAAAATTAAGTAAGGAAGGCCTTTTTAATTTTGAACGCAAGGCGCTTCCTCCTTATCCTAAAAAAATTGCTGTCGTAACTTCACCAACGGGATCTGTGGTTCGCGATATTATAACGACTGTCCGTCGACGCTATCCCATTGTTGAAATTGTGATCTATCCTACAGTGGTTCAAGGCGACCGAGCTAAGGACAGTATCGTTAGCAATCTCAAACGTGCGGACCAAACTGGTAGCTATGACGTGATTATTGTCGGACGGGGCGGCGGCTCGATTGAAGACTTGTGGTGTTTCAATGAAGAAGAAGTTGCACGGACGATTGCTGCCTGTCAGACCCCCGTTATCTCTTCGGTCGGCCACGAAACGGACTACAGTTTAGCTGATGAAGTGGCCGACCGAAGAGCACCGACACCGACGGCTGCTGCCGAACTAGCAACGCCGGTTCTCTTAGCAGATTTGGTCTTTCGGATTCAAGAACTTAGAAAACGTCTCTATACTGTCCAGGGCCAGCGTTTGAAGTATTACAGGCAGCGGCTAGCTAGTAGCCAGCAGTCCTATATTTTTACTCAGCCACAGAAACTTTACGATGGCTATCGGATGAAACTGATCGGCTTGGAAGGCGACTTGCAAGCTAACTTGCAGAAAAAATTAAAGAGCCAGCAGGACCAGGTGAGCCGGTTAAAAGACCTGTTAGCTAAGTATAACCCCCGCTATCAGCTCTTACAGTCCAAGCACCTCTATCAACAGATGAGCCAGAAGCTGGCCCAGTCCTTTGCTGACCAAGTGAAAAAAAAGGACCAAGATTTGCACCGACTTGTTACCCAATTGGACTTGTTGTCCCCTCTCAAACGTCTGTCAGGAGGCTATGCCTACCTGAGTAAGGATGGCCAGCATGTTAACAGCGTGCAGGACCTCCAAGCTGGCGATCATTTAGAAGTTCAACTACTCGATGGTCAGGTTTTCGCTCAGGTTGAGCGGATCGAAGAGGCGTCTTTATGGGATAAAGAAGATAAAAAGGAGAATTAGAATGGCAATTGACTTAGAGAATTTGACATTTGAACAAGCCATGGCAAAATTAGAAGAAATTGTTGCTAAATTACAGAACGGGGATATTCCCCTAGCTGACTCCATGACTTATTTCCAGGACGGAATGGCCCTAAGTAAGTACTGCAATGACAGCTTGCAAGAGGCTGAAGAGACCATGGTTAAATTGATGAACGAGAATGATGAACTCGAAGACTTTGATAAGCAAGGGTAGGGATAAGATGAATTTACAAGACTTTAGGCGGTCTTATGCAGCTGCCTTTGAAGAGGCCCTGCTGGAAGAATTTCCTGAACAAGACGCCACTAGCATCCACCCCAGTATCCGTTATAGTTTGACAAATGGCGGTAAGAGACTCCGCCCCTTCTTTATTTTAGCAATTGTCCAGGCTTTCGGTGGAGACCCTAAGTCAGCCTTTAGCCTGGCCAAGGCTATCGAATATATCCATTGCTATTCACTGATCCACGATGATTTACCCGCTATGGATGATGATGATTATCGCCGGGGAAAACCCAGTAACCACAAAGCTTTCGATGAAGCGACGGCTATTCTAGCTGGCGATGCCTTGCAGGCTAAGGCATTTGAAGTGATCAGTCAGGATAATAATCTAGCAGCTGAAGGTCGGGTCAGCTTACTCGCCCAATTAGCCCAAGCCGCTGGGGACCAGGGAATGGTGGCTGGCCAGATGAAGGATATCATTTATGAAGGACAAAAAGTTAGCTTGTCCCAATTGAAAGCCTTATACGACCAAAAAACCGGGGCCTTGATTCGTTTTAGTCTCCAAGCCCCCCTTGAACTGGTTCAAGTCAGCGACCAAACTAAATTTGAAATGGCGAGTTTTGCTCAAGCCTATGCCCTTGCCTTCCAGATCCAAAATGACCTCCAAGAAGTCTTGTGGACAGATGAAGAACGAGGAAAGCACGCCCATTCTGACCAGGAGCTGGCAAAGAACACCTATCCAGCACTCTTGGGTTTAGAAGCTGCCCAAGAGGCCTTGGCGGGTGAAATCAAAGGGTGTGAAGAAATACTAAGTCGCTTAGAAGAAGTCATGGATACTACTTTGATCCGCGATTTTCTAGATTATTTGAAAGTTTAAGCATGAGGAGATAGGAAAAAGATGGGCAAAGAACGCGTAGATGTCCTTGTCGTCCGCCAAGGCCTCGCCAATTCTAGAGAGAAGGCCAAGCGCTACATCATGGCAGGACAAATCTATAATGAAAAGCATGAGCGCCTGGATAAAGCCGGGGAGAAGATTCCAGATACTTCTATATTGGAATTAAAGGGGGAGGATATGCCCTATGTTTCCCGGGGCGGCTTGAAATTAGTCAAGGCTCGGGATAGTTTTGATATCGACTTTAAGGATTTGATCCTTTTAGATATTGGGTCATCGACCGGTGGTTTTACTGATGTTGCCTTGCAATCGGGAGCTAAGCAGTCTTATGCTCTAGATGTAGGCACTAATCAGTTAGATTGGAAGCTACGCTCGGACGACCGGGTAATTGTGATGGAGCAGACGAATTTTAGACATGCCAAAGTGGAGGATTTCAAAGCTGGCCAGCCAGATATAGCTAGCATTGATGTCTCCTTTATTTCCCTAAGCTTGATTTTACCTCCCCTTGTTTCGATTCTCAAAGCAGGAGGACAAGTTGTTGCCTTAATTAAGCCACAATTTGAAGCAGGACGTGACCAGGTGGGGAAGAAGGGGATTGTCAGAGATCCTAAAGTTCACTTGGAAGTTTTGAACCGGACCTTTGAGATGGCCCAGGTCCTGGGTTACGATATCCTCAACTTAACCTATTCCCCAATCACGGGCGGATCAGGTAATATTGAATTTTTGGCCTTATTGAAGAATCAGCGGCGTGACCAGGGGCAGAATTTACTGACTATTTCTCCAGAAGAAGTGGTTAAAGCCGCCCATGACCAATTTCATGCTTAGTGATGACTTGAAGAGAAGAAGGGATTGACACCATGTTACAGCATCTCACCATTCGTAACTTCGCTATTATTGAAGAACTAGAAATCGATTTTGAAGATGGGATGACCGTCCTAACGGGAGAGACCGGGGCCGGTAAGTCAATTATCATTGATGCGGTTGGGCTTTTGATTGGAGGTCGGGGGGCTTCTGATTTTATCCGTTACCATTGTGACTCTTTCTTCTTGTCGGGGATTTTCTTTATGCCAGAGCTCGCAGAGGATGGACATCGCTTGCTTGAAGACTTGAAGATTCCCTTTGAGGATTCTCAACTGTTGATCAGCCGAGAGATGCACCGGTCAGGGAAGAATGTGATTCGCGTCAATGGGGTGACCTTAACCGTAGCCTTGTTGAAGAAAATTGGCAGCTACTTGGTAGATATCCACGGCCAAAATGAACACCAAAGTTTAATGGATGCCAGTCGCCATATTGAATTTTTGGATCATTTTGCTGGTAAAAAAATCCAAGGTAATCTAGAAGACTTCCAGAAAGAATACGACCACTATCAAAGTTTAAAAGATGAACTGGATCAACTTTCCTTAAATGAACAGGAACTGGCCCAACGCCTGGATTTGCTCCGCTTTCAAATTTCGGAAATCGATGCCAGTCAATTGGAAGTTGATGAAGACCAAGTCCTTGAAGAAGAACGCGAAGAACTACAGAACTACCAAAAGATTGCGGAAGTCCTACAATTCGTTACAGCTGGTCTCTCCTATGAAGAAGTGAATGTCATCGACCGGTTGGGGCAAATGTCTGGTGAATTAGCCCGTTTGGCGGGAATGAACCAGCAATTTGACCAGTTTATTGAACAAATGGATGCAGCCTATTATGGCCTCCAAGCCCTATCTTCGGATATCCACCATTACATGGAGGACATGGTCTATGACCAGGATCGACTCAACCAGATTGAAGAGCGCCTTAATGCCATTCAAAAGTTAAAACGAAAGTACGGACAGACTATTGAAGAGATCTTAGCCTATGCTGACCAAGCACGGGAAGAATTGGAGCGGCTCGACCACCAAGAGAGCCACCAGGAAGATCTTGAAAGCAAGCTCCAAACGTCCAAAGATCGCCTGCTTGACTTGGGCCACCAGCTGCATGAAGATAGGAGCCAAGCGGCCAAAGATTTGGAACAAGTCATCATGGACCAGATGAAGGAGCTCTATATGGCCAAGGCTAAGTTCAAAGTGCAAATTGACCTATCTAACCGTTTCTACAAAAATGGGATGGACCGGGTGGAATTCTATATTGCCACTAACCCAGGTGAACCTTTTAAAGCTTTAACTAAGGTGGCTTCTGGTGGGGAACTTTCACGCTTGATGCTGGCGATGAAAGCTGTTTTCCAAGAGGCTAAAGGGGTGACTTCCATCGTCTTTGATGAGGTCGATACAGGTGTTAGCGGCCGTGTTGCCCAAGCTATAGCAGAGAAAATGTATCAAATTTCATTAGGTGCTCAAGTGCTTTGCATCAGTCATTTAGCCCAGGTTGCTGCTATGGCAGACCAACAGCTCTACATTCACAAGTCGGAAAAGGATGGGCGGACTATGACCCAAGTTAAAGACCTGAATCGAGAAGAGCGAGTCGAAGAATTAGCCCGTATTTTAGCCGGCGAACAGATTACAGAAAGTTCACGTCTAGCCGCAGAAGACCAGTTGGACCAAGCAGCTCAGGATCGCCAAGCCATGCACCAAGCCTATGAGGAGGTTCTATGACTAAAGAGAAACTTATTGTCATCTGTGGCCCCACTGGTGTCGGAAAAACCGCATTAAGTCTAGATCTTGCGCAAAAATTTTCCGGCGAGGTGGTTAACGGCGATTCCATGCAGGTTTATCGCCACCTAGATATCGGTACCGCTAAAATCAGTCCAGAAGAATGTGGGACTATTCCCCACCATCTCTTTGATTTACGGGAAGTTCACGAAAGCTATAGTGTGGCCGACTTTAAGCGGGATGCCACAGAAATCATCACGAATATCCATGAAAGGGGGCACTTGCCTCTCTTAGTGGGAGGAACGGGTCTCTACCTTGAGGCCTTGCTCTATGATTTTGACTTAGGGGCGGAAGTTGCTGAGCACCCGGCCTTTCGTGAGGCTATGGCGGACTATGCCGACCAGTATGGACCCTTAGCCCTCCACCAAAAATTGCAAGCCGTTGACCCCGAAGCAGCGGAAGCCATCCATCCCAATAACCAACGCCGGGTGATTCGAGCGCTTGAAGTGTGCCAGTTTTCGTCAGGTAAATTTTCTGACCAGAAGCAGTCCCGACACCAGGACAGTCCTTATGACTTATTAATTATTGCCTTGGTTCGGGACCGGCAGAAGCTCTACGCTCAGATCAACCAGCGAGTGCTTGAAATGGTGGACCAAGGTCTCCTTGAAGAGGCTAGGTGGCTTTACCAGCAAGACTTACCGTCTGATGCCCAGTCGATGAAGGCCATTGCCTACAAGGAACTCTTTCCCTACCTGAGCGGTCAAGAGAGACTCGAGGCAGGCATCCAGCGCCTGCAAAAAAATACCCGCCACTATGCCAAAAGACAATTAACTTGGATCCGCCACCGCTTGCCTGCTGCTCAGACCTATGACCTGGTGGATGATCCCCAAGCAACCGACTACCGGCGCCTAGTCGAAGAAGTTAAGCGCTTCCTTAAAACTTAGTCACTAGTTAAGAAAGGAGTCTCTATGCAAGAAGTTATTGCTGTATTATTAGAAGATAAGTCAGAAACTGACCAGGATTTCCAGATGCGTCTAGAAGAGTGCCAAGAATTAATTAAGACGGCTGGAGGTAAGCTCGTTTGGACTCTAACCCAGAGCCGGGAACATCCTGATCCCAGAACGTATATTGGCCAAGGAAAGTTAGCTGAATTAAAAACCTTAGCAGAAACCCTGTCTGCTGACCTGATTATTTTTTATGATGCATTGAGCCCTTCACAAGTTCGTAATATTGAGGCAGCCCTGGATTGGCCAGTGATTGACCGCGTCCAACTCATTTTAGATATCTTTACCTTGCGCGCCCATTCCAAGGAGGCTAAGCTCCAAGTCGCTCTTGTTCAGAATGAATACCTCCTTCCCCGACTAGCCGGACAGGGTCTGGCCCTTTCGCGTTTGGCCGGGGGTATCGGAACTAGGGGACCGGGGGAGAGCCAGTTAGAGCGTGATCGCCGAACCCTCCGCGATGCAATTAGTCGAATTAAGAAGCAGTTGAAGGAAGCGGAGAAGCACCGGGAAGTTAGCCGGGAGAGGCGAACGCGTAGCAGCCAATTTAAGATTGGTCTTGTTGGCTATACCAATGCTGGCAAGTCCACCATCTTGAATGGCTTGACTGAAGCTGAAACTTACGAAGAAGACCAACTTTTCGCTACCTTGAGTCCTCTGACTCGGAACTTTACTTTAGAAAATGGCTTTCAGATGACCATAACAGATACGGTGGGCTTTATTCAAGACTTGCCCCCTATGGTGATTGATGCCTTTCATTCGACTTTGGAAGAGAGTCGAGATGTTGACCTTCTATTGATTGTAATTGACGCGTCTTCACCTCATGCTCAAGCACAAGAGAAGACTGTTTACCAGCTTTTGGAGGACTTAGATATGCTCCAAATTCCGCATCTATTCGTTTATAATAAGATGGATCGGCTCGAAAGACCAGAGCTGCTTAATCCTTCTTCGCCTTATGTGGCGATATCTGCTCGGTCTTCCCAGGGCATGGTTAAGTTAGAAGAAGGCATAATCGACCGTCTGCACTCAATGTATGATTATTTTGAACTTAAGGTTTCTAGCCAGAATGCCTCTTACTATCTTGGACATGCCGATCGAATATATATTGAATCTTTTGAATTTGACGAACTGTCTAATGACTATATGATCAAGGGCTATAAGCGACCAGATACGCCTTTGAACGGCTAAGGATGAACTGGGCAAATATTTGTCTAGCTATGATAAACAACCAAGAAATGAGATTCAGGCCTATCATATTTGCGCTTTTTACTAGCTAATGCTATCCTGACTATAGTATAACGAATACTTTGAAAAGAGGAGTTATTAAGCATGAAAGGAAAATTTAAGCCTTTTTCCACTTCACTGATGGGCTCCTGGCCGCGTAGTGAAGAGTTGTTGGAGGCAAGCCAAACTTATCGTCAGAAAAATTTATCTGATGAAGATTATTCTGCTTTAGTCAACCAAGAAACAGAAAAGTTAGTTAGAGCCCAAGAGGCTGCTGGGATTGATGTGATTACTAATGGGGAATTAGCACGGGATAATTATATCTCTTTTGTCGCAGATAAGGTCCCTGGCATTGAGTTGATGTCTGTTGAGGAAGTTATGGCCTTAACGAATGAAGATGATAAGGACCAATTACAAAGCAGCTTAGAAGAAAGAGATGTTCATAATACAGGAATGAACAACCCAATCTGTACAGGCAAAATAGACACAGATGTTAAGTTAGATACGGATGAAATGCTAGCCTTAAGACAAATGACTAATCATCCCTTGAAAGCCACCCTACCTAGTCCCTATTTGTTAACTCGGTCATTGTGGTTAGAAGGGGTTTCAGACAAGGCTTATGCCAGTCGTGAAGACTTAGGTCAGGATGTTTTAACCCTTATTCTTAATGAGACCAAGCGTTTGCTTGCTATGGGTATTGAAGTTATTCAAATAGATGACCCGATTCTTGCAGAAGTTGTTTTGTCTGAGGACATGAAGCGGGGCTTTTACTGAGGGGTCTTGTCAGAGAAAGTCAAGTTTGACGAAGAATTAAAATTTGCCCAGTCCTTAATCAAACCTGTTTTAGACCTTATTCGACCTAGCCAAAGCTTAAGCATGTTGCATGTCTGCCGGGGGAATTATACACGCGATGAAGCGGGTTTATTAGAAGGCTCTTATGCTCCCTTATCTGACTTTTTTGAAGCAGTGGCTCCTGACATGTTGACTTTAGAATTTTCAACGCCAAGAGCTGGGGAATTAAAAGACCTTTTCCGGAACGAACACTTAGCTGACCATGTCATGTTAGGGCTTGGTGTGGTCAATCCAAGAACGGATGAGATTGAAAGTATCGATAGTATTGTGGCACGTGTTGAAGAAGCCTTAGCTTATTTACCTGTTGATCGTATTTGGCTAAACCCTGATTGTGGTTTTGCTACCTTCTCCAATCGCCCAATGAATCAGGACCGGGTGATCGCCAAGAAGATGCGAGCTCTTTCTCAAGCAAGTCAGCTATTAAGGGACAAATACGCTTAGTTAGAAGAAGTAAAGATAAAATTGAATCCAATGGCTAAAGGCTTTCTAATAGGAATTAGGGAAGGACTTTAGCCATTTTTTAGAAATGAGGGAAAGCTATGATTTATTTAGATAATGCGGCTACCAGTATCCAAAAACCTGTTTGTGTCATTGAAGCGGTAGTGGATGCCATGCATCACTTAGGAAATGCTGGTCGTGGAGCGAACGAAGAGTCGCTTCAAGGTTCACGTACTTTATTTAATTGTCGGAGTCAGTTAAACCAATTGATGCATGGGGAGTCGCCTCAGCAGATTGCTTTTGCTTTAAATTCAACTGAAGCATTGAATACGGCCATTCGCGGGCTTTTTCGGCCGGGTGACCATGTGATTAGTTCAGTGATGGAACACAATTCGGTGCTTCGTCCTCTCTATTCTTTAAAAGACCAGGGCTTGGAACTGAGCTTGCTACCGTGTGATGACAAAGGACGCCTGGTTATCGAGGACTTGCCCTCTTACATACGTTCGAATACCAAAGGCCTTGTTCTTACCCATGCCTCTAATCTCACTGGAAACTTGAATCCTATTGAGGATTTAGGGCAGATTGCTCATGAACATGGCTTGTATTTTGTCGTAGATGCTTCCCAAAGCCTGGGGGCCATCCCTATAGATGTCCAGGCAGCCCAAGTGGATGTGCTTTGTTTTACTGGGCACAAGAGTTTGCTTGGGCCCCAGGGAACAGGAGGTCTCTATGTGCGTCCAGGTCTCAATATTCGTCCACTCAAGGCAGGGGGAACAGGGATCGATACCTACAACCATTATCAACCTCAACGTATGCCTGAAGCCCTTGAAGCTGGGACGCAAAATGGTCACGGTCTAGCGGGTCTGAGTGCAGCAGTTGAGTATATTCTTGATCAAGGGGTAACAAATATTCATGAGAGAGAAGTATCTTTAATCCAGTATTTTTATCAAAATTTACAAGATATAGAAGGCCTCCATATTTACGGCGACTTTACAGCTGATCGGGCACCGGTTCTTGCGCTTAATGTCTGGGATATCGATTCTTCAGAAATTGCTGAAGACTTAGAAGAAGACTTTGATATTGCCGTACGTTCAGGAGGGCACTGTGCTCCGCTTATGCACCAAGCGTTGGGGACAGCTGACCAAGGGGCTGTGCGCTTTAGCTTTGGCTACTTTACAAGCAAAGAAGAAGTAGACCAAGCCATCACAGCACTTAAAATTTTAGTTGACCGTTATCGTCCTGAATAGGAGGTTTTCAACATGGAATATATCCGATTATATACCCGGCAACATGAAAATTCGCTCTATGAATTAGAGCGCACAGGATCTATTCGAAACAAAAGCATCTACGTTCGTTTGCACATGGGGCCAGATGCTGATTATTTTGCTGAAAGATATCGCAGCTTTGTTGCGATGGCAGAAGAGCGAATCCCTAGACCAGAAGGGGTGGAATACCCGATTTGGTGTGCTATAAGTAAGGATACCGCCCGGCTGCCGATTAAAGGGGAATTGCTCTATTGCCTAAGGGTGCCCAAGGATCAAGTTATTTTTTTTGATGGGCAAAAATGGGACTATGTTTTGAACTATTTGTATATTCCAAGTGATGAGCTAGATAAGTCTGCTTTTAAGCAAGAGCTACAAGCCCGAGGCCTGCCATCCGCCTATAATATTATAAAGGGTAAATATGCCGGCTTTTATCCTGATCTTGAAGAGAAAATTCGCGCCTCTTGGCCAAGAATATTTGACATTGAGGAGCCGTCTCGCTTTAGGGTCCAGGCTAATCTTTGGGAGATTCGACAAGAGTGGATTGAAGACATTATCTATCCAGGGGAAGACTTCGTTCAAAAGACCCAGGGTAAATTAGATGCTTTTGGACAGTGAGGTGCTTTATGCAAACAATTGCTCTTTATACCCGACAGAATGAAAAATCTTTGCAGGAACTAAAACGGACAGGGGCTGTGCGCAATAAAGAGATTTATGTCAGACTTCATATGGGTGTGGATGCCGATCATTTTTCTGAACGTTATCGCTGCTTTGTTGAGATGGCGGAAAAATTTGTATCCCGTCCTCAGGGTGTTGATTACCCAATCTGGTGTACAGCTAATAAGCATTATTGTAAGCGTCCTGTTCAGGGTGAACTTGTTTACTGCCTCCAAGTTCCCCGAGAAGAAATTATATTCTTTGATAGTCTAAAATGGGACTATGTTCTAAATTATCAGTATTGTCCTAAAAATGAAGCAGATGCCCGAACTTTCAACCAAAAATTAGAAGCTTTAGGCATCCAAAACATTGTCAACTTATTCCAGAGAAAATATGATGGCATGTATGAAGAGATCAAACATGAGATTAAGAACAGCTGGTCGAGAATATTTGATTTAGAAACGAAAGATCCAGCGATTATCGAAGGAAATATTTGGCAAATTAAAGAGGAGTGGATTCAGCATATTGTGTATCCAGGAGACTCATTTTTTGAAATCGTTAAGGATATAGAAGATAGCTATTAAATGAGTAAATATTTAAAATAAAACAGTAAAATGTTAGACTACTAACATTTTATTAAGCAAAGGTATGGTTAAATATAAGTGTAGAGGAAAACATTAGGAAAAATGTAAGCGCTATATTTGATTTTAGCCTTGCCCAAGTGTTTACTTCTCGGAGGCGCTTTCGTAATGCTGTGATATCAGCTTTTGATTTTATTAGGAGGAAAACTAATGACTGAGAAACAAAATCCAGATTACAAATATGTTGATGAGTATGGCTTCGATGAAGCAGGTTTAAAAGAAGCCTTTGAAGAAGCACGTAAGATTTATAAAGAACGTGGTTTCATGCGTGAAATGGGTGTCGGTAAGGCACCAGCCATCACAACAGTTGACATGGCTAGAGCTTGGATGACAGAAGGCCACCCCTTCACTTGTGATCACTCTGAAGAAGTCTGTGCTGAAGCACTAAAAGTATTAAATGCTGGGCGTAAAGCAGGCATTCCAATCTTTCATACAACGACTGGCTATTGGGGTGAACAGCAATGGGACCTACCACGTTGGGATGAAAAGATTCCTATGCACACCTTAGATATTCATGATGATTACTGGATGGCTATTGATCCTAAATTAGATCCTCAGCCAGAAGAACCAGTTATTCATAAGAAATATGCTTCTAATTTCTTCGGCACCCATTTAAATCAAACCTTGAATTTCTTAGGAGTAGACACTTTGATCGTAATGGGAGCAACAGCATGTGCCTGTGTACGCCACACCGTAATGGATTCAACAGGTTATGGCTATAAAACATTAATTCCTCGTGGCACAGTTGGCGACCGTGTACCTGGAGTTATTGAATGGAACCTCTTTGACATGGAGGCTAAATTTGCTGATGTTTGGGAAGTTGATGAAGTCGTTAAATATTTAGAAGGCATTGATCCTAGCGTTTATACTAAGCATGAACGTGCTAATGATTAAATTAAGACAAATTGCATAGCACTAGGGGCTGTGCCTTAACATATTAACCCGTAAGGCCCTGAAGGCAAACTTGCGGGTTTTGTTTATCTATAATTTCAAAGAAAGAGAGGCAGAACATGGCTTTACTAATCAAAAATGGAACGATTGTTTCCTCGGTAGCTGAATACCAAGCAGACATTCTCATTGAAGATGAAAAAATTAAAATGATTGCTAATAATATAGATGAAGCAGACCATGAGTTGGTTGATGCGACGGGCAAATATATTTTCCCTGGTGGAGTTGATGAGCATGTCCATATGGGGCCTTTTGATACTTATGGTTTTGAAACTTCTCATGCGGCCTTAGTGGGAGGCACGACAACAATCGTTGATTTTGCCCCCCAAGATAAAGGAGAGACAGTGATTAACTCTTTCCACCGTCATAAAGATGAAAAAGCTCAGGGTATAGCTTCTCCCGATTTCTCATTCCATGGGATGGTGATGGATACTAGCGAGGCGCTATTAGACGAAATTCCTAAGATGGTTGAGAATGGTATCGTTAACCTTAAATTCTTTATGGCTTATAATGGGACGCCTTTCCATGTAGAAGATGATTTGATCTTTAAAGCCATGCAAATTTGTAAGGATTATGGGATTACACCTTGGGTCCACTGTGAAAACGGGGATATGATTGAGGTCTTGAAAGAGGAATTAGTTGAAGAAGGCGTAACTAAACCGATTGGACATTATCTCTCTTCACCACCAACTGTTGAAGATGAAGCCGTTCAGCGCTTAATTTATCTCGCTAAGTTGGCTGATTGTCCAGTCTTTATCGTTCATAATACAACAGCAGGTGCTTGTGCCAATATCAAACGAGCTCAAGATGAAGGGCAAGCAGTTTATGGCGAAACTTGCACCCATTACCTAGCTATTGATACGTCTTACCTTGAAAAAGAAAATTTTGAAGGGGCTAAGTGGGTATGCGGCCCTGCAATTCGGCCAAAAGAGCATATTGAGGCTGTTTGGAGAGCTTTAGAAGAAGACACCCTAATGAGTATTGGTTCTGACCATGCTGCCGTTGTTGGGGGCTTTGAGCAAGCTAAAAAACGTGGAATCGATGATTTTACAAAGATTCCCAATGGCGTTCCTGGTATGCAAGACCGTCTTCACATGGTATGGACACAAGGCGTCGAAAAAGGACGAATTTCAAAACAAGATTTTGTACGTCTTTGTATGGAAAATCCGGCCAAACTATGTGGAATATACCCTCAGAAGGGGGCTTTACTTCCTGGCTCTGATGCTGATATTCTCATTTGGGACCCAAGCTATAAAGGTAAAATTTCAGTAGAAAATAGCTACGAAGGTACTGACTATAACACCTTTGAAGGTTTTGAACAAAAAGGAATTGCCGACAAAGTTTATCTTAGAGGTCAATTAATGGCTGAAAGAGGGGAGCTAGTTGGTGAGAAAGGGCAAGGTAGGTATATCCGCCCTAAAGCTTATACTGTCTGCTATGATAAATACCATAAAGGAGAATAGCAAGTTAGGAGTTGCAATCCGTGAAATATATCATTGTATCCAATAATGAAAGCTTATTAAAGCGTGTTGATTATTTGCATTTTGTAGAAGGTGGCTTTTGGGATGTATTAATTGAAGTACGCAATCTGATTCATATTGGTTGGCGTCCTCTGACACATCCCTTGCCGGCTTCTCTACGGATGATGCTATCTCCTGTACGATCCGTTATCTTAGCTGATGTGAGTCACGATAAGAGCTATGAGATCATTGAACAATCAATGGATCTTTATCAAAGGACTCTGGGAGAAAGACAAGCTGACTTTAAAAATTTAACCGACTACCAGCGACTTGACCAGGAACTTTTGATGGCAGCCTTAGCTGACCTTTAGGCCGGACATTCTATAAAGAGGTGTGAAGATGAAACTTGAATTACAAAATGTTGTTATTAAAAAAATTGATTTTGGCAAAAAAACAGAGATCAAAGACGACCAGCTCTATATTAATCGAGATGAAATGATAGCTGAATTAATGGCGATTGACCAGGTCAAAGCGATTCAAATTGTCTTGGCTCGGCCCGGTGAAAAGAAGCGTTTAATTCCTGTCAAGGATGTGATTGAACCTCGTTTGAGAATTGGACGGGGGAATCAATTTCCTGGGGTAACTGGAGAAATTGAACAATTAGGTCAGGGAAGCACCAAAAAAATGCAGAATGTAGCAGTCGTTACTGTGGGGGATATTGTTGGCTTCCAAGAGGGAATTATTGATATGTGGGGCGAGGGAGCTAAGTGGACACCATTCTCACAAACATTGAATGTCGTTGTTAACATTGAGCCGGAAGAAGGCCTTGAACCACACGAACATGAAAAAGCTTGCCGGTTAGTTGGGCTTAAGGCGAGTGAATATTTGGGAGCTGCTTTAGAAGGCATTAGTCCAAACTCAAGTGAGTCTTTTGAGATTGAAGATGTGAAAACTAGTTTGGAAAAATATCCTAATTTACCACGGGTTGCCTATGTGGAGATGTTAATTGCTCAGGGACTCCTTCATGATGGTTATATTTATGGAGTGGATGCTAAGCAAATTCTACCCACTCTGCTGAACCCATTGGAAGAGTTGGATGGAGCGGTTATATCGGGGAACTGTGTGGCAGCTTGCGATAAGATAACGACCTACCAACACCAAAATAATTCCGTTATCTTAGAATTACTTAAACGCCATGGCAAAGATTTAGTTTTTGTTAGTTCAATTCTTGTGCCAGAATTAACCATTCTGGACGGCAAGTTTAGAACAGCTGACTATACCGTGAAGTTATGCCAGTTGCTTGGTCTGGATGGCGTCATTGTCTCTGAGGAAGGCTATGGAAATCCTGATTCGGATTTAGTAATGATTGCCGAAGGATTAGAGAATTCAGGAATTAAAACAGTTTTGATTACGGATGAGTGCTCAGGTTGGGATGGTGATTCTCAGCCTCTAGCAGATGCTAAAGAAGAAGCTAAGGCAGTGATTTCAACTGGAAACGTTTCTCACCTTATCCATTTGGAAGCTGCTGAAGAGGTTTTAGGAGATGCTAAAGCAATTGCCAATCTCTCAGGAGGTTGGGAAGGTAGCTTAGATGAGGCAGGAAATATTAGTTGTGAGCTAAATGCGGTAATTGGAGCTACATCTGAAATCGGTTACCATAATCTTACTGTCGAATTACACTAGGGAGGAGGCTAATAATGAAAAAAGTACTCTATTATTTAAACCAGTTCTTTGGTCAAATTGGGGGCGAAGATCAAGCTGATATAGAACCGCGTTTAGTTGAAGGTGCCATTGGACCAGCTATGGCTTTTTCCCAGCAATTAGAAGAAGGAGAAGTGACCCATACTATTATTTGTGGGGATAATTACTTCAATGAAAATTTAGAACTTGCCCAACAATTTATTATGGAGAGCTATAATGAGCTCCAGCCAGATTTAGTGGTCGCTGGTCCTGCTTTTAATGCAGGGCGTTATGGGATGGCTTGTGCAGGTGTTGCGAATACCCTAAAAGATAAAACGACGGTTCTTACTGGGATGTACCATGAAAATCCAGCCGTAGCACAATGCCGTAGCCATGCCTATATCGTTCCCACTGGTGATTCAGCGGCATCGATGCGTAAGGCTTTACCTGCTATGGTTGAGCTAGCAACTAAAATCTTGGCTGGTAAAGAAATTTTAGCAGAAGAAGATGGCTTTATGATGCAGGGGCGTCGTTTGACGGTCTTTTCTAATCAAACAGGAGCTGAGCGAGCTAGCGAAATGCTCTTAAAACGTCTGCATAACGAAAGCTATGAAACTGAGCTTCCCATGCCAGAATTCGATTATGTCCAAGCAGCAAGTCCAATTACAGATATGCCGCATGCGACAATTGCTCTGGTCACAACAGGGGGAATTGTTCCTGAGGGTAACCCTGACCACTTGCAATCCGCTTCTGCTCAGAAATGGGTAAAATATGATGTCTCAAATTTAACTCAGCTTGCAGGTAAATTTATTACTGTTCATGGGGGCTTTGACCCAGTTTATGCGAATGATAAGGCCGACCGTATTGCACCTTTAGATGAACTGTATCGCCTAAAAGAGAAGGGGACTATCGGAGATATCTACAAGTATTTTTACTCAACAACAGGGACAGGGACTTCTGTCGGAAATTCTGAGAAATTTGGTCGAGAGATCGGTCAAGAACTTTCAGATGCAAAAGTAGACGGCGTCATCCTAACTTCTACCTGAGGGACCTGTACGCGTTGCGGTGCAACGATTGTTAAAGAAATTGAACGTTTTGGAATTCCTATAGTGCATATGGCAACGATTACTACTATTTCGGAGTCTGTTGGTGCTAATAGAATTGTACCAACTATAGCCATTCCTTATCCTGTGGGCAATCCTGAATTAGATGACAGAGAAGCGAGCCTTAGAGATGAATTAGTAGATCGGGCGATTCGTGCGCTATCAACTGATGTCGCCTCACCGACTGTTTTTAAGAAAGAATAACTTAGAGGGGGAGAGTCTGACTCTTCCCTTATTTAAATTTATTTTTAAAAAATCTATTTATAATAATAATTCAGCTTTTAAATGATAAAATAAACTTATCATTTATAAAACATTACTTTTAAAATGGGTTTAGAGGTGTGAGGATGTACTATAAGGAATTAGCAAATTTTTCACTATTTCAAAATGTTAGTAAGGAAAGTGTTGACCTAATTAATGCAATGAATATCAGAGTAAAAAATTTTAAAGTAGGTGAGCGAGTTAATTTTTTGGGTGATCCGATTCAATATATCTATGTCATTGCATCGGGATGTCTTAAAACAAATGAATATTTAATGAATGGTAAGGAAATTGTATCGTCATATTACTTCGGCTATGACGCTTTTCCCTTATATTTGATCTATGGGGGAGCAACAACTTACCCTTATAATATTTATTGCCATAAACAGGCTCAAGTATATTGTTTACCTGTTGAGGAGCTAAAGGCCTGTATTGATGCTGATCCAAAACTTATGTCAAATGTATTGGTATTTGTTTCTAAATATTGTTTAAAAAACAAGAAAGTCATTCAAACAGCTAGCTATCCTAAAGTATCCCAACGTTTGGCTTTCTGGCTCCTAACTTCGAGTGACCAGAGAGATAATTTTAGGATACCAGGAACTCAGGAACTCTTTTCAGATATACTTTTGGTGAATCGGTCTTCTTTAAATCAAGAGTTAAAACGTTTGACCAATAATGGAATAATTTCAATCTATGGTCGTCGTATTCACATAAATGACCGGTCGGCTTTAAATAGGATTTTAGAAAACGCTTAAAAATAGGCCATTAAAAAACGACTCGAAACCGAGTCGTTTTTGTGCGTATGATCAGGCTTGATTTAAGCTAGTCTTATTAAGAACATTTATTCAAAAATTGTTTGTTCGCTGATGTCAGTTTGTAGAGCATCTAGAGCTTTGTTAACTAAGTTTAAGCGAAGTTTATGTTCGTCTTCTGGACTTAATTCTGGGTTACCGAGTGGGTGAGGAATAGCGATTGTAGGTACAATCCGGTTCGCCCCAACGGTTTGAGAAATAGGTGTAACAGTACACATATGAACGATTGGAATACCAGCGCGTTCAATTTCTTTATACATCGTTGCTCCGCAACGCGTGCAGGTACCTCAGGTGGAGGTGAGGATAACGGCATCAACGCCATCCTCTTTCAATTGGTTAGCGATTTCTTCACCGTATTGGCGAGCGCTAGCTACTGCAGTACCGTTCCCAACTGTCGTGAAGAAGGTATTGTAGACTTTACCAATTTCGCCCGCTTCTTCTTTTTCACGCAAGATATCGAGCGGTAACACACGGTCAGCGTCTTCATCTGCGTAAGTTGTATCATAACCACCGTGGGCAGATTCGTAACCGTCTTTAAAGTTTTTAACGCCTTCGATATTGTAAGCGCCAAATTTAGATGCGGAAGATGATTCGATGTGGTCAGGGTTGCCTTCTGGTACAACACCACCGGATGTTACGAGGGCGATGGTTGCATTCTTAAGGTCCTTGAGGGCAGGAGCTGGATCCACATTATCAAATTCTGGCATTGGATATTCGGTAGTAAATTCTTCGCCATTTAATTTCTTAATCAGCATATTGACAGCACGTAAAGAGCCGCGTTCTTCTGCTTGATAGTTTTGACGGTGGCGAGGGAAGTAACCGTCTTTATCTGGTGTCACATCTTCCCCAGCTAATATTTTATTAACCAGTCCAGAAATGGCAGGAATTGCTTTACGCATTGAGGCAGCTGAATTACCTGTTGGCACAATATAAGCTGTCTTGCTGTACATTTCTTTCCCTGGGTTTTCTTCGTACATACCAGTTACTGCAGGAATGCCTAGCTCAGTAATGACTTCACTAGCGACTGCACCAGCGGCCATCCCATAACGTCCAGCATTGAAGGCAGGACCTGCAATCACGAGATCTGGTTCATAAGATTTAATCATCTCTAGAACTTCTGGTAAAGCGGTATCGATATTTTCATTAAAGTAAGAGTCACCACAGACAACAGTGCCGACGATTTCGGCATCTTCTAAAGGACCATTTAGACCAAGACCGGGACCTTTAGGACCATCTTCTTTAAAGGGTTTAGTGTCTGCTTTCTCTTCACCACCAATCCCAGCATAGAACTGGTTGATGTAGTGAACAACACGTTTAGTCATTTATAAACCTCCTTTGATTCCTTATTAAATTATACAAAACGAGCAGATTGTTTATTAAAGCCTAACTCATTGGTTGCCCCAGTGATCGCTTGAATTTCAACAGTGATTTCACCGTTTTCTTTCAAGCTACCTTCTGCACCACCAGCGATAATGTCAACATATTCTGTCGTTCCAATGATGCGATCCATTGCAGGTAGGGTAATGACTTCGTTGGCATTCCCACCTGTAACAGCAGCGTTTGCTAGTGGATCCGCATCTGCTAAGGATTGAGAAGATCCATCGCGTCCGGCATACTCATCGGTTACGATAACAGTCTTAACACCAGCTTTTTCAAGCTTCGTACAGTTCATAATCAAGTCTGTATCAGGGTTCCCGAAACCTTCTTGAGATACGATAGCGCCATCTAAGCCCAAGAACTTCGCTAATTTAGCTGTGAAATCGCTAGAACGTTGCTTGTCAGCAAGGTAAACCGCTTCGTTGGTGATGATAACACCCATGAAGTTGATATCTTTACCGTGGCGAGCATACAAGTCTTTAATAATTGGATTATTTAAGTGGTGGTAAGTTGTATTCTTGTCACATGCAGATACACAGTTACCTGAAATAATCGCGCCGTCCATGATTTCAGTAGGGTAGAGAATGGTAGGGACAATATGCTTAGCGTCGGTACCATAAACGTAGGTATCATGGAGTAAACCTTGAGTTTGTAGCATATAAACGTAGCCAACTTTTGGTAGGTCAGGATATTCATTGGCCTGTTCAAAGATTGGTTTTGTTTCATAGACTTCAACATTATCAGCTTCAAGTTCCGTCCCTAATTGGCCTAAATAGTTCGCTACTTTTAAGCCAGCTAAACGCAGGGCTTCTTCATGGGCATGGGTTTCAATGCCTTCAACAGGTTGAGCCACTAAAACAATATTAATATTTTTAGAGAATGGTGTTAATTCTGCGCCAGGACCACTCATATCAACGATACCTTCTTGGAAACGAACCAGTTTCCCGGCTGTCATAACTTCACAGCCTTTAAGGGCAACTGTTTTACCTTCCCCTACAGTATCAACTCGGTTAATAACACCTGGGAAAACGCCAGCTTTAGAATCAACCTTAGCACGGGGTTCGATAACGTCCTTAACAGGAGTAATACGAACAGATTCACCTGGTTTGGCGATTTCAATTTCAACCGATTCGAAGCGGTCGTCTTCAAGCACTAAGTCTTTGACTTCTTGCTCATTAATAGATAGAACAGAATCTTCAATTTTGGATTCGTTAGTTAATACGACATCCTTAATTTGAATTTCTCCAAATTCTAATTTCATAAACTCACCTCTCAATTATGTTAAAAGTTACATAAAATGTGGCGGAATTTGCATCCGCTCAAGTGCATGTTGAATCAGATCAAAGTCAATTAAGCTAAAGTCTCTGAGTGTTGCTTCATTCCAGGCAGGTCTGTTTTCTTGTGCAGAAAATTTATCATATACTGAAATAGCATTTTCCATCATTTCAAGACTTTCTAGATCGATAGCTGCTTTCGCTTTATCAGTTAGGGCGATTGACTTATAAAAGGTTTCATTGGGTTTCAAACTGCTGCTTAGGGGATGAGTTAGTAAGGAAACCTTCTCGTCAACGACTACCTCCCTAGCTTTCTCCAAAACATCACGATATTCGCCATCGACAAAACGTAACCTTAATGAAGGAGCAGAGATCTTTTCTTTGACTTGTGGATTGTTTGTAATAATTTGCATATATACCTCTCAAAATTTAAATTTAGCCCTTCAAGAATTGAAAGGTAGAAAAAACGCTAACAAACTTGTTCACAAATCTGGTCAACGTGCACGACGCTTTAGATAACTATTTTCGTTCATGATTAAACCTCCATGAAAATTTTATAGGTGAGTTATAAAATTTCTTTAATAAATCGCGATTATGCGCAAACATAATCATTCACATAGTTATTGTAACACGAAATAAATATTATTCAATCGCTTTATCATATAAAAGCATTTAAATTGAAGATGAGATAATAAAGAAACCCCTTACTAAAAAAGGTTTTTGCCAGTTAAAAAAGTATCGAAAATTTATTAAAAGAATCACAAAAAGCAAAGTGATTCGTTTGAGTCTAAGGCAAAAAAGTGGTAAATTATACATGAGACAGGCTATTCACTCATAAATAGACTGTTAGCCTTAAGAAAAATTAATCAAGGAGTTGATGCAATGGTCGATCAAAAGAAATACGAAGAAGATAAATTAGAAACTTGTGGGGGCTGAGGCGCTAAGATAGGTGCGGGACACCTTTCAGAGATGCTAAGCCAGCTACCTAAAAACCATGATGACCAGCTTTTGGTAGGCTACGATTCTGCGGATGATGCAGCAGTTTATCGGATTAGCGATGATGTCGCTGCTATTCAGACCTTGGACTTCTTCCCACCTGTTGTTGATGACCCTTATTTATTCGGTCAAATTGCAGCTACAAATGCCTTGAGTGACGTTTATGCGATGGGTGGTCGCGTTGCCACAGCAATGAATATTGTCGGTTATCCACGCAACAAATCCTTCGCTGATTTAGAAAAGATTATGCAAGGTGGCGCTGAAAAAGTTCAAGAAGCTGGCGGGGTTCTCGCTGGGGGCCATTCGATCCATAATGATTCTGTTTTATATGGTTTATCCGTAATGGGTTTGGTTAGTCCTGAACGCATTTTACAAAATAACCAACCACAGGCGGGGGATGTTCTCTTCCTCACTAAAAAATTAGGGGTCGGTATTATTACCTCAGCCCACAATAAAGGGGAGTGTAGCCAAACTGCCTTTGATGAGGCAGTGGAATCTATGCGCACTCTAAATAGATACGCAGCAGAAGTGATGGAGGATTTCCCAATCTCGTCTTGTACCGATGTGACGGGCTTTGGTTTCCTAGGCCACCTTATGGAAATGGTGGAGGCTAACCTGACAGCCAAAATCGATGCTTCAGCCGTCCCTTATATTGAAGAAGCCCTTGAATGTGCTAAAAAAGGCATCCGGACGGGTGGTGCTGGACGCAATTTAAACCACTTCGGTAAGGATATTTTGATTAAAGCAGAGGATGCTTTATTGGCAGATATCTTGTATGATCCACAAACATCGGGCGGCCTATTAATTAGTTTGTCTCAGAATAAGGCTAAGGAATTTATGGCTAGCCTAGAAGCTGCTGGTGTTTCTGCTTGGCAAGTGGGGCATTTTGTGGAAAGAGATAGTCATGCCATCATTGTTGAGTAAGTACTTTATGAATAGGAAAGGAAGACTGTAAATGAGTGAAAAGTATATTGTCGTTGTATCAAGTAATGAAATGGGCCACGGCGATCCAGAACTGGGCAAAACTTTAATGAAAGCTTTTATCCATAACTTAACGGAACAAGAAAGCTTACCCGAAAAGATTTTATTCTATAACACTGGGGCTTTACTGGTTGAAAAAGGCGC
This sequence comes from Aerococcus sp. UMB1112A, assembly GCF_030230715.1. Taxonomy (NCBI): domain Bacteria; kingdom Bacillati; phylum Bacillota; class Bacilli; order Lactobacillales; family Aerococcaceae; genus Aerococcus; species Aerococcus sp. UMB1112A. Next base: position 121,264 of record NZ_JASPDS010000002.1, on the reverse strand, counting down.
TGATACGGTAGAAGATTTAGAACTTTTAGCTGACAAAGGCGTTTGGATTGGTACTTGTGGGACTTGTGTCAACTATTTTGAACTAGAAGACAAGGTAGCAATTGGTGAAATTTCCAATATGACCGAAATAGTTAAAAATATGTACTCTTATGACCGTCTCGTTCAACCTTAAGTCAGCTTATGACGATTTTTTTACTAACTTTTAAGGGCGCTCAAGCTGCTATGCAAGGTGAAAAGGAATTTAAAGAAGCGGGCTTTTCGGCCCGCTTAGTTCCTACTCCTGAATCGATTTCTGCAGCTTGTGGCTTAGCCCTACGCATTAAAAATACAAATTTCGAAGACATAAACCAGTTTTTCTCCCAGGAAAGAAGGAAAGGAACTGGTTTATATCTTATTGAAGGTGAAGGACGGTCCAAACAATACACAGCGCTAGATTGGAATTAGGGGGGGACGCTTTGGAAAAATATGTCATGGGAACTGCTGGTCATATTGACCACGGGAAGACGACTTTAATTAAAGCCTTAACTGGTATCGAAACCGACACAACAGATGAAGAGAAAAAAAGGGGCCTATCGATTAACTTGGGCTTTGCCTATATGGACTTAGCCAATGGAGAACGTCTAGGGATTGTCGATGTACCCGGCCATGAACGCTTTATTAAGAACATGGTAGCTGGAGTATCTGGGATTGACTTTGCTCTCTTGGTCATTGATGTTAACGAAGGGATTATGCAACAGACCCGAGAACACATTGATATATTAACTTTGCTCGGTTTAGAAGATTTTATTATTGCCTTATCGAAGGTGGATGGTGTTGATCCCGACTTGCTTGAAATCGTTAAAGAAGATATCCATGAACAGTTTAAGGGCACGGTACTTGAAGATGCACCAATTGTTGAAACAGATGCGGTGACAGGTTATGGGGTTGAGGAATTGCGTACGCTGATTACTGAGAAGTGTGAACATCTGGAAAGCAACAACCTTGACCTGCCTGCCCGGATGAATGTGGACCGGGCCTTCTCTGTTAAAGGTTTTGGGACAGTGGTCACGGGGACTTTGATTGAGGGAAAAATCCATGTTGGGGACGAGCTGACGGTTTATCCTGGTGGACAAAAAACTAAGGTTCGTACTATTCAAATCCATGAAGAAGACCAAGAGGTGGCTCACGCGGGCAATCGGACGGCTTTAAATCTAACTAAATTAAGTTTAGACGAGATTTCAAGAGGCGATGTGCTTTCAGCTGGGCCACTGGAACTGTCATGGATGCTCGATGTGAAATTGAAGTGCTTAGAAGATTCGGACCAAATGATTGAACTCTGGGACCGTGTCCATTTGAATATCGGAACTCGAGAAGTGCTGGCGCGTATTGTGCCCCTAGGTGTGGGCGCTATCATGCCTGGTGAAGAAGCCTTTGTCCAATTGCGCTTAGAAGAGCAATTGGCCGTTAAAAAAGATGATCGCTTTATTATTCGTTCCTATTCACCCGTTTATACCATAGGGGGTGGCTTTGTCTTAGATCCAAGTCCTAAGAAGCACAAACGCTTTAACGATGAAGTCATTGAAAGCCTTAAGATTAAAGAAGAGGGCGATACAGCAGATATTCTAATGGATTTCATGAAACACCGAGCTCATGGCTTAAGCAGTGTTAAGGAAATGAGTGACTATCTCAATCTACCGATGACTTCCTGCCAAGAAATTGTCGATGACTTGTTAGAAGAGGGACAACTGCTAGGTTTTGGTCATTTCTATATGGCTGTTGATCGTTACCAGGACTTGGCTGATGAGATGTGTGAAAAATTGGCTCACTACCACGATAAAGAAAGTTTACGTCGAGGGATGCCGATTGAAGAATTTCGTTCGCAGTTTAAAAAGTTGCCGGCTAAAGAATTGGATACCATTACTAAGCAATTAGAATCTGATGGGAAGATTAAGCTCGAAGATGATATTATCCGCTTAGCTGATTTTGAAATTAAATTAACGGGTGAAGAAGAGAAGATCAAAGAAGAAATTCTTAAGGTGCTCAAGGAAAGCGCAATGGCGCCACCAGAAGTAGAAGAATTGACCCATGAAGATCCAGCTTATTATGATCTTTTAAATATGCTAGTCGGTGACCAGGTTTTCCAATTAGACCGCTATACTTACCTAGATATGGAGATCTACCAGCAAGCCGTCCAAAAAATCAAAGATCATATTAGCGCTAATGGAAGTATTTCCTTAGCAGAATGCCGGGACTTATTCCAAACCAGCCGGAAATATGCGTTAAAACTTCTAGAACATTTAGATAAAGAAGGTATTACCAAACGTCAAGGCGATGTCCGTATCTTGAAATAAAAAGGAGGCTATATGAAATCTAAATTATCCGATCTACCTGCAATGAATCACTTGCTCAGTCTCGATCAAGTTGATGACTGGCAAGAAAGCTATCCCCACTATCTGATAAAGAGATGTTTGGAAGAAAGTTTGGATGACATTCGCACAAAAATCCTAGCCGGAGAAGATTTAGTCATTAGTGAAGCTGATATCCTCAAGCGCGGGGAAAAACGTTTAGAAGCTATTTATGAATCTAGCTTGAAGCGTACGGTTAATGCAACTGGTACCGTAATCCATACTAATCTCGGACGCTCTCTCTTGGCTGATGAAGCAGTGGATGAAGTGGTTAAGGCAGCACAAAGCTATAGCAACCTTGAATATGATCTAGAAGAGGGCCACCGAGGCAGCCGTTACCAACATATCCGTCAAATTATTGTCGAATTGACAGGGGCAGAAGATGCCCTTTTAGTCAACAATAACGCAGCAGCCGTCCTATTAATGCTAACCGCTTTAACGCAAGGCAAAGAAGTCCTGATTTCACGGGGCGAGCTCGTAGAGATTGGAGGTGCCTTCCGTATCCCGGATGTCATCCGCAGCTGTGGGGCCTACTTAGCTGAAGTTGGTGCGACCAATAAGACCCACATTGCAGACTATGCGGAGGGAATTACAGAGGATACGGGGGCTATTTTGAGAGTCCATACCTCTAATTATCGTTTGATCGGTTTCACGGAAGCCGTCTCAGATGAGGACCTAGTTGCTTTAGCCAAGAAAAATGACCTGCCTATCTTTAATGATTTAGGGAGTGGTTTATTAGTCGATATGCAAGAATTTGGCTTACCCTATGAACCTACTGTTTCGGAGATGATTGAAGCGGGCTATGACTTGGTGAGCTTTAGCGGGGACAAATTATTGGGCGGAGCCCAGGCAGGGATTATTGCCGGCAAAAAGACTTATATTGATCGATTAAAGAAACATCCCCTCTTGAGAGCCTTACGAACAGACAAAATGTCTATTGCTGCGCTTGAAGCAAGTTTGCGCCTTTATTTAGACAAAGATCGCGCCTTAACGGAAATTCCAACCCTAGCTATGATTAGAGCTTCACAAGAAGAGCTGTGGTCCAAGGCAGAGCAGTTAAAGAATGAGATTGATCAGTTGGAAGTCGGCTTTGATGTCAAAGTGATTGCTGGAAAATCCCAGGTTGGGGGTGGGGCCTTCCCTGGTGTCTATCTTGACACAGCTTTGGTTAGTCTCCAACATGCTGATTATTCCGGTACGGAACTTGAAAGACAACTGCGGCTCAGCCCTGACCATATTATTGCGCGTTTGAATGATGGCTTGCTTTCTTTTGATGTCAGAACTCTTCAAGAAGGAGAAAACGCTTTGATTACAGCTTGTTTAAAAGATCTCTTTTCTAAAAGTTAAGCCCTTTCTTTAAGGTCAATAAAACAATTTACCCAAGTTTTATGGATGAAAAAGTTGACATTTTCAAATAGGACGTTATAATAAGATTGTAAGATAATTTAATGGTTCACATAGTTAATGACTATTTGGAGTGATTAATTATTGGAACCAAGTTTTAAAGGAGGAATTGATATGGCTATTGATTGGAACGGCAAAAAAGTTCTTATCATTGGTGACCGTGACGGTATTCCTGGCGAAGCTATGGAAGAATGTTTAGCGGATACACCAGCAGAAGTTATTTTTTCATCTACGGAGTGCTTTGTCTGAACGGCTGCGGGAGCAATGGATTTGGAAAATCAACGCAGAGTTAAAGAAGCAGCTGAAAAACATGGCCCTGAAAACCTTATCGTGTTAATTGGTGGTGCGGAAGCAGAATCTGCTGGTCTAGCAGCTGAAACCGTAACCAACGGTGACCCGACTTATGCAGGCCCATTGACAGGAGTACAATTAGGTCTGGCATTCTGCCATGCAGTAGAACCAGAGTTCAAAGAATCCGTAAATGAAGATGTTTACGATGATCAAATCGGAATGATGGAAATGGTATTGGATGTCGACGCTATTTGTGAAGAGATGACATCAATTCGCGATCAGTTCTCTAAATACTAAGATTATCACTACAATTTTAAAGTATTTTTTTAAAATGGGTGACCGGCGTGAATCTGTCACACCGGTGCCCATTTTTTATTTCTTAGCTTATCCAGTAAGAGAGCATATCATTTCTTTAATTGTGAAAAACGTAACATAAGGCGTAAGGAAAAAATTTTTGGCGCATTTTGAATGCGCTTACTAGAAATCGACTTAAAAGATAGGAGAATGACAATGAATTATGCAAGTTTAAAAGCAGCGGGTTATGTGTTAGTACATACTCCTGATATGATTATGGCAAATGGTTCCACCCAAACAACCGAACGTTTGGTTAATCCTGATAGCGAATATTTGAAGAAAGCTCCAGAACATATCCGCTCCTATGAAGAAGTGGTTAACTATGCGCCCAACCAAGTTTATATCGGGAACATGACTCCAGATGAGTTATCTGAACTTGAATTTCCTTGGTATGACAAGCCCGTAGAAGGTAAGCGCCACGGCCGCTTTGGGGAAATTTTACCTGAAAAGGAATTCTACGGCTTATTAGAAATTGCCGATGTTTTTGAATTAGTCTTCTTAGAAGAATCTTTTGCTGAAGAAGTAAAAGCAGCGCTTAAGGACAATGAATTGTTCAAAGAAGATGCTGACAGCATTAAACAAGTAGATACAATTGAGAATATTGAAAAACATATTGACGAATTTGAAGCTGAGCCTCTTTACTATGAAGATAAACTAGTTGGCTGTGTTCACCGAGCACATGAATACGATGTGAACTTAAATGCTCATACCATGCTTGAAAACCTAGTCGTTAAGGCGTCAGGTATCTTATCATTGCGCCACTTACTTGCTGATTCAGATATTAATCCAGAAGATGTTGACTATGTTATTGAGTGCTCTGAAGAAGCCTGCGGTGATATTAACCAACGCGGTGGGGGGAACTTTGCCAAGTCAATCGCTGAAAAATGTGGCTGTGCTAATGCTTCTGGTTCAGACGTCCGCGGCTTCTGTGCAGCGCCAACCCACGCCTTAGTTTCAGCGGCATCAATGGTAGCAGCAGGTACCCATAAAAACGTGGTTGTTGTGGCTGGGGGATCTACTGCGAAATTAGGGATGAATGGTAAGTCTCACGTCGAAAAAGACATGCCGATCCTAGAAGATGTAGTTGGTGGATTCGCAGTTCTTGTAGGGGAAAATGATGGCAAGTCACCAATTCTACATACTGACTTAATCGGTAAACACACGGTTTCAAGCGGTTCGAGTCCTCAAAAAGTAATGACAGCTTTAGTAGGGGATGCCTTAGACCATGCAGGCCTTTCTGTTAATGATATCGATGTTTATTCTTCTGAAATGCAAAATCCTGATATCACTGTTCCAGCAGGGGCAGGTAATGTGCCAGAAGCTAACGTGAAAATGATCGGTGCTTTAGGGGTTATGCGTAAAGAACTCGAACGCTCTGAACTTCCAAACTTCTTAAAAGAAAAAGGAATTCCGGGTTGGGCACCAACTCAGGGTCACATTCCTTCAGGTGTGCCATACTTAGGCTTTGCTATTGAAGATTTAACTAGCGGTGACAAGAACCGTGCTATGATCATCGGTAAAGGCTCCCTTTTCTTAGGCCGTATGACCAACCTCTTCGACGGTCTATCTGTTATTGTTGAGCGGAATAGTGGAGAAGTCGAAGAAGCTAAGAATACGGACTTCAAAGAAGCTGTGAAATCCGAACTTGCTAATGCTTTACGTGACTTTGCAGCAAACCTTTCGGAAGAGTAGGAGGTGTGACAATGTCAGAACAAGTAAAATCAACGATTAAAGAAGTCTTTGAAGAATTAGCTGATGCTCTAGAAAGCGGTCAAATGGGGCCAAAAATTAAAATTGGTTTGACCATTAATGGTTCAGAACATGGCGACCAAGTCATGAAAGAAGCGGCTGAGGCTGCTAAAAAAGACAACTTATTCGACCTCGTTTTGATTGGTTCAGCTTACGACTGGACCGACCAATATGAACTCTATCAAGCGGATGACGAGCAGAGTGTTTCAGATAAGGTAGAAGAACTCTTAGCTGATGGGACCATCCAAGGCTGTGTGACCTTGCACCATGCTTTTCCTATTGGGGTATCCACAGTAGGACGTGTTCAAGCGCCTGCTAATGGCAAGGATGTTTTCATTGCGACGACAACGGGTACAACAGCTACAAACCGTGAAGAGGCCATGGTTCTGAATGCTATTAATGGGATTACAGCAGCTAAAGCTTGTGGCTATGACAAGCCAACACTTGGTATTCTGAACGTTGATGGAGCTAATAAGGTTGAACGTTCCTTGAAAGAGCTCCAATCTAAGGGCTATGAATTCACATTTGGTGAATCTAAACGTGCTGATGGGGGCGCTATCCTGCGAGGAAACGACCTCCTACAAGCAGCGGTTGATGTTGTTGTCACCGATACCTTAACGGGTAACTTGTTGATGAAAATGTTCTCGGCCTTTAACACTGGTGGGAGTTATGAAGCAACTGGTTATGGCTATGGTCCTAGTATCGGAGAGGGCTATGAATTCAATATTTGTATCGTATCTCGCGCATCCGGAGCTAATGTCATTAAGAACGCTCTGACCTATGCTTATGAAGTGGCTAAAGGTGACCTGATTGCGATTAGCGAACAGGAATATGCAGCAGCTAAAAAAGCAGGTCTTGATCAAATCCGTGATGACCTACAAGTTAAGTCTAGTCCAGCAGCTGAAGAAGAAGTTTCAGCTCCAGAAAAAGAAATTGTTTCAGTATCCATTGCTGGGATCGATGTCTTAGATCTTGAAGAAGCCGTACAAGCTTGCTGGAAAGCTGGAATCTATGCTGAAAGTGGTATGGGCTGTACAGGTCCAGTAGTTATGGTTAACGAAGCCAAAGAAGATCAAGCAAAAGAAGCAATTAAAGAAGCTGGCTTTATTTAACCGGGAAGTACACCTTGAATAAATATAAGTAATTGATAAGGGCCTCAGTAGTGGGGCTCTTTTCAGTTTTAAAATTAATTAAAAAAGCGATTCCATAATAGAATCGCTAGTTGATTTTTCGCAAAGGTCGGGCCTATTTAAAAATAGCAAGCTTATCGAGCCTTTTGACTAAGATGAGAACTAGGAAAGCTTTAATCGAGTCGCCAAGATAGAAAACGAGTGTACTGGCAGCGGCAGTTAGATAGGGCATATTGCCGAAGTGACTCATTCCAATCGCACCGACGAGATTAGTGAGCAAGACGCCAGGGATCCAAATAGCCAAGTATTGGACAAAGAGGGGACGATCCTGACTAAGAAGTTGACGGTCCCGGGCAAGGCCGATAAGGAAGGCTGTCATGAGATAAGCGAAGAGATAGGTAGAAGATGGTCCATAGAAAGCTTGAAGACCACCATTGCCACCAGTTAAAACTGGAAAACCAATGGCTGCTAGGATCAGAAAACCTGCCACCACTGCACTGCCTTTTTTCGCCCCGAGTAGGGATCCGGAGAGCATGATTCCTAAGTTCTGCAGGACAATCGGTACTGGTAAAAAACCAAGAGGGATAGGGGGGAAGAGCCCTAAAACAATGATAATAGCAATCATAATGGCAATGCTTGTCAGGTCTTTACTTCTTTTGTTATTCATTCATTGACACCTCATGTTTATTGATGTTTAAAGTATAATTAAAAGAACAACAAATGTCAACTTAAAATATATATATAGGTTGACATTTGTTTTAGTATATTTTGTTTAAATGAGAATGTATCGATTTGTGCCATCATGGTTGCAAGTTATCAACTAAATATGTTATACTTAGTTTGCACGTAACCATAGCATGTGAAGAAATTAAAGCGCAAACTTTCTTAAGGCCTCAGTCTATGGTTGCGTGTATTTTATTATGTATACAAAAAAGAGGAGACTGTATTAGCCTCCTCTTTTTACATTTAATATAAATATGATATACAAAGCCTATTGTTTACAAAGTTATAGCAAATTAATCTTGAAAGCCTTGCGCTACGTGAGTTGGTGATAAAAAAGTTATAGCAAATGTATAGTTTTCGGGGTGTTTTACTAGGGTTTAATAGGGTCTATTAGATTGCACAAAATGCTGGATGCAGGATTCGAACCTGTGACCCCCGCATTACGAATGCGATGCTCTACCAACTGAGCTAATCCAGCGAAACGATATTCCTATTATAGACCTTTTACGGGACTTTGTAAAATGTTTTTTTAAATTTAGAGTAAGATAGTTGAATGAGGCCTGGTTGACTCAAAAATACAAAGAGCTGCAAATAAATTTTTATTAGATTCTTGTATTTGAGCAAATGACAGATTCCTAAAGATTTATGGCAAGTCAATTAATGGTATAATGAAAGTAAATCTTTTTGCGATAGGGAGAGACTATATGACAAGTGAACATTTATCGAAACGTCTAGCTAAGGTTGCGGACTATGTTCCTCAGGGAGCACGATTGGCTGATATTGGTTCAGACCATGCCTACCTTGCTAGCTATTTAGTGGCAGCTGGCCGTGTAGAGGCTGCAGTTTGTGGGGAGGTTGCCGAGGGGCCTTACCAGTCGAGTTTGGCTACCGTTCAGGCGCGTGGCTTAGCCGATTGTATCCAAGTTCGCCTAGCCGATGGTTTAGCTGCTATTCAAGCAAGCGATCGGATAAGCTGCATTGTCATTGCAGGGATGGGCGGTTCATTGATTGTGGACATACTGGCAGCTGGCCAGGCCCAAGGGAAATTAGACCAAGGTCCGCGTTTGGTTCTCCAGCCCAATGTGGGAGAGGCGGAATTGCGGCGCTGGTTGGAAACCAACCACTATCAGATTACGACAGAGTATATTTTAGAAGAAAATCAAAAAATTTATGAAATTATTGTGGCTGATTATAGCGAAAGTGTTCCTTCTTTAAGTGAAGAGGCCCTCGTTTTTGGTCCCTTTACCAAGGCTTCTAATCCAGAAGTTTTCCATAAAAAACTCTACCGCCGACTGAAGCATGCGAAAGGTATTAACCAATCCTTAAGGCAATCGACAAACCAGGAGAAGCAGGCGAGTTTTAAACACTACCAAGAATTAATTGAAGAGCAGATCCGCATAATGGAGGAGGAGATTAAAGATGACTAAAGTAACTGTTAGAGATATCGTTCAAAAGTTTCAAAGTTTTGCCCCTGAGTCCCTAGCTTTGGGGAAAGATCCAGTGGGCTTGCATTTTGGTTTTTTGGACCAGGCAATTCACAAAGTACTTTTGACACTGGATGTGCGTCCAGAAGTGGTTGAGGAGGCAATTGCAAAGGATTGCGATATGATTCTCGCCCACCATCCGCCCATCTTTAAGGCGCCTAAACGGCTAACTGAAGATGATCCCCAGCAAGCCATGTATGCTGAGTTGGTTCGGCACGGTATTGCGGTTTATGCAGCCCATACCAACCTCGATGCGGCCTGGGGAGGTATGAACGACTGGCTGGCAGAGGCTTACGATATTGTAGATACCGAGGTCTTATACGGCTACCAGGAAGATAAAAATTACCGTATCAAGGTTTACCTGCCCCAAGAAAACTTAGCGGACTACCAGGCAGCTATCTTTGCGGCTGGCTACGGCCAGGTTGGCAACTATGACCAGGTTTCCTTTACTTCTAAGGGGCAGGGGCATTTCCGGCCCTTGGACCAGGCTCAACCTTATATTGGTTCAGCTCAGGAAGAAACCTCTGTTGATGAAGTTGTCTTCTCTTTCCTGGTTAGCCAATCTGAGCTGTCAGCTGCTTTAGACCTAGCTCGCCAACTCCATCCTTATGAAGAAGCAGTGATTGATCTGCTTCCTTTAGCTAATAAGGGACAGGCTCTAGGCATCGGCCGGGTTGGTCGATTGAAGACTCCTATGCCCTTTAGAGATTATGTAGACTTAGTGAAGGAGCGGACAGGAGTCGATGCCTTGCGGGCTGTGGTCTGGAATTGGGACCAAGAAGTGGAACGGGTGGCGGTGCTTGGTGGCTCTGGGGCTGATGAGTATCCCTATGCCATAGCCAAGGGTGCGGATGTTTATATTACCGCAGATGTTTCCTACCATACGGGGCATGATATGATAGCCAACCGCTTGAATGTGATTGATCCTGGCCACCATATGGAGTCTATCTGCAAGGATAAGTTGGCTCAAGTCCTAGCGGCTTGGATCGAAGAAGAAGATTGGTCCCTAGCTTATGCTAGCAGCCAATTAAATACGGATCCTTTTACTTTTGTTTACTAAGGAGGAAGTCAAATGACTGAAGAAATCTCTTACCAAAATATTATCGATCGTTTTGTTCGTTATGCCAAGATTAATACTCGTTCAGATGAAAGTTGTGAGGATCAAATCCCTTCTACGGAAAGACAGGTCGTTTTTCTCAAAGACTTAGCGGAAGAGTTGAAGGAGCTCGGCCTATCAGATGTGGCATATCATAGCGATGATAGCTATGTGACGGCCTTGCTGCCAAGCAATGATCCTGACCATGCTTACCCTGTGATTGCCTTCTTTGCCCATGTGGATACAGCTGACTTCAACGCTGAGAACATCCAACCACAAGTGGTGAAAGATTATGATGGGGGCGTCATTCCCCTAGGCAACAGCTCTTATAGCCTGGACCCAGCAGTTTTTCCTAGCTTAAAGAACTACCTTGGTGAGACCTTGATCACTACCGATGGGACCACTCTTTTGGGGGCTGATGACAAGGCAGGACTTGTGGAAATTATTGAAGCAGCCCTCTATTTGATGGCGCATCCAGAAATTAAGCACGGCGATATTAAATTAGCCTTTGGACCCGACGAAGAGATCGGCATGGGAGCTACACGCTTCAATGTGGAACGTTTGGCTGCCGACTTCGCCTATACCATGGATGGGGGACCGCTTGGCGAATTACAATATGAAACCTTTAATGGGGCTAGCGCTCAATTGCACTTCTTTGGTAAAAATGTCCATCCTGGAACAGCCAAGGACCAGATGATTAATGCCCTACAAGTTGCTATGGACTTCCACGCGGCTCTACCTGAAGGGGCTCGCCCAGAAAAAACAGAAGGTCGGGAAGGCTTTTACCATCTCTTATCCTTGTCGGGAACGGTCGAAGAAGCTGAGGCCGCCTATATCATCCGCGACCATGATCGTGAGGCTTTTGAAGCTAAGAAAGATAAAATCTTGGCCCTAGAAAAAGATTTCAACAATCGTTTTGACCAAGAAGTCGTTAAGGTCGACCTGGCCGACCAATATTATAATATGGGCAGCATCCTGGCTGAAGATATGCGGCCTGTCCATCTCGCAGAGAAGGCCTTTGAGGCTGTGGGAATCGAAGCGGATATTGAAGCGGTTCGTGGGGGAACAGATGGCTCTATCCTGACTTATCGCGGCCTGCCTACGCCAAATATTTTTGCTGGCGGAGAGAATATGCATGGGCGCTATGAATATGTGTCGGTGCAAACCATGGAGAAAGCCATTCAAGTGATCTTAGCCATTGTTTCTTTAGCTAAAGACTATGACCAATTAAGTAAGGAGGTTTAGCATGACCTTGCATTTCCTGCGTATGACCGATACTTATTCTGATAAGTCGGCGGTCTATGCGGATATTGTGGCTGACTTAAGGAACCATCCCGACCGTCAAATCTTCTACCTGGTGCCTGACCATATGAAGTTCGATATGGAAGTCCAGGTCCTGGAAGCTATCCAAGGTCTGGCTAAGGGGGAAGAAGTAAGCGATGGGGCGAGTGGGATGATGCGGCTCCAGGTGATGAGCTTCGAACGTCTAGCCTGGCTTTTGCTCAAGGCAGACTGGCCCCATGACAAGCAAGCCCTGTCCTCTGTGGGGACCATGATGCTCTTGCGGAAGGTTCTCCATGATTTATTCGATGAGCTTAAACTTTACCGGGGCGAATTCAATAAAATTGGTTTTCTATCCGAACTGGCTGATCTTTTCCATGAATTGGAAATGGGGAATATCGATCCCGATTCTTTAGATGAAATCTTAGCCCAGGAAGATCCCCAGGTCTCCTCATTAAAAGCTCGCCAAGTGGATAAGCTAAAGGAATTAGCTATGATTTACCGCGCCTATGAGGCTGAGCAGGGGCGCTTTACTTTGGCTAGCCATGCCGTTTACCAAGCTCTCGATGAATATATCCGGTCAGAAGACATGAGCCAGGTGAGGGTGGTTATTGATGGCTTTTACCGCTTTACAGCGCGGCAGTTGCAGGTTATTGAGGCCTTCCTCCTTAAGGTCCCCAAGCTCGAAGTCATTCTGACAGCGGACCGGGCCTACCGCCAGTCGGGGCCAGCTTGGGATGATCTTTTTACCATTACAGGAGAGGCTTACCATCAAGTTTACGCTTTAGCCAAGAGCCATGATATTCCCGTGGCAGATGACCAGTTTGCGGGCCCCAATACAGCTTATGCGCCAGCTTTTGCTGGGCTGGATGAATACCTGCGTCAACGTAACCGTCAGGGGCAGCCCAATGAGCCTAAGGGAACAGCTGACTTAGCGAATCATCTAGAGATCTGGAAGTGTGAGTCGCCTTATGTAGAGAGCGAGCAAGTAGCCAATAAGATTTACCAATTGGTGGCTAGTGGCCGATACCGCTACAAAGATATCCAAATTCTGACGCGCGATGTGGACAAGTATCGTTATCAAATCCTGCCCTATTTAGAACAGAATGAAATCCCTTATTTTATTGACAATGCCGAAAGTATGCAGCGGCATCCCTTGTCACGTTTCTTGGATAGCTTGTATCGAATTTGGCGCTATAATTGGCGCTATCAGGATGTCTTTAACCTCTTGCGCAGTGAGCTCTTAATGCCGCTTGCTTACTTGGAGGCTGAGGACCGACAAAACGGCCAAAAGGCTTTTCGCCGGGTGGTAGATCAGACTGAGAATGTGGTTCTCAAGAATGGCTATGAGGGGCGGCGCTTCTGGCAGTCCGACTATGAGTGGTCCTACTTAGAGCTGGATGACCAGGGGCAAAAGATTGCCCGAGAGGCTGATCAAGTGATTGAAGAAGAGGCTAATCGCTTGAAAAATTTCCTCTTTAACAGTCTGGATCCGCTTTTTAAGACTTGGGAATCTTCCTTACCAACAAAGGAGGCTCTAACGACTTTCTACCGCACTTTGGAAAAATTGGGAATCCCTCAACAAGTTCTAAATTGGCGTGATGATCTGATTGATGCGGGGGATTTGGAACTGGCCCGCCATCATGAGCAAGCCTGGCAAGAGTTTGTCCAGATTTTGGATGAATATGTCTTACTTTTTGCTGAGGAAGACTTTTCGGTGGAGCTCTTCTTCGACCTCATCCAGGTAGCTTTCCGCGAAGCGAAGTACAGTATTGTGCCGCCTAGCCTAGATAGTGTGAGCATCTCAGGCTTGGATAGCCAGCGTTCAAGTGCTAAGCCGGTAACTTTTGTCCTGGGACTAACTCGGCAAAGTCTGCCCCGCCAATATGAGAACCACAGCCTCTTCAGTGATGAAGACCGCGATATGATTAGCCAGGGCTTGACGGACCTGCAATCACTAGCTGCCTCGACCCGACAAAAGACGCTGAATGAAGCTTTCATTGCTTACAAGACTTTTTTATCGGCCTATAACAAGCTCTACATCAGCTATCCCTATAATGAATTAGGGGAGAAGACTTCGAATATTTCGCCTTTCTTAGACCAAGTGCGCCAAGCTTATGGCTTAGAAGAGAAGCTCCATAGTTCGCAAAACTTAGTGCTCCAGGCCCATGAAGAGGTTCACCTGGGCAATTGGCGCAGCCAAGTTCACCACCTGGCCAGCAAGCTCTCCCTGGCTAAGATGCGCCGTGAGCAACTGCCGGCTAGCTACGCCTCCCTCTACCAACAAGTTAAGGCCCTCCGCCAGACCCATCCAGAGATTAAGAAGGTCTTAGCGGGTCTTGATTATAGTAACCAGGTCAAAAACTTGCCTGCCGACTTAGCCCAAGCCCTCTATGGTCAACCCTTGTTTACTTCTGTTTCGCAGTTGGAACTTTTTAATAAGGATCCCTTCTCTTATTACCTGGTCTACGGTTTACGACTAAGGGAAAGGGAGCGGATGCAGCTCGATCCCATTCAGACCGGGAACTACTACCATGGCCTCCTCCAGGCTTTCTTTGACCGTGTGCTAAAGGACCGGATCGCGATAGAAGATTTAAGTGCCGACCGAGTTTATAGCTTGTTGAAAGATTTGGTGGCCCAAGCTCTCGAAGATGAGGCCAATACCATTTTTACAACCAGTGCGCGTTTTAGCTGGATGAACCACTCTCTCAACCGGACGCTCTACCAAGTGATCCAACAAATCATTCGCCAACAGCGGGTAACTAAGCCGCGGATTCGGGCGAATGAATTATCTTTTGGTTTAGCGGGTAATTCCCAGAACAACCTGCCGGCTTATGAGCTTAGCCTAACTGAGGGACAGTCAGTCTTCTTGCGGGGCCGAATCGACCGCTTAGATACTTGGCAGTATGAAGGGATCGACTACCTGCAAGTGGTGGACTATAAATCGTCTAAGCAGTCTTACCAATTCCGGCATATCTATGAAGGCCTCTCCCTTCAACTCTTTGCCTATGCCCAAGTAGCTTTAAGGGCTGACCAAGGAGGAGAGGGGGCAGAAGTTTTTGGCACCTTCCACCAGCTTGTGTCTGACCAAGTCCGTCCCATCAAAAAAGAAGCCGATTTTCAAGGAACGGCCTTAGAAACCATGCCTAAAAATTATCAATTAACGGGCTATTATTTGGCTGATCTGGACCTGCTTCAAGCGATCGATCCGACAACCGATGAAAAAGAGAGCTCACTCAGCTATCCTTATAAATGGAATAAAAATTTTGTCCTAAAGAAAGATGCTTACGGCTTAAACCGCCAGGAATGGACCTGGCTCTTAGACTTTGTTGATGACAAGATCCGTCAGACCGCTCAAGCTATCCTAGAAGGCGAGATTGCACTGGCTCCCTTGCGCCAGGATAAGGAAAGTCTCTATATTCCGTCCCTCCAGTACCCACTGAATGCGATTGCCTGTTTTGATCCAGTTGATGGGGGCAACCGCTACCGGGATTGGGGCTTGACGGCTAATGACCGCCAGACCTTCTTCCAAGAAATCCAGCAAGCACTTGAAGAGAAAGGAGCTTTAGATGATGAAAGATCCTAAGCGTCTGACTGAGCTGCCCTTGCAGAGCGAAGGGGATCGGCAGACGCCTGAACAATGGCAGGCTACCTACCAGGAGGGGGATAATCTACTGGTCGCAGCCTCTGCCGGGTCAGGGAAGACCCGGGTTTTAGTGGAACGCATCCTCCAAAAATTAAAACGTGGCTATCAGCTGCTCGACTTCCTCGTGGTAACCTTTACAGAATTAGCAGCCAGTGAGATGAAGGACCGGATTGAAGCAGAACTCAAGATGGCTATTAACCAAGCCACGGATGAAGACCTGCGCCGCCACTTAACCGTACAAATAGGCCAGGTCAGTCAGGCTCATATTTCTACTATCGATGCTTTCTGCCGGCAAGTTATCCAGCGCTTCTATTATTTAATCGAGATGGATCCTAACTACCGCCTGGTGACGGATGTGACGGAGAATTTTTTGATTAAAGATGAAGTTTGGCAGCGGCTGAAGGAGGAGCGCTTAGCGAGCAATGATGAGGCTTATCTCTTAGTTGCCGAGAATTTCAGTGATGGCCGGCGCGATGAGGGCATTGACCAGTTGATCTTTGACCTCTATGACAAGGCCCGGTCCCATGCTGATCCTAAGGCTTGGCTAGAGTCATTGCTGGCTTATTACCATACGGCTGACTCCTATGACCAATCGCCTCTCTTCCAGGAAGCTGTGAAACCCGAGATCCACCGGCAATTAGCTGACATCAAGGCGCGTTTGATCCGTATTGATAATGACTTGCCCCGCTACTTAGCGCCTGGTTTTGAGAAAATGTCGGAAGCTGGTCTGCAATTACAAATTAAACAGGTGTCTGGCCTAGTCGAGGGCTTAGACCAGATGACCTACCAAGACTTATTTGAAAGCTTCCAATCTCGTCCTTGGCCTAGTTTGCCGCGTCGAAGCAAGAAAGACTTCGAAGATGATGATGAGATCTATGCTTTGAGCGCAAACTACAAGGAACGAATTGACCAGGTTAAAGCGGATTATGAGAAATTGCAGGCCGACTGGTTGGCTTTTTCCGACCAGAGTCAAAAATGGATGCTCGACCAGTCCGGAAACTTGGCCCAAGCTTTAGTTGAAACTGTCATTGCCTTCATCGATGCCATGGCAGCCTACCGTGACCAGGAAAATGTCTTAGACTTTGCGGAAATCGAACTGCGCGCTTATGCGATTTTGACTTCTGATGGCGGTGAGAATGAGGCACGCGCATACTACCAAGAACGCTTTTCTGAAATTATGGTCGATGAGTACCAGGATGTGAACGAACTCCAGGATGCGATCTTGACCACTATGTCCCGCCAAGGCTATGACAATAATATGTTCATGGTGGGCGATGTCAAGCAGAGCATCTACCGCTTCCGTTTCGCTGAACCCGGGCTCTTTGTCGGGAAGTATAAGGCTTATGCGGAGGGGAAAGGGGGGCAGCGGATCGATCTGTTGAAGAATTTCCGTAGCCGCCATGATGTTCTGCACTTAACAAATTATGTCTTTAGGCAGTTGATGGCGGATGATATTGGCCAGGTCCTTTATGATGACCAGGCTCAACTGATTACGGGCTATACAGCTTATCCAGACCAGGCCCAGATGATTCCTGAATTATTAATTTTTGATAGTCAAGACCTGGACCAGGTCGAAGATGACTTAGAGGATAGTGATGCTGGCCAGGCAGAATTGATCGCCCAACGCATCCAAACTATGATCGAATCGGGCTTTCCCATCTATGACAAGGCCTCAGGGGAAGAGCGTCCCATCCGCTATGATGATATCGTCATCCTCAGCCCAACGCGCAAGCACCACTTACAGGTAGAGGAAGTCTTTAAGCGCTATCAAATCCCTCTGGCCCTGGATAAGTTGACCAATTACTTTAAGCGGACAGAGATTATGATTATGGTCAACCTGCTTAAGATTATTGACAATCCCTACCAAGATATTCCCTTAGTTTCTGTTCTCCGTTCGGCTATTGTAGGCTTGGATGAAGTCGACCTGGCTAAGATTCGCCTCGTTGATAAGTCCGTCCATTACTATGAGGCTCTTTTAGCTTATATGGAGACCGCCGACCGCCGGACAAGCTTGTTTAAGAAGGTCCAGCATTTTATGGCATCCTTGGAGACTTGGCGGCAATACTCCCGCCAGCAAGCGATCGCTGCTTTGATTTGGCGGATCTACCAGGATACGGCCTTCTTGTCTTATGTGGCTGCCATGCCCAATGGTATCCAGCGACAGAGTAACCTGCACGGCTTTTACAAGCAAGCCGAACAATTTGAAGCCAAGCAATTTAGGGGGCTCTTCCAATTTATCCGCTTTATTGAGATGATCTATGAGCGGGATAATGACTTGGAAAGTCCTCAATTGGTCGATCCAGACCAGAATGTTGTCCAATTGATGACCGTCCATGCCAGTAAGGGTCTGGAATTTCCAGTCGTCTTCTACTTGAACTTGTCCAAGGGCTTTAACCGCCAGGATTTTCAAGCTAATGTCATTGTCAATGATAAAGTGGGCCTTGGCCTCAAGGTTAATGACCGCCAAGAGCAAATCTCTTACACCAGTGCCTTGCATAAAATGGCTGGCCTAGAAGCTAAAGAAGAGAGCCTGGCAGAAGAAATGCGGAAATTGTATGTGGCCTTTACCCGGGCTGAACAAAAATTAATCTTAGTGGCCAGTGTGGATGATGGGGAGAAGGCCTTGGCGAGCTGGACCCATCCGGCAGTGGGTGAAGAACGCCTGGCCAAGAGCTATCGCTTAGGAGCCAGGAGCCTTTTGGATTGGATCGGTCCGGCTATTGTCCGTCATCCGGATGTACAGAAGGATTTTAGGGGAAGTATAGAGGGTGCCGAGTCATTAGAGCCAAAAGATCCTTTCCATATCAAGTTAGCTTTTGTGAATGGTGAAGATTTAGTGAGAGACCGCGACCACTTTCTCCATGGGGGGCGTGAAAGAGAGAGGAATTCAGATGAACAGGCTAGGGCTGACCAGGTCTTATTAGTTCCTGAGGCAGACTACCGCTACCCCTATCATCTGGCCACGCAAACTGCTAGCTACCAATCGGTGAGTGAGCTCAAACGTCTCTTGCAGGAACCACTCGACCATGAATTAGCAGTATGGGAAGATGGCCAAGTCCGTCCTCGAAAGCCTGCCCGCCGTTATGTGAATCCGGACTGGGAGCGGCCTCATTTTATCCAAACGGAAGAGCAGGCTGACCCCCGTGCGATTGG
Source organism: Aerococcus sp. UMB1112A (assembly GCF_030230715.1). Taxonomy (NCBI): domain Bacteria; kingdom Bacillati; phylum Bacillota; class Bacilli; order Lactobacillales; family Aerococcaceae; genus Aerococcus; species Aerococcus sp. UMB1112A. Next base: position 102,569 of record NZ_JASPDS010000002.1, on the reverse strand, counting down.
ATCAGCGGCCCACTTGCTTATGCAGTGGCTACCCCTCGACCAGTCGCCCAGTGCCCAGGCTTTTGAAGCCCTCTTTGACCGCTTGGTAGACCAAGGGGCCCTAGAAGCTTCCCTTGAGGCAGAGCTTGACTTTGACCGCTTGGCCGCTTTCTATGAAACGGATACCGGTCGCTGGCTGCTCAGCAAAAAAGACCAGCTATACCGTGAAAAGAGCTTCTCACTCCTGATGCCAGCTAAGGAAATCTTCTACGACCTGGAAGCTTCGGACAAGCTGCTCATCCACGGGACCATCGATGGCTTCGTCGTTTTAGAAGATTCACTGGTACTCTATGATTTCAAGACGGACCGTTTGGCCTATCTTTCTATGGACCAGCAAGCAGAACGCTTTGCGGAACGCTATCAGGTGCAAATGGATATCTATGCAAGAGCCCTAGAGAATATCTACCAGAAGCCTGTCCAAGACAAGTGGATCATTGCTTTAGAAAATTTAAAGACATTTTCTTTAAAATAGACTTGTCTTCATGAAAGATTATGTGCTATAATATTCTTGTTGTTATTTATAGCACATGCGGGTGTAGTTTAGTGGTAAAACAGTAGCTTCCCAAGCTATCGTCGCGAGTTCGATTCTCGTCACCCGCTTAATAAGACCCATTCAAGTGAGGAAGTTTTCCTCACTTTTTTTCATAAGAGGAGGCTTTTGATGAAATATTATGCGGTGCGTAAGGGCCGGAAACCTGGTATTTATCGGTCTTGGGCAGAGTGCCAGGACCAAGTTTCTGGCTATCCGAATGCTGAATTCAAATCCTTTAAAGACAAGGCTGAGGCCGAGGCTTTCTTGGGGAAGGCTTCAAGTTCTCAGCCCCGTAGAGCTGAGATGGAAGCCTATGTCGATGGCTCTTACCAGCCAAAGACCAAGACTTATGGTTACGGTGGTGTGATCCTCTACCAGGGCCAGGAATTGACCTATAAGGGCGGAGGCAAAAAAGCAGAGCTCCTTAAGATGCGGAATGTCTCAGGGGAAATGATTGCTGCTATGAAGGCAGTCGTCTATGCCCTCGACCAAGGAGTGAATCACTTAGCTCTCTACTATGACTACGCTGGAATTGAGAAGTGGGCGACTGGGGACTGGCAAGCTAAGAATGCTTATACCCAAGCCTATCGTGACTTTATGCAAGAGAAGGGCAAGCAGGTCCAGATTCACTTCCATAAAGTTGCTGCCCACACTGGTAACCGCTATAATGAATGGGCAGACCAGCTGGCTAAAGCGGGTAGCCAGAAGGTCCAAGAAGATTGAAAGGAGCCTTAAGATGTGGATTGCTTGCTTAATTATTGTCTTGAGCCTAGTCCTTGACCAAGTCGTTAAGGGGTGGACCGTGAGTCACTTGGCCCTACTCGAGAGCCAGCCTCTCATTCCTCAAGTGTTATCGCTCCAGTACATCCAAAATCGCGGAGCAGCTTGGGGCATGTTGGAAGGGCAGATGGGCTTCTTCTTTGTCATCACCCTTGTGGTCGTGGCTGTCCTAGCCTATACCCTTTATAAAGAGAGAAATCAGGCCCTTTTGTTGCGTCTAGCTCTCAGTCTAATGATCGGTGGGGCGCTAGGTAACTTTATTGACCGCATGAGACTCGGTTATGTGGTGGATATGTTCCGTTTAGACATTATTGATTTTCCTATTTTCAATGTGGCGGATATTTGTTTGACCCTAGGCGTCTTTTTGTGCTTAATTTACTTATTATTTTTTGAGGGGGATGACCATGCTAAGCATTCATGATAAGTGGACGGTGGACCAAGACCAGGGGCGCTTAGACCGCTACCTGGCTGAAATTTACCCCCAACATAGCCGCAGTGAAATTAAGACTTGGATTCAAGAGGCTGCAGTCAAGGTGAACCAAGGAGTCGTTAAGGCTTCCTATAAGGTTGAAGCTGGGGATGTCATTAGTGTGGACCTAGACCAGGAAGACCAGGTACTCCATATAGAAGCAGAAGCCATCGATTTGGACATTATTTATGAAGATGATGCCTTCTTGGTGGTCAATAAGACCCAGGGGCAGGTTGTCCATCCTTCGCCTGGCCATGAAGGGGGCACCCTGGTCAATGCCTTGGTCTACCATTGCGACCACTTATCGGACTGCGGGGAAAGTTTCCGCCCCGGAATTGTCCACCGTATTGATAAGGACACGAGTGGGCTCTTAGTGGTCGCTAAGACCAACCAGGCCCACCAAGCACTGACCCAGCAAATTCAAGATAAGACACTGAAACGGGAGTACCTGGCCCTCGTTTACGGGCAAATCTTTGAACAATCTGGAACAATTGACGCTGGGATCCGCCGCCATCCCGTTCATCGCACCCGCTTTGAAGTTTCAGAAGAGGGGCGGCCGGCCCGGACCCATTTCCAGCTCTTACACCAGTATGGTGGATATAGTCTCCTGTCCTTAGTTTTGGAAACAGGACGCACGCATCAAATCCGCGTTCATTTAGACTTTATTGGTCATCCGGTCGTAGACGACCCCTTATATGCCAAGGGCCACCAGCAAGATTTTTTCGATGATAAAGGCCAGCTCCTCCACGCCCACCGTTTGACTCTCAAGCATCCTGTGACGGGGGAAGAAATGTGCTTTGAAGCGGATTTGCCCGACCACTTCCAAAATATTTTAGGAGCTATTTAAGCACTAAATTCATTTTACAAGCGCCGGGATCTTTAGTAGAATGATTGAGTATAAGCTTTGCAGAGAGGAGAGAAGCCAGATGACAACAGGAATTTGGATTTTAATTGTAATTTTAGCCTTAGTTGCTGGGATTGCTATCGGCATTTATATTGCACGTCGTACGATGGACAGCTATTTTGAGAAGAATTCACCTATCTCAGAAGATATGATCCGTCAAATGATGGCATCCATGGGACAAAAGCCTTCTGAAAAACGAGTGCGCCAAATTATGAATTCAATGAAAACAAGCCATAAAAAATAAACATAGTCCGCTTGCCAGCTTTTGTCTCTGCCCTCTATAAGGGCTTCCTAGCTGACAAGTGGGTGTTTTTTAATTAAAGGGGGCCGGTCGCTGATGTACCGTTTTTTTGTGATTTTGATTCGTTGGCTGTTGCGTGTGGTGAACGGTAAGCCGCACTATGAATTCCATCCCGACTATTCGGCCGATGAAACCTATGTTGTGGTGAGCCCACACCGTTCCTTACTGGATCCACCGGTGATTGCGGCCGCCTTGTATCCAGATACGGTTTTCTTTTTAGCAAAAAAGGAACTCTTTGATATTCCGGTCTTTGGTTGGTTGATCCGCAAGGCGGGCATGATTCCGATCGACCGGTCCAAACCAGGTCGGGCTGCGATGAAAGAATGCTTAAAAGAATTGAAGGCAGGCCACAATATTGGGATCTTTCCCACCGGCTCCCGTTATTCTGCAAAAATCAAGCCCGGGGCCTCCATGCTGGCTGGCATGAGTAAGAAACGACTCTTGCCGGTCGTTTACCAGGGCCCTTTAGAAGTCAAGGGGCTCTTTAGCCGGAAAGCAGAAAATCGGGTGAAGGTTCGGGTCGGCGCCCCTATCGACTTGCCAGATAAGAAACGTTTAAAGGATGAAGATCTAGAGGCCTTAGATAAGGCCATTGCGACAGCTTTTGAAGTTACAGACGCCGCCCTTGATCCGACCTATCACTATGACATCGAGGGGGCCCAGGCCAAGCATAAGCAGAAGAATAAATAAAAGTAAGAGGCTGGGACTTAGTTTTCGGTCTCTTTTACTTTATCCTGCTATTCTCAGGATAGCGCCATGAAATTCTATTTGTGTTATAATGTATTAATAGGAATAGAGTTTGGGGGAATGAGCATGAAGTGGAGTATTCCGACAAAAACCATAGCAGAAGGACGTAAACTCTCTGATGAGGGACGGGTGACTAAGGTCTATCCGGTAGAAGCAGAGAATGTTTGGCGCGCAGAAGTGATTGATGACCAGAAATATTATGTCATCCTCGATGGTTCGGGTAAAGAAGAAGATATTTGCCAGTGTGATGAATGGTTCAAGAAGCATTTTTGTGTCCACACTGTAGCCGTTGAGCTCTTCTTACAAGACCATTCAGTAGTCCGGGCGATGAAATTTAGCCAGCGTCCCTTGTTCTACTATCCAGCAGACCTTTACGACGAGAGCGAGACCTGTGAGCAAGTCTATCAGGAATTTTACCAACATTTTATTGAAGAAGAGACGGCTGATTATTTTGGGCCTCTATTGGTTGAAATCGAACTTTATGATGAACAAAACATACCCTTTAGCCAGGATAATGATAGCCTCTTCTACTTGCGACTGCGGCTAGGGATTGATACGAGCTATTATGTGAACGACCTGGAGGCTTTCTTTCAAGCCTTGGTCAGTGGGGGAAGCTTCAACTTGCAGAACCATAATAATGACCAGGTCTGCTTGCGCCAGGAATGCTTTGATCCAGATATGTACGCCTTCTTGAATAGTCTAGCTGAGGATTTTTTACGGCATAAGCACTGGGAGAATACAATCGCCCATGTTCCTTCGACCAAGAAGAACCAGCAGCGCCTCTATCTCAATGAGGAGGAATTAATCGCCTTACTCAAGAGTGATCTGATTAAACATGTCTTTATTGCTAATCAGGAGCTTGAGGATTTTAGCCTGATTGAAAATGACCGGCCCATCCTCTATAATATTGCCTATGATGGTGAAATTTATCGTTTGACCCAGCTTCAAGAGGCTAAGTGGTATCGTTATTACGGTTTGATTTTTAATGGGGAAGATTTTTACCATATTGGGGGCGATGATAAGTATTTCGATGCTATGTCGATTATCCAGGATAACTTTGTCTTAAATCGTTTTAAATTAGACTTTAAGCCGGAAGAAATGAAAAATTTCTTTTCCCTCTTTGGTCGCCTATTGCTGGAACACAGTCTGGTAAAGAATGTCACTGTGCTGGACTTCGCCCCTCTTCTAGATCTAGACTGCCAGCTTGAAATTGGGGCCAGCCAGGGACGGCTAGAACTGGCCCTGGCCTTCCACTATGGCGACTACATGCTCTCCGATGATCCGATTGAAACGGACCTACCTGAAGATAAAATCCTTTTACGCCAGCTAGCAGATGAATTGGACGCTGAAGCCTTCTTACGTGCTTATGGTTTTACTAAGGAAAATTATTATTACTGTAAAGACTACGGGTCGATCGACCAGATGATGAGGGACTTGCAGCGTTTTGAACAATATCTGCCTGAAGATTGGAAGATTAGCTATACCAAGAACTTGGAGAGCTGGCAGTCTAATGATATTGAGGTTGAAGTGGTAACTGAGCAGAATAAGCAACACCGCTTCCTGACCATTGATTTTGAAACGGATGATATCAATGAGCATGAGATTGACCGGATTATTGAACGGCTCCAAGCTAATGAACGCTTCATGCAATTAGAGGATGGCCGGATTATTAATGTGAACCAGGTCTTTACGGAAGACCAGAACCGCATGCTCAAACAATTGAAACAGCAGAATAAGCAGTGGAAGAATGGGGACCCGATCCCGATCTATCAGAGCTTGCTCTTTGCGGACCTCTTGAACAGTCAGGCGGATTTTGAAGCCTTCTATGAGGATATCATGCATCCAGACCAGGAAGACTACCGACCCAATCCACGACTGAAGACCGAGCTTTCCGACTACCAGCAATATGCGGTTCAGTGGTTCAAGGTTTTAGCCAAGTACCAATTAGGTGGTCTGCTTGCTGATGAAATGGGGTTAGGGAAGACCGTTCAAACCATCGCCTTCTTACTGGATTACTTGGAAGAACATCCTTCGGGCCAGGTCCTCATTGTTGCGCCAGCTTCGGTACTCTATAACTGGTACCATGAACTTGACCGCTTTGCCCCAAGCTTGGAAGCTGTAGTGATCGATGGTTCTGCTGAGGAAAGGGAACAAATGCGTGAGGAAGGCCAAGGGAAGATTTGGATCTCATCTTATTCTTCCTACCGCAATGACCAAGTAGCCTACCAGGACTACTTTTTCGATGTTTTAATCTTGGATGAAGCCCAAGCCCTGAAGAACAATCGAACCGTTCTCTACCAATCCTTTATGCAGCAAAAGTCTGGCTTGCGGATTGCCTTGTCGGGGACACCGCTTGAAAATAACCTGCAAGAATTCTGGTCCCTCATGCAAATTATCCTGCCCGGACTCCTGCCTGCTCGACGCGATTACCAGCAATTATCGGTTGACCAGATCCGTAAGCGTGTCCAACCCTTCGCTCTCAGACGGACTAAGGCGGATGTTTCCCTGGAATTACCAGAAAAACGGAGTTCCGACCGCTATGCTGGGATGACAGCCGAACAGAAAAATATTTACCTGGCTTATCTTAAGGACATCCAAGAACAATTGGCAGAAGGCAACTTCGACAGTGGGCGGACACGGATGGAAATGCTGGCGGCGATTACACGCTTGCGGCAAATTTGTTGCCATCCCCGTTTAATTGACCCTGATTCTGAAGCAGGTTCTGGGAAGTTTGACTACTACCGCAACTTATTGGACCGGGTCCTCCAAGATGACAAGCGCGTCTTAGTCTTCTCCCAATTCACCTCCATGCTGGATATCTTGGAAGAAGATTTAAAGGCTGAAGGGGTGACCTATTTCCGCATTGACGGTCAAACCAAGAAGGGGGACCGACAAAGTCAAGTTGACGCCTTCAACCATGGTGAAGGCTCAGTCTTCCTCATTTCCTTACGGGCAGGCGGTGTTGGGATAAACCTGACGGGTGCGGATACAGTCTTCCTCTATGACCTCTGGTGGAATCCCTCGATTGAGGAACAAGCCATTGGTCGGGCCCACCGGATTGGTCAGAAGAAGAATGTTCAAGTCTACCGGATGATCACTGAGGGAACGATTGAGCAACGGATTGCTGAGCTGCAAGAAGAAAAACGTAATCTCTTTGAACAGCTCTTCGATGAAGAAGCCAAAGATTCCGACCACCTTTCTATGGAAGACTTGAAGTATATTTTAGACTATGAAGAGAAATAGAAAAGGGACTTGCCTTCAAGTTCGTCATGTGCTATAATCTTCTAGTGCCTTTAGAGCATGAAATGTCACACCCTATGGATTGGAACGCATGGTGCTCATTGAGAGTTGCGTTCAATTGAAGTAGGGGCGGAATAAAACCAAATAGGAGGAATTTTTAATGGCAGTTGTAAGTATGAAACAATTATTAGAAGCAGGGGTTCACTTCGGACACCAAACACGTCGCTGGAACCCAAAAATGGACCGTTACATCTTTACAGAACGTAATGGCATCTACATCATCGATTTACAACAAACAGTTAAATTAATCGATGAAGCCTACAACTATGTACGCGATCTTGCAGCAAATGATGGGGTCGTTCTCTTCGTAGGGACTAAGAAACAAGCCCAACAATCAATTGAAGATGAAGCAACTCGCTGCGGTCAATACTATGTTAACCATCGTTGGTTAGGTGGGACTTTGACTAACTGGGAAACCATCCAAAAACGTGTACGCCGCATGAAAGATATTGACCGTATGGAAGAAGACGGCACTTTCGATGTGCTACCTAAGAAAGAAGTTCTTGAACTCGAAAAAGAACGTGAAAAATTACAAAATAACTTGGGCGGTATCGCTGACATGCCACGTATTCCAGACGTGATGTTTGTGGTAGACCCTCGTAAAGAACACATTGCAATCAAGGAAGCACATAAGTTAAATATTCCTGTGATCGCTATGGTTGATACCAACTGCGACCCAGATGAAGTAGACTATGTGATTCCTTCAAACGATGACGCTATCCGTGCGGTTAAATTAATTAGCCAAACGATTGCGGAAGCTGTCATTGAAGGACGTCAAGGCCTTGACGAAGAAGAAGCCGCTGAAGAAGCAGCTGTATCAAACGAAGACCTTGAAGCTGTTGCAGCTAAGATGCAAGGTGAAGAAGAAGCTGACCAAGACTAATTCAGTCTCGACTTTGGACTGTAAATCTTGCAGTCTTTAGCAAAATAGAGTAAAATTAGTTTGGAGTATAGAGCTATCTTGTAAGGACGATAAAGCTGTGAGTAGGCTGTACTTATGAGATAGCTCTTTTTAAAAAGATGACAATCAATCGAGGAGGATTTATAGATGGCAATTACTGCAAAACAAGTTAAAGAATTACGTGATCGAACAGGCGTTGGGATGATGGACGCTAAGAAGGCCCTCCAAGAAGTAGATGGCGATATGGACAAGGCTATCGACTACTTGCGTGAAACAGGCCAAGCTAAAGCTGCGAAAAAGGCAGGCCGTATTGCTGCTGAAGGTTTAGCTAAAGTTCTGGTTAAGGGCAATGACGCAGTGATCGTTGAATTAAACGCTGAAACTGACTTCGTTGCTAAGAACGAAAAATTCCAAAACATGTTGAATGCAATTGCTGAAGCCCTATTAGAAGCAAAACCTAGCTCATTAGAAGATGCAATGACTAGCGTACAAGTTGACGGAACCCAACTTGATGAATACATGAGCCAAATGATTTCCGTTATTGGTGAGAACTTAAACCTACGTCGTTTCACTATCTTTTCTAAAACAGATGGCCAACACTTCGGTCAATACTCTCACTTAGGGGGTAAGATTGCTGTTTTAGTTACAGTTGACGGTGGCGATGAAGAAGTTGCAAGCAATGTTGCGATGCACATCGGCGGGATCAACCCACAATACATCGATGAAAATTCTGTCCCTGAAGAAGTGGTTGAACATGAACGTGAAGTTCTTACCGAACAATCACTTAACGAAGGCAAACCAGAAAAAATTGTTCACAAGATGGTTGAAGGACGTCTCCGTAAATTCTTCTCAGAAATCTGCTTAGTGGACCAAGACTACCTATTAGATGGTGACCAAACAGTGGGTCAATACCTCAGCTCTAAGGCTGCTTCAGTTGTTGACTTCCGTCGCTATGAAGTTGGCGAAGGCATTGAAAAACAAGAAGAAGACTTTGCTGCTGAAGTTCAAAGTCAAATGGGTAAATAATTAGATGTAATTCGCCGTTTTAACGGTAGCAGATGGGTTGGGATTTCTTTTCCCAACCTTTTTCATAAGGAGATTGAAAATAAAATGGCAGAACCAATGTACAAGCGCGTGGTATTAAAGTTAAGTGGTGAAGCTTTGGCGGGAGATGATGGCTTTGGTATCAATCCTGCCGTGATGAAAAAAATTGCTAGTGAAATTAAAAGCGTCCATGAGCTAGGGGTTGAAATCGCTATTGTTGTCGGCGGTGGCAATATCTGGCGTGGAGTAACTGGTGAACAAATGGGCATGGACCGGGCCCAAGCCGACCATATGGGGATGCTGGCAACGATTATGAATGCCCTAGGACTCCAAGACTGTTTGCAGAATGTAGGCGTTCCTTCGCGGGTTCAAACTTCCATTGAAATGCGGGAAGTTGCTGAACCTTATATTCGGCTTCGTGCGATTCGTCACTTAGAGAAGGGGCGTGTGGTCATCTTTGCAGGGGGGACAGGGAATCCTTTCTTCTCGACAGATACTGCTTCGGCTCTGAGAGCAGCTGAGATTGAAGCCGATGTGATCTTGATGGCTAAAAACGGTGTGGATGGGGTCTATTCTGCTGACCCTCAAGTCGATACCGATGCTATCAAGTACACCGACTTAACCCACTTAGACGTGATTAATAAGAATCTACGTGTAATGGATTCCACGGCCTCAACCTTGAGTATGGATAATGACATTCCGCTTGTCGTCTTTAACTTAAATGAACCAGGAAATATTCGCCGCGTTGTCATGGGCGAACCGATTGGTACAACTGTAAAGGGGTAGAAATTATGGCAATCAATACATTAATCAAAGATACTGAAAACCGTATGAAGAAGTCTGAAGAATCCTTGCGAGGCGAACTGGCTCGGATTCGAGCTGGAGTGGCCAACGCTAGCTTACTCTCAGGCATTGAAGTGGACTACTATGGGGCGCCAACACCGCTCCAATCCATTGCTTCAATTACCATCCCAGAGGCTCGGATGTTAGTGGTAACACCTTACGATAAATCCGCTTTGGAAAACATTGAACACGCTATCAATGCTTCAGATATTGGTATTGCGCCAACAAATGATGGGGATAAGATCCGCCTTGTTATCCCTGCCTTGACCACAGAGCGCCGCCAAGAGCTTTCTAAATTAGTGGGCAAGGACCTGGAAGACGCCAAGGTGGCTGTCCGTCATATCCGCCGTGATGCTATCGACACCATCAAAAAAGCGGAAAAAGATAGCGAAATTACGGAAGATGACCAACGTCGGATGGAAGAGGACGTGCAAAAGGTCACTGACCAAAGTATTGCTCGTTTAGAAGATATCGCTAAAGAAAAAGAAGAAGAAATTCTCAATGGCTAGTTAGCCTCTGGGAAGAGCCTGGACCCGTCCAGGCTTTTTCTTTTTTACTCTTTTAAGTAAATTTCACTTAAAAATCCAAGAATAATTTTTTTTGCTGTGAATCTATGGTAAGATAGACAAGATATAAGCGAGCAGCTTTTAATATTTTTTAGCAAAGGATGGATGATGAATGACACTGGCGAAAGCATTAAACCCGGAACTCCCGCTTCCCCAACACGTTGCCATTATTATGGACGGTAATGGACGCTGGGCAGAAGAGCGGGGGCTGAAACGGACAGAGGGTCATAAAGAAGGACTCAATGCGCTCAAGCGGACCATTGTTGCGGCTGCTAAGTTAAAAATTAAAGTACTGACAGTTTATGCCTTTTCAACAGAAAACTGGGCCAGGCCTAAAAGAGAAGTTCAGTATCTGATGTCGCTTCCTCATTTGCTCAATCAGAAGGTGATGCCGGAATTAATGAAGAATAATGTCCGGGTCTGCCTAACGGGAAATCGTGAACATATCCCCAACAAAACTTGGTCTTATATTGAATCAGCTGTTAAGAAAACAGCGGATAATGATGGCTTGATCTTAAATATCGCCTTTAATTATGGCTCGCGCTTGGAGATTGTTAAAGCTTGTCAGAGCTTGGCGAAAAAGGCGGCAGAAGGCCAGCTTGATCCAGTAGACATTGATGAAGAAAGCTTCAGCCAGCACCTACAAACGGCTTTCTTGGGCGACTTGCAAGATCCCGACCTATTAATCCGCTCGAGCGGGGAAATCCGCTTAAGCAATTACTTACTCTGGCAACTGGCCTATAGTGAATTTGTCTTTACAGATACCAAATGGCCAGACTTTGATGAAGATGTTTTCTATGCTTGCCTAGCTGAATTCCAACACCGTCAGCGTCGTTTCGGCAAAATTTAAGAGAATAGGAGAGGCTTATGCGATTAAGAACTCTGACAGCTCTGGTGGCGCTGGCTATTTTTATTCCCTTACTGGTTATGGGAGGCAGTGCTTTTGAATTCTTGGTGATAGTCATAGCGGGTATCACCCTCTTTGAATTACTCAGCTTATTGGCTGTCAATTTTTTTACTTTAGAAAGTTTATTTGCTTATGTGTTGATGTATCTGGCCTTGCTTCCCCAGCACTACCTGGATTTCTTACCTGAGCAATTGGACCAGATGACCCTTTTTTATACGGGGGTCGTTATCTTTCTTTCCCTAATGGTCCATCGACCAGAGCGCTTGGATTTTAGTTTGATTGCTAAGATAACTTTGGCTGCTCTCTACGTGGGCCGGGGCTATCATTTTTTAATTTTGGGTCGAGAAATGGGCCTCCTAGCGATTCTTTTTGTCTTGGTGATCATCTGGTCCAATGATACTTTTGCCTATTTAACGGGTCGTGCCATTGGCCGTCGTCCCTTGGCACCCGCCATTTCACCCAATAAAACGATTGAAGGATCAATCGGGGGTATTGTTGGGGCCTTCTTGGTTTCTTTAATCTTTGACTATTTCTTTAATATTTACCAGCTCAGTTTCTTGGGTAATTTAATCTTGGTCATCCTCCTCTGTTTGGCTGGGCAGATGGGAGACTTGGTCGAGTCATCGATCAAAAGACAGTACCATGTCAAAGATTCAGGCAAGCTATTACCGGGGCACGGGGGCTTTTTGGACCGTTTTGATAACATCTTATTTGTCCTACCCATTTTTTACTTTTTGATGGCCTTCTTTTAAGTAGACTAAGCGAAGGGAGTTTTTTTATGAAAACGATCATTACTTTCTTACTCATATTTTCAGTTATTGTCATCTTCCATGAATTTGGCCACTTCTTTTTTGCTAAACGGGCGGGGATTCTCGTGCGTGAATTTGCGATAGGGATGGGGCCTAAGCTCTACCAATACCAGGGCGAGGAAACAACCTATACCCTCCGCCTCTTACCTATTGGGGGCTATGTCCGTATGGCGGGACTGGAGGAGATGGCGGACAGTGTGGAAGCGGGCATGCAGCTCTCTCTGACCTTTAATGAGGGGGGAAAAGTAACGGAACTCTCGCTAGCTGAGGATGACCTTGCTGCTGAAGCCTTGCCGGTTGAAGTGGTCTCTGCTGATTTAGACCGCGACCTGATCCTTCAAGCTATTCCTTATGGGGAAAGAGAAGCTCAGACTTATTCTATTGACCGCCAAGCGGACTTTGTGGAAGCGGATGGGACCCGGCTAAAGATTGCCCCTTATGACCGGCAATTTCAATCTGCCTCTATTCCCCAACGCTTAATGACAAATTTTGCAGGGCCTATGAATAATTTCATTTTGGGAATCCTTGCTTTTACGGTTTTAGCCTTTGTCCAAGGGGGCGTGCCCTCATCTGAGGCTATTGTAGGTGAAGTTGTCGACGGTTCACCGGCCCAAACGGCTCATTTACAAAGCGGCGATCAGATTCAGACCATTAATGGCCAGGAAGTCGCTTCCTTTGCGGACATGCAGGCCAAGGTTTCGAGTTCGGAAGGTAAGCCCTTGGAAGTGACCTATGAACGCCAGGGACAAGAAATGACGACTCAGCTCCAACCTAAAGAAGTGGACTATAACGGACAAAAAATCTACCAAATCGGCGTTGGTCGTTTTAAAGATAGTCGTTTCTTGGCTAAGCTAACTTATGGCTTTAAGGCGAGCTGGGCCATGATTACAGGGATTCTAACTATCCTAGTAGGAATGTTTAAGAATGGCTTTAACATCAACCAATTTGGTGGCCCGGTTTTTATGTACCAAGCGACTGGTGAAGTGGTCAACCAGGGATGGATTGCTATTATGTCTTGGACCGCTATGTTAAGCCTCAATTTAGGGGTGGTGAACCTCTTGCCGGTCCCAGCCTTGGATGGGGGGAAGATCCTCTTCAATATCATTGAAGCAATCCTAGGTCGCCCTGTCGACCAAAAAGTCGAAGGCATTATAAACTTGGCAGGAGCTGCTTTATTATTTATATTAATGATTGCCGTGACTTGGAATGATATTCAACGTCTATTTTAAACGTTTATATAAGATGGAGTGAGCAGCCGATAGAATTGGCTGACTTGCCTTGACTCGATTCGAGGGTAGGAGATGGAAGTAGTTGATGAGTGTAGCTTATCCTAGGACCAGGCACCTACCCTTCTTTATTTCAAGAAAGGAGCGTTCTTTTGGAAGAGAAGAAAGAAGCTTTTAACCGTTTGCTTAAGCAAATTAATTTTTCAGATTCCGATCCAAATTTTCAGGCGGGTTGGATTGACCATGTGACCGTCCATACCAAGTCTCGCCTTTATCAATTTACCCTAGCTTTTCCCAAGCATATAAAGGCTAGTCAATTTAAGGCCCTGGAAGAAGCTTTGCAAGTTGGCTTCCAGTCGATTGCTAAGGTTGACCTAGGCTTGACCTGCTCTAAGGCAGAGGACTGGGAGGCAGAGGAGGTTCTGGCTTATTGGCCCGTGGTAGTTGAACGCAGTCATATCTCTAATGGTCTCGCCCAACAGATTCTAACCCAACAATTGCCGACTTGGGAGGGGGGAAAGTTTATCTTAAGGGTGGACAACCCGCAAATTCAAGCCTTTTTAGAGACTAATTATTTAGAGGTAATCAAACAGAATTACTTTGTCCTTGGTTTTTCTAACCTTCGCTTTCAAGTGATTGTGGATGAAGCCACGGCCAATGACCGCCAAGCCCAGTTTGAAGCTCGCCAGGAACAATTGGAACGCGAACAGCAGGAACTGGCAAAGCAGGCCAGTGTTCGCCAGGCCAAGGAAGCTAAGGACAAACCCCGCCCTAGTAAATTAGCGATCGGGCGATCTGTTCCCGTAGATAAGCTCCAACCCATGCGCTCTTATGTAGAGGAACAATATGGGGCTACCATGGAAGGGGTTATTTTCGAAAAAGAAGTCCGAGAATTGAAAACGGGGCGGCGGATTTTGAATTTGAAGTTCTCTGACTATACCTCGGCTTACTTGGTCACTATGTTCTCACGCAATGATGAGGATATTGCTGTCTTTGAAGGTCTAGAAGAAGGGATGTGGATTCGTGTCCAAGGGGAAATCCGGATGGACGACCGTTTTGCCCGCGATTATGTGCTGATGGGGCGTGACCTGGAAGTTATCAATAAGGAGGGGCGCAAGGACCAGGCGGAGGAAGGCAAGAAGCGGATTGAACTTCACCTTCATTCCAATATGTCAGCCTTAGACGCAACCAATACCATTTCAGACTTTGCCGCCCAAGCCAAGGCCTGGGGACAGCCCGCCATTGCTGTTACGGACCACGGCAATGTCCAAGCCTTCCCTGAGGCCAGTCAGGCTGCCAAGGCCAACGATATTGCCATGATCTACGGCTTAGAAGCTAATGTTGTGGATGACGGGGTACCGATTGCCTACAACCCTCAAGATGTGGATCTGAGCGAGGCCCATTATGTCGTTTTTGACGTGGAAACAACGGGCTTGTCTGCTGCCTATAATCATATTATTGAATTAGCGGCAGTCAAGATGTACAAGGGCAATGTCGAAGAGACCTTTGAGGAATTTATTAATCCAGGCTACCCCTTGCCTGCCCATATTATTGAACTAACTAAGATTACTGACGCCATGCTACAGGGGGCTAGGTCGGAAGAAGATGTGATGGCAGACTTTCAAAAATTCTGTGAAGGCTGTATCCTAGTTGCCCATAATGCTTCTTTCGATATGGGCTTTATCAACAAGGCCTACAGCCGCCATGGCATGCCTGAAGCGGATAATCCTGTCATTGATACGCTGGAACTCTCGCGCTTCCTCCATCCTAATATGAAGTCCCACCGACTCAATACCTTAGCCAAGCATTATAATGTTTCCTTGGAGCAACACCACCGGGCGATCTATGACTCGGAAACAACCGGGGCCTTGGCTTGGATCTTTGTCAAAGAAGCGGCCAAAAACCATGATATCCACTCCCACAAGGATCTTAATCAGGATGTCGGCAAGGGGGATGCCTATAAGCACGGCCGTCCTTTCCATGTGACCATCTTGACTAAGAACCAAGCAGGGCTCAAAGACCTCTTCAAACTCGTCTCTGCTTCTAATGTGGATTATTTCTACCGGGTGCCCCGCCTGCCCCGCTCACTCTTAGCTGACCACCGGGAGAATCTCTTGCTCGGTTCGGCTTGTTCTTCGGGTGAATTCTTCGAAGCCGTGATGCAGAAGGGCAAGGAAGAAGCCAAGCGGGTGGCAGAATTCTATGATTACCTGGAAATTATGCCTAAGGGGGTCTACAAGCCTCTGATTGAAGATAATTTAATCCACGATGAGGCAGAGCTTGAAGAAATTATGAAAACCATTATTGAAATCGGCGAAGAGCTTGATAAACCAGTAGTAGCAACGGGGGATGTCCACTACCTAAATCCTCAAGACAAGCTCTACCGGGAAATTTTAATTAATTCGATTAAATCTAACCGTACCAAGTTTTTCCCCGAAGCTCACTTCCGGACGACAGACGAAATGCTCCACGACTTTGCCTTCTTAGGGGAAGATAAGGCCTATGAAATTGTGGTAGAAAATACCCACAAAATTTTTGACCAGATTGAATTTGTGGAGCCCCTTAAGGATAAACTCTATACCCCAAATATTGATGGGGCAGAAGATGAAATCCGGGAAACTTCCTACCGCGAGGCTCATGCCCTTTACGGAGAGGACTTGCCTGAAATTATCGAGAAGCGTCTAGAAAAAGAACTGACCTCGATTATTGGTAATGGTTTCTCAGTGGTTTACCTGATTTCTGAAAAATTAGTAAAAAAATCCAATTCAGACGGCTACATTGTTGGGAGTCGGGGGTCAGTGGGCTCTTCCTTTGTCGCTACCATGCTGGGAATTACCGAGGTTAACCCCTTGTCCCCCCACTATGTTTGCCCGAATTGTTTTTACAGCCACTTCTTTACGGATGGTAGTGTCGGCTCTGGATTTGACTTGCCAGACAAGGACTGTCCAGAGTGTGGACACGCCCTGAATAAAGATGGCCACGATATTCCATTTGAAACTTTCCTAGGCTTTGCGGGGGACAAGGTACCAGATATCGACTTGAACTTCTCGGGTGAATACCAGCCCCAGGCCCATAACTTCACCAAGGTCATGTTCGGGGAAGACCATGTCTACCGAGCAGGAACCATTTCTACAGTGGCTGATAAAACGGCTTATGGTTATGTCTTAGGCTATGACCAAGACCATAATTTGAACCTTAGAAAAACGGAAAAAGATTTTCTCGCTAAGCACACAACCGGGGTCAAACGGACCACTGGCCAGCACCCAGGGGGGATTATTGTTATTCCGGAATACATGGATGTCTATGACTTTACGCCAGTCCAATACCCTGCCGATGACTTGGATTCAGAATGGAAGACCACCCACTTTGACTTCCACTCCATCCATGATAATGTTTTGAAGCTCGATATTCTGGGCCATGATGATCCGACGGTTATTCGGAAGCTGCAAGACTTATCCAACATTGATCCAAAAGATATTCCCATGGATGATGATGATGTCTACAAGCTCTTCAATGGGACGGAGATTCTAGGTGTTAGTCCAGAAGATATTTTTTCCAAGACGGGGACACTGGGGATTCCTGAATTTGGGACCTCCTTTACCCGGTCGATGCTAGAAGCTACCCATCCCTCGACCTTTGCGGAACTTCTCCAAATCTCTGGACTCTCCCACGGGACGGATGTTTGGTTAGGTAATGCGGAAGTCTTAGTTAGAGAGAAGGGCATGCCACTGTCAGAAGTGATTGGTTGTCGGGACGACATCATGGTCTATCTCATCCACCAGGGGGTTCCTGAACGTGATTCTTTCCAAATTATGGAAAAGGTACGTAAGGGCAAGGGGCTGTCTGATGAACACAAGGCCATTATGAATGAGCACCAAGTTCCCCAGTGGTATATGGCGTCCTGTGAAAAAATTAAGTACATGTTCCCTAAAGCCCACGCAGCAGCTTATGTAATCAATGCTATCCGGGTGGCCTGGTTCAAGGTCCACCATCCCATTTGGTATTACTGTGCTTATCTCAGTGTCCGGGCTAATGACTTTGACCTCGTCGCGATGGCGAATGGCCTTCAGTCAACGAAGACAGCTCTCAAGGCGATCTATAGTAAAGGTAATGATGCGACGGTCAAAGACCATGCCGTCCAGGTCGTCTTAGAAATTGTCAATGAAATGTGGGAACGAGGCTTTAATTTTAAGATGGTTGACCTCTACAAGTCTGATGCCCAAGACTTTGTAATTGAAGGGGAAGATACCTTGATTGCCCCCTTTAGAGCCATTCCGGGCTTAGGGCTCAATGTGGCCAAACAAATTGTCAAGGCCCGCCAAGAGTCCGAATTCTTGTCCAAGGAAGACCTTAAGAAGCGGGGCAAGGTCTCCCAGTCAACGATCGACTTTATGTCTGAGCAGGGTATCTTAAATGGCTTGCCAGAAGAGAACCAACTTTCTCTCTTCTAGGGTTCAAGCAAGCGGATTGTTCGCTTTCTTTCAAATGGTTATGCTATGATAGTAACGTAGGTCTATTAATAAATGAAAAAGCCAATAATTGGCCTAGAATAAGAAACGTTAAGGAAAGGAGTTGTGACAGTGAATACAGGGAAAGAAATGCTTATGGTCATTGTAGACCGTGATACCAGTGATGAAGTGATCGAGGTAGCCCGGCAAGCCGGCGCTCAGGGAGCAACTGTTCTTCATGGCCGCGGCACGGGTCATGAGGATAAGCTATCGGCCTTCCATATCCATGTCGAACCACAAAAAGAATTGGTTATGATGGCAGTCGAAGCTGACCAAGTAGATGGTATCAGCCAAGCGATAGCTGAAGCCTTGGACTTTAACCAACCAGGGACTGGGATCCTCTTTAGTCTACCGATCAATGAAACGACTGGACTATATGAAGGATAAATTTGAAAGAAAAAACATGAGAGAAAAAGGAGGACTTTATGGATGTTTTAATCGATAAGTTCAAAGAGGTAGCTTTTTCTGTCATTCCGCTAGTTGTTATTGTTTTATTAATATCAATGTTTGCTGTTAACGTACCTTCTACCATGATGATGAGTTTCGTCATTGGGGCAGTATTGATTTTAGTGGGATTGACCATCTTCCTCTTTGGCATTGAAATCGGGATGACGCCGATCGGCAACCACTTAGGAGCCCATGTGGCAGGAAGCCCCTCACGAATTGCCATTGCTGTTTTGAGTTTTATTATTGGTTTTGCGGTAACGATAGCAGAACCAGACTTACTAATTCTCGGCCAGCAAATTGAAAATGCAACTTCGGGTGTCTTGCCCGGTACAGTGACCGTAGTGGCTGTCTCTGTCGGAGTCGGTGTTATGATTGCCTTTGGGGTCTTCAGATTGTTGAAGAACTTTCCCTTGAAATATTTCTTCGCCATTGTTTATGCTTTGATTCTTATCTTGGCTATTTTTTCCGATAATTCGGCTATTGCTATGGGCTTTGATGCCTCAGGTGCAACGACAGGAGCTTTAACGACGCCCTTTATTTTGGCCTTATCGGGAGCTCTAGCAGCTAAAGCTGGGGGCAAACAAGCAGAAGAAAACTCCTTCGGTCTAGTTGGGGCGATGTCAACTGGTCCTATTCTGGCGGTGCTTTTCTTAATCCTCTTTTCCCAAACGGACTTGCAGGCAGCTGAATCAACGGTGGAATATTCGAACAGTGTAATCGCCCCCATCCTTGCTGCAATCTGGCCGACTTTGAAAGAGTCCTTGATTGCCTTGGTTCCGATTGTTTTATTCTTTATCTTCATGAATTGGCGCTACTTTAAGTTGAAGGGCCAAGAACTCGGCGATATCTTTAAAGGGATTATCTATACAGTTGTTGGTTTGACCATTTTCTTAGTTGGCGTTAACCAAGGTTTTATGGATATGGGCCACTTCTTAGGCCAAGCCATTGCCGAAATGGGTGATTGGTGGCTGATCATTGCTGGCTTTACCCTAGGTATGGTGGTTGTTCTAGCTGAACCAGCTGTCCACGTTCTGGGTGAGCAGGTGGAAGACATCACTGGGGGCCATATCCACAACAAAGTCCTGATGGGGGCCTTGTCTATCGGGGTTGCCCTAGCTGTAGGACTTTCTATGGTGAGAATTTTAAATAGTAATTTAGCCATCTGGCACTTCTTATTGCCAGGCTTTGGACTAGCTATCCTCTTATCCTTTATGGTACCAAATCTCTTTACCGGGATTGCCTTTGATGCGGGTGGGGTAGCTTCGGGCCCGATGACTGCTACCTTTATCTTGGCTTTTGCCCAGGGTGCAGCGGACTTCCTACCCAATGCCGATGCCCTGGATGCTTTCGGCGTCATAGCTTTTGTTGCTATGGTACCCGTGGTTATGGTAGAATTACTCGGCTTAGTCTTTAAGATTCAAACTAAGAAGACAGGAATTGAAGAATAGAAAGGGGTTGTCAACTAGCCTAATGGAAACCGTATTATTCTTAGCAGTCGTCAAGGCTGGGACCGCGAGCCAATTGATTAAAGCGGCTAAAGCAGTTGGGGCGCCAGGAGGCACAGTGATTCGTGCGGAAGGTACAATCAGCAGTCGCCTGGCCCATGCCCTCGGCTTTCACGATTCCAAACGCGAAGTCGTTTTGATTGCGGTGGATAAGTCCCTAGAAGGTCGCCTCCACCAAGAATTGAATGACAAATTGAAGCTCGATCGCAAAGGTAAGGGGGTC
This sequence comes from Aerococcus sp. UMB1112A, assembly GCF_030230715.1. NCBI lineage: Bacteria > Bacillati > Bacillota > Bacilli > Lactobacillales > Aerococcaceae > Aerococcus > Aerococcus sp. UMB1112A. Next base: position 82,518 of record NZ_JASPDS010000002.1, on the reverse strand, counting down.
CTCTTCTCCTTTGATATTTCTAGCTTCCAGGGCAGTAAGCAGATTAACAGCCCATTTGATGAAAGCCAGGTAGAAGCTTCCGATAGCCAGCTGATGACGGTTATTGTTGACCGGCAGATGGGCGACCAAGTGGTAGAAGTTTCCCGTGAAGCCGGTGCCCGAGGTGCAACGATCCTGCACGGGCGTGGAACAGGTGTGCATGAGACGGGCAAGGTCTTTAACTTCCCGATTGAACTCGAAAAAGAGATCGTGGTTATGGTGATCCCAAGCGCTCTCGTTCAAGAAATTTCAGATAAAATTATTACTGAAACAGACTTATGCAAACCAGGGCGCGGGATTTTGTTCACTGTGCCAGTGAATTCCAAACGTGGACTCGTTCCGCCTAAGCCAGCAGACGAGGCGTCAAGTTAGCTTTAGTCTAAAAACATTGCTATTTGGCGCGTATCATGTTAAACTATAAATGTAATTAAGGGACCAGTGAGGAGTGAGCGGGAACGCTCACTCTTTTTCATGAAATAGAAAGTGGGGGATTGTGTGGCAAGAGTCATTGATGAAGTCAGAACTTTAATCGAGCCGAAGTTAGAGGAACTCGCTTATGACTTGTTCGACATGGAATATACAAAAGAAGGAAAGAATTGGTATCTGCGTATCTATATCGATAAGCTTGGAGGGGTCACCATTGAAGACTGTGTGACCGTTTCAGAAGTTTTATCAGAAATTTTAGACCAAGCAGATCCTGATCCAATCCCTGGCGCTTATTATCTTGAAGTTTCATCACCCGGTGCCGAGCGTCCACTGAAGAATGAGGCGGATATCCAAGCTTCCATTGGCAAATGGGTCCACCTCAAGCTCTATCAAGCCTTTGAAGGTGCTAAGGAATGGGAAGGACGACTCCTCCAAGCGGATGAAGAAGCTTTTACCATAGAAGTTAAAGATAAGACGCGGCGGATTGAAAAGACGATTCCGCGTCAGCTTGTGGCCTTAATTCGTTTGGCCATTGAATTTTAATTGAGTTAAAGGGGATTAGAATGGGAAAAGAATTAATTCAAGCCTTTGAAACATTGGAAAACGAAAAAGGAATTTCAAAGGAAGTCATTATTGAAGCCTTGGAAGCAGCCCTTGTTTCTGCTTACAAGCGCAATTACAAACAAGCACAAAACGTGGAAGTCCACTTCGATGAGAAGAAGGGTGAAATCAAGGTCTATGCGGTTAAAGAAGTCGTCGACCTGGTGATGGACTCAACCCTGGAAGTTTCCTTGGAAGAGGCCCACGAACGGAATACCGCTTATGAGGTGGGGGATAAGATTCGCTTCGAGGTCACTCCTAAAGACTTCGGCCGGATCGCTGCCCAAACTGCCAAACAAGTGGTTACCCAACGGATCCGTGAGGCGGAACGCAATATCATCTATAATGAATTTATCGATTACGAAGATGATCTATTGACAGGGACTGTTGAGCGTCAAGACCGTCGCTATGTTTATATTAATCTAGGGAAGATCGAAGCTGCCTTAACACCAGAAGGTCAAATTCCAGGTGAACACTTTGAATCCCACGACCGCGTCCAAGTTTATGTGGAAAGGGTCGAAAATACGACTAAAGGACCTCAAATTTATGTTAGTCGCAGCCATCCTAATATGTTGAAGCGACTCTTTGAACAAGAAGTACCGGAAATTTATGATGGGACGGTTGAAATCAAGGCTATTGCCCGGGAAGCCGGAGACCGGTCCAAGATGGCTGTTTACTCCCATGACCCTAATGTGGATGCAGTGGGAACCTGCGTTGGCCCACGGGGTTCGCGGGTACAAACTATTGTGGATGAACTTCACGGTGAGAATATGGACATTGTGGAATGGACAGAAGATCCAGCCCAATTGATCAAGAATGCCCTGAATCCAGCAGAGGTTCTAGAAGTTCACTTCGTTCCTAATGAACGCTCTTGCGTGGTTGTTGTTCCTAATCACCACCTTTCTCTAGCGATTGGGAAACGGGGGCAAAATGCCCGCTTGGCGGCTAAACTGACCAACTATAAGATTGATATTAAGTCAGAAGAAGAATTCGATGCCTTCCAAGCTTCAGAAGACTATGAAGCGCTCTTCCATCCCGAGATGGTTGAAGAAGAAGTGCTGGCTGAGGAAGGCGCTGCGCCTGCTGAACCAGCAGAAGATGATGAGCTTTTAGCGGTTGCGGATGAAGTAGAAGCTATTGAAGAAGAAGTAGCTGCTGAGGACCTAGATGACCAAGGCCTCCGTGCAGATGACATCGAAGAAGGCAATCTTGGTCCTGACCAAATGGAAGATGCGGTAGCTGATATCGAAAATGATAGCGAGACCTCTTATGACGACTTACAAGAGGACTTTGAAATTTAGGTCGAGCAAGTGACTTGAAGGAGGGACAGCCTTGAAAAAGAAAAAAATCCCCATGCGGAAATGTGTGGTCTCCAATGAACAGGTCCCTAAGAAGGACTTAGTGCGTGTGGTCCGAACACCTGAAAAGGAGGTTGCCATTGACCCCAGCGGTAAGATGAATGGCCGCGGTGCTTATGTGAGCTTAGATCCAGACCTCGTCCAAAAAGCCTGGGACAAACATCTTCTAGACCGCCATCTCAATGTCGATATTTCAGATGAATTCTACGAAGAATTGAAAGCCTACGTTGCTCACCAAAAGGCGCGTAAGGAATTATTCGAAAATGAAGAATTCTAAGTTAAACCGTCTGGGCCTAGCCCAAGTGGCCGGTAAATTGGAGAGTGGCGAAGACCAAGTGCTTAAGGCGATTCGTTCAGGCCAAGCTAAGTTGGTTTTTGTAGCCAGTGATGCTAGTTTACGCACGCAGAAAAAATTTAAAGATAAATGTTCATATTATAAGATACCTATTAACTTAGACCATGATACGCTAGCTATCAGCCAGGCACTGGGCAAGAAACGTTCGACTTGTGCCCTAACTGATTCTGGTTTTGCCAAGGCGTTTTTGGACTAAGCCTAATTAAAGTAAGTATAGGAGAGAAAAATATGAGTGCATAGATAAAGGGAAGGTGATGACATGTCAAAAAAACGTGTCTATGAGTACGCAAAAGAAAAGAACTTATCCAGTAAGGAAGTATTGAAGAAAGCCAAAGAAGCTGGGCTAGAATTCAAGAGCCATATGTCTTCAATGTCTGATGATCAAATTAAACAGCTTGACCAAGCCCTAGCGAAGAAGAAGGACCAGGACAAGCCTGCCCAGAATACGCAAAAGGCCAAGAAAAATAACACTAATAAAGCGAAAGCAAATGACCAAGACAAGAAGGGCAAAACAAAGAAAGATCAGGCAAAAGGAAATATGAGCAAAAACAAAAATAAGAAGAAAAATCAAAATAAACGGCAGCGTAACCAGAATAAAAACAACCATAAGCATCCAAACTACAACAAACGGAAGAAAATCCACCATGACCAACCTAAGAACAACAAGCCTAAGGAACTTCCAGAAAAAGTTGTCTTTACCGATGGGATGACAGTGGCTGAGCTGGCTAAGAAGATTAAACGCTCACCAGCTGACATCATTAAGAAACTCTTCATGATGGGGATCATGGCCACCCAAAACGAATCCCTAGAGCGTGATGCGATTGAACTCATCCTCGATGATTATGGCATTGAAGCAGAAGAAAAAGTAATTGTTGACCGCTCTGACTTTGACCATTACTTCGAAGAAGCTGCCAATGAAGAGGAAGACAAGCTGAAGAGCCGTCCCGCTGTTGTGACGATTATGGGTCACGTTGACCACGGGAAAACCACCTTATTGGATTACTTGCGTCAAGCTAATGTGGTTGAAGGTGAAGCTGGGGGCATTACCCAACATATTGGGGCCTACCAGGTCAAGGCCAATGATGAATTGATTACCTTCCTCGATACCCCAGGACACGCGGCCTTCACTACCATGCGGGCTCGTGGGGCAGACGTTACCGATATTGTTATCATCGTTGTAGCAGCTGATGATGGCGTGATGCCACAGACTGTGGAAGCCATCAACCATGCCAAGGCAGCCGATGTGCCAATCATTGTCGCTGTCAACAAGATCGATAAGCCAACTGCCAATCCTGACCGGGTGAAAAATGAATTAATGGAATATGGACTAGTCCCTGAAGAATGGGGCGGGGATACCATCTTTGTCAATATTTCTGCTAAATTTGGGGAAAATATTGATGAATTATTAGAAATGGTTCTGCTGATCTCTGAAGTAGAGGAATACAAGGCTAATCCAGATACCTATGCCATCGGATCAGTTATTGAAGCCCGTTTAGATGCACACCGTGGAGCCATTGCAACGGTTCTGGTTCAAAACGGAACCCTCCATACTGGAGATGCCATTGTGGTTGGGGATACCTATGGCCGGGTTCGGACCATGGTCAATGACCAGGGCCGCCGCATCCATGACGCCAGCCCATCTACCCCAGTCGAAATCACTGGTCTGCAAAATGCGCCTTCAGCTGGTGACCGTTTCGTCGTCTTTGAAGATGAGAAGACTGCACGGACAGTTGGGGAAGAGCGTGCGTCTCGGGCCCAAGAAGAGCGCCGCCAAGCCCACACCAAGGTCACCTTGGATAATCTCTTTGATACCATTAAGGAAGGTCAAATGAAGACCGTTAATGTGATTATTAAGGCCGACGTCCAAGGTTCAGCTGAAGCTCTAGCAGGAAGCTTGAAGAAGATCGATGTGGAGGATGTGCGCGTTGACATTGTTCACAGTGCCGTGGGTGCAGTAAACGAGAGTGATGTGACACTCGCTTCTGCTTCTAACGCTATCATTATTGGCTTCAATGTGCGTCCAACCCCTCAAGCCAAGACCCAAGCCCAAGCTGAAGATGTTGAAATTCGTCTTCATAATGTGATCTACAATGCCATCCAAGAGATTGAAGATGCCATGACCGGTCTCCTCGATCCTGAATACGAAGAACAAGTAACAGGTGAAGTGGTTATCCGCGAAACCTACAAGGTATCTAAGGTAGGGACTATCGGCGGGGCCTATGTGACCAATGGTGTCATTCGCCGGTCCAGCAAGGTCCGCGTCATCCGCGATAATATTGTGGTTTACGATGGGGAATTAGCTTCCCTGCGCCGCTTTAAAGATGACGTCAAAGAAGTGAGCAAGGGCTTTGAATGCGGATTAATGATCGAAAACTATAACGATATCAAAGTTGATGATATTATTGAACCTTACGAAATGGTTGAAATTAAACGTAAATAAGAGGTGAAAGATTATGGCTAAGTACCGTGTGGAACGGGTGGCCCAGGAAATCCTCCGGGAAGTCAATGACATCTTGCAAAAACGTGTCAAAGACCCCCGGGTTGAAAATGTCACCATCACTGATGTTGATGTAACTGGCGACCTCCAACAAGCCACGGTTTACTATTCGACGCTAGATAAGTCCGAAAGTAAGCGAGAAGAAGTGCAAAAAGGCTTAGACAAGGCATCTGGCCTTATCCGAAGTGAAGTTGGCAAGCGCCTGCAAATTTATAAAACACCTGAATTAAGCTTTAAGCGCGATAGTTCGCTCGAATACGGTGAGCATATCGATGCCCTGTTGAATAAGATTAAAGCTGAAGAAAAGTAGAGAAAGACTCTATGGCCTAAATAGCAGAATAAAAAAGCAAGCAGGGGACTGGATTCCATCCAGTTCCTTGCTTGCTTTTTAACGTTTAAGCTTGGGCGAGCTGGTCGTAGAGTAATTGATAGGACCGGCGTCGGGCTTCTTGGTCTGCTAGAGGCGTGTAGATCATGATTTCATCAAATTGATAGCGATCTTTTTCTTCAAGCAGAATGTCTCGTACTTCTTCGGCCGTCCCCTTGACGAAGATACGTTGTTTTTCTTGTTCTTGGATAAAGTGCTCGGCTTGAGGGGATAAGTTGATAGCCGCAGCTTCTTCGGCAGATAAGATGGGATTAAAGCGGTTCTGCGCCTGTTCGAAGCGGGCAATTTCCAAGGACTTGGCTTGGTAGTCCGCTTCTTCACGGCTGTCTGCTGCAACCACCATATAGGTCGACATGGTTTGTGGTTCTTGGTGGAAGGCACTAGGACGGAAGCTTTGCCGGTAGTGGGTGAAGATATCTTCCGGTGCCTTAACACCGAAGAACTTGGCAAAGCTATAGCCCATTCCTAAACGTCCACTATGGCCGGCTGAGTTACCGCTTGAGCCTAGCATCCAGGCTTGGGGCAGGCTTTCAAGTCCCTGGGGCGAGGCTTCAATCCCTTGATAGAGAGGATCGGTTCGGTCTTCTTCACTGATGAATTGGAGGATGGTCGCTGTTTTTTGGTAGAGGTCATCTGGCCAGTGGGGGTCACCTTGGCCTAGGGCATAGATGGCCTGACGTCCTCCGCCTGGTGCTCGGCCAATACCGAGGTCCACCCGGTCAGGAGCTAAGGTGGCTAATGATTTGAAGACTTCAGCAATCTTCAGAGGGGAATAGTGCATGATCATGGTCCCTCCCGTCCCCACACGGATTTGTTGGCTAGCAGCAGCCACATAGGCAGCAAGGATTTCTGGAGCGGAAGAACCGTGCGTACTAGAGCCATGGTGTTCAGCGTACCAGATCCGCTGGTAGCCGATTTGGTCGAGGTACTGGGCGAGTTGGATACTGTCGGCATAGGCCTGGCTTAAGTTTTTATCCTTGGGCCGGCTAATGAGATCGAGAGCAGATAATTTCATGTAAAGGCCTCCTTACTTTTTATTAGATTCTATCAGCTTATTTGGGGGAAAGCAAAAATTCCAGATTCCTTAGCAGATATCTTCAGCTTTCCAGGGGAATTTGTTATAATGACTGAGATACGGAGAAGGAGGATTGTTTATGGATGGGATTATTGCTTTATGGAAAGAAAAAGGCATGACCAGTCATGACTGCGTCTTTAAACTTAGAAAAATACTAAAGACTAAAAAAGTGGGACACACAGGAACTCTCGATCCCAATGTCGATGGGGTCTTGCCTATCTGCATCGGTAAGGCGACTAAGCTGGTTGATTTCATGATGGATAAAGATAAGGTCTATCGCGGTGAAATTTGTCTCGGTTTCGCTACGGATACCCAGGACTTGGATGGCCAAGTGGTAGCTGAAAGTTTTCTGGATAAGCCACTTACTGACGAGGAATTAGCTGAAGGTTTGAGCTCGCTAGAAGGTTGGATTGACCAGGTGCCACCGATGTACTCAGCGGTCAAGGTAAAGGGACGCCGCCTCTATGACTACGCCCGTGCAGGGGAGACAGTTGAACGGCCTAAGCGCAAGGCACGGATCGATTATTTTGCGCAAACAGGCCCTATGACTTACAATAAAGATAAAGGACGTTTGACTTTTCCATTTGAAGTCAAGTGCGGCAAGGGGACCTATATTCGGACCCTTGCGACGGATCTTGGCACTTATTTCGGTCAAGAAGCGACGATGACTCAACTGACTCGGATAGCTTCGACCCCCTTTAAAGCCAGTGATTGTTACCGTCTTGAAGAGGTTAAAGCGATGGTGGAAGCTGGCGACCAGTCCTTTCTCCATCCCCTTGATGAGCTCTTGGGCCAATATCCGATTTGGCAAGTTCCTGACCATTTAAAGAAATTAGTGGCCAATGGGGCAGTTCTGAACCAAGAAAATCTACCTACTGAATTGGCTGACAAGCTACCCGTGCGAGCCTATATCGACGGTCAGCTCAAAGCACTCTATGGCCAGCATCCAGACTTATCGGAACAAATGAAACCATTAAAAATGTTTTAGTGAGGGATTCTATGCAGACAATTAAATTACACCATCCATTCTCTAATGACCAAGTTCTAAAAGGGCCTATTGTGCTAGCACTAGGTTTCTTTGATGGGGTCCACCGGGGCCACCAGCGGGTCTTAGCGGCCGCTCGGCGTGAAGCCAGTAAACGCCGCCTCCCCTTAGTTGCTATGACTTTTGACATGGCGCCGAGCATCATGTATCAAGAACTCAAGCCGACTGAGGTGAAATATTTAACCACGGTTGAGGCTAAAGAGCGGCTAATGGCCCACCATGGCGTGGACTATCTCTACCTTGTCCAGTACACCAGTCAATTTGCCTATCAAACGCCCCAAGAATTCGTTGACCACTACATGGCTGGCTTGAATGCCGCCGTTGTGGTGGCTGGTTTTGACTATACTTATGGCAAGAAGGATATTGCCAATATGCAGACCCTGCCGGATTATGCCAAGGGACGCTTTGAGATCCTTGAAGTGCCTGAACTCGCCTTCCAAAACAAAAAGATAGGTAGTAGGCGGATCAAAGCCCTTCTTGAAGAAGGCCAACTTGGAGCGGCCAACCAGGCTCTGGGCCACCCTTACTTCTTCAAGGGCACAGTTATCCATGGCGAGAAGCGGGGCCGGACCCTGGGCTATCCCACGGCGAATTTAAGCTTTAGCGAGGAAGTCTTAGTGCCTGCTGTTGGGGTCTACGCTGTGGAATGTGAGCTCAACCACCATCTCTACCGGGGAATGGCTTCGATTGGTTACAATGTGACTTTCGGTGACAATCGCGAACAGACGGTGGAAATTAACTTGCTAGATTTTGAAGAAGAGATCTATGGGGAAACCATGACCGTCTTTTGGCATGCTTATTTAAGGCCTGAATTAAAGTTTGACTCGGCAGAAGCCTTAGTGGACCAGCTCCACCAGGATGCCCTGGATACACAGGCTTATTTCGACCAAGAGGGCTTAGAAGAAATGAATGAGGGATAAGCTTGGCACAATCGATTTATATCCACATTCCTTTCTGTAATCATATCTGCTATTATTGCGACTTTAACAAGGTCTTTATCGAAAACCAGCCAGTGGATGACTATATCTCTGCCTTGGGACGCGAATACCGGGCCTTTGCTCAAGAATTAGGTCAGGAAAAGATTGAAACCATTTATGTGGGAGGCGGGACGCCTTCCAGCCTCAATGAGGCCCAGATTGCAGATGTCTTTCAGTCTCTCTATCCTTTGATTGACTTGAGTCCAGAAGCCGAGATTTCTTTTGAAATCAATCCCAATGATATTACGGCTGACAAGTTAGCTATGCTTAAAGCACAAGGGGTTAATCGCCTGAGTATCGGGGTTCAGACCTTTAACAATGAACTCTTACGAAAGATTGGCCGCAAACACACGGCTGAAGAAGCTGTTGCCGGTATCCGCTTGGCCCAAGAGATGGGCTTTGATAACCTTTCTATGGATTTGATTTTTGCCTTACCTAAGCAAACTTTGGCTGATTTTGAAGATTCTTTACACCAGGCTCTAAAGCTGGACCTACCCCATTATTCCATTTATTCTCTGATCTTAGAGAAGAAGACGGTCTTCTATAATTTGATGCGCCAGGGCAAACTTCCCTTGCCTAGCCAGGATTTGGAAGCTGAGATGTTCCAAGTGGCTATTGATGCTATGGAGGGTGCAGGCCGCCGCCATTATGAAATTTCTAATTATGGACTTCCCGGCTATGAATCCCGGCACAACTTGGCCTATTGGGACAATGCCGAGTATTTTGGTTTTGGGGCAGGGGCCCATGGCTACTTGAAGGGTTGGCGCTACCAAAATCATGGCCCTATCCAGCACTATCTCGAAGCTGTGGCTGACCGAGGCCATGCTATCCTTAGAAAGCAAGAATTATCCTTAGAACAGCGGATAGAAGAAGAGATGTTCCTGGGCTTAAGAGAAGCAGGAGGGGTTTCTCGGGCCCGCTTTAAGGCGGATTTTGGTATCGACCTCTACGACTTATACCAGGATGCCATCGACCAGCTCTTAGACCAGGGCTTGATAATCTTCGATGAGGACCATATCGCCTTAAGCCACCATGGCCTCTTCCTCGGCAACGAGGTCTTCCAGACCTTCCTCCTCTCCGATGAGACCGACTAGGGCAATTAAAATGAAAAGCATCCCAGATTCTCTTTGACAGAGGTCTGGGATGCTTTTGCTATTAACTAAATTTCTTGTTTACTGGCTTGGACATTAATCGGCCGCTGGTCGTTTAAGAGGGGATCGTCGGGACTGAGTGCGGCTTTTTGGCGCTTGCCAGAGATCCAGTAGAGGACGAAAATAGCGGCTGTAATAATGAAACCTACAATATAGGTTGTTGTTGATAGGGACATTCTAAAGCCGATTGGTTCGGTCAAGATATAAACCACTACTGCCAGTAACATGAAGAGGCTTGGAATCAGGGTGATTAAGTAATTGCGACTCTTGAGATAGAGGTAGCGGGTAGATACAAGAAGTGAAATTACAGCGGTCACTTGGTTGGCCCAGTTAAAGTAACGCCAGAGCACTTGGAAGTCCACGAAGGTGAGGACAAAGGAAATGGCGTAGAGGGGTAGGGTGATCGCTAGGATCTTTTTCATCGTATCTTGCTTAATGTTCAGGTAGTCAGCTAGGATAGCGCGCAGACTGCGGAAGGCAGAAAGTCCTGAAGAAAGCGGGAGGACGATAACTCCCATGATGGCTAGGGTACCGAAGATACTACCGAGCAGGAGATAAGAAACCTCATTAACGACAACAGATGGTGTACCTGATGCAATCATTTCACTTAGGGTCTTACCGTCGAATAAGGTGAGGGAAGCCGCTAGCCAAATCATGGCAATGACTCCTTCAGCGATCATCATCCCATAGAAGGTATACCGGCCCTCGCGTTCATTGGTCATCGTCCGAGAAACCATGGGGGCCTGGGTGGCGTGGAAGCCGGATAGGGCCCCACAGGAGATGGTGAAGAACATACCCGGGAAGATGGCTAATTTATCTGGGTGGAAGTTCTGCAAAGTAGCCAGGCTTAATTCAGGCATAGAGGCATGGTCGACCATAAGTAAGCGCAGGCCAATTGCAGCTGTCGAAATGATTAGGATAGCGCCAAACCAGGGATAGACCTTACCCAAGGCCTTATCAATCGGCAGGATGGTCGAAATCAGGTAGTAGATAAAGATAGCAATCACAATACCGATCAATGGGACGCCAGCGGGTAGGATTAATTTAATTAGGCTGGCGGGGGACATGACAAAGACCGTCCCGACCAGGAGAAGTAAGAGCATGGCGAAAATATTAACTACATGCTTGACAATATTTCCGAGATAACGTCCTGTCAATTCGGGTAGGTGAGCCCCATTATTACGCAGGGAAATCATCCCGATCATATAGTCATGGACAGCTCCCGCAAAGATGCAGCCAATGATAATCCAAAGATAGGCTACAGGACCGTAGAGGGCACCCATAATTGGGCCAAAAATTGGACCCGTTCCGGCAATATTGAGCAATTCAATAATGGCATTCTTCTGTTTAGACATGGGAACAAAGTCTAAGTTATCGCGGAGGGCCTCAGCCGGTGTTGTCCGGTTGGGTTCAATCTGGAAGTTCCGCTCGACAAAGCGCCCGTAAACAAAATAGCCAAGGATCAAGAGGGCAATGCCGCCTAAAAATGTAAACATATAAAGTGCTCCTTTCTTATGTAATCGCTTTATATGTTGTTAGGATAGCATATTTTAAAGTTTTTTTAATCTTTTTGCCGCGAAATGACTAGGGAGACGCTTGAATTAACTAAATGCGCCAGTGAAATGCGGGCACTTGTGATCGCTTGTTTAGGACTTAAAAACCCAACTTATCGCGGAAAATTTTTGTATAGGACCGACTGACTGGAACCTTGAGCTGGTCTAGGCTGAGCATATAAGTTTGGTTGAAATAGGGTTCGATCCGTTTGATGGCAGATAAGCGGACGATATAAGAGCGGTGGACTTGGAGGAAATCTTGATCAGCTAGCTTTTCTGCAAAGCTCTTGAGGGTCTCTGAACTATTGTAAGCCTGAGCACTTGTGTAAAGAAGGGTATTGCCTGCTTCTGCTACAATGGCTTGGATGTCCGCTTGGTCGAGCAGGACAATGGCCTCTCCTTCCTGGACCGGAAAACGTTTGGGACTGGCTTCTGAACCAGCTTGCGGCCGCTTGACGAGGTGTTCAATCTTTTGGATACACTGCTCGATACGGTCTTCTTCGAAGGGTTTCATGATATAATCCACGGCATCCAAGTTGAAGGCATCCAGGGCATATTCCTGGTAGGCCGTCGCAAAGACCACTAGAGGGGGTTTGGGCATCTGCCGGATGACATCGGCAATTTTAAGGCCTGTCTCGCCTACTAACTGTACATCTAAAAAGACCAGGTCGATCTTCTGGCTTAAGAGCACTGTTAGGGCCTCTTCGACACTAGCCGCTTCTTCAATTTGCCAGTCTTTGCGTTGGTTATGGATGAGGTATTGGAGCTCGTCACGGGCTAGGGGTTCATCATCAACAAGTAAAAGATGCATTAGTCATTCTTCCTTTCAATTGGGATGAGGCAGCTCACTCGGGTGCCTGCCTGGGAGGTCTCGATGTCGAACTGAGCCTGGTCATTGTAGAGAGTTTTTAGTCGCTGGCGAATATTGTTGAGGGCCGTCCCGTTCCCCTTACTTGGAATGCTTTCATTATTAAAGATCGCCGCTAATTTATCCTCCCCTATGCCAGAACCATTGTCGCTGACACTTAAGGCCAGCTCTTGGTCTTGGACCTGTACCCTGATGGTCAGAGCCTGGTCGTTCTTGTTTGCCTTATTTTCAAAGGCGTGCTGGATAGCGTTCTCAACCAACATTTGGAGGACAAAAGGAGGAATTAAAAGATCCAGGCTCGCCGGATCGATTACTTTTGAGATTTGATAGCGGTCAGGGAAACGCGCCTGGATAATCGAGAGATAGGCTTGGATGTGTTCTAATTCTTGGCTGATGCTAATTTTTTCATTGCGGGCCCCATTCAGATTGGCCCGGAAATAGTGGCTCAATTCAATCAGAAGTTGTCGGGCACGGTTGGGATCTAAGCGCACTAAGGAACTGATGGTGTTCATGGCATTGAAGAAGAAGTGGGGGTTGACCTGGGCTTGGAGCGACTTAATTTCGGCATCCTTCAAAAGCCGGGTGTTTTGGTCAGCAATTTTTAATTCGTATTGCATGGAGAGGATCTGGGAAAGCCCAAGGAGGATTTCTTCGATCAAGGGATTGGGTTCCGCATGGCTATTGAATTCTAGGATAAAAAGGCTGTGCAAGTCTTCCTTGACGAAGATGGGCAGGGAGAGGTAATCGCCGACTTGGATGAGCTGTCCAGCCTCGGCTTGGCCCTGGTAGGCTTGCCAAAAATCGCTGATTTGGTCACGGCTGAGGGCGAGTGACTTGGGATAGGCGTAGAGCTGGCTTTTGGGGCTATAGACGGCGATGGCTTGGAGGTCGAAGCTCTCATAGAGTTTAAGTGAAATGATCTCCGCGCTCTCTTGGGTCATTTGACTGGAGAAGTAGGGCAGGATCTTTTGAGTCACCAGGAAAATATCCTTGGTCTGGGAAATCTTTGCCCACTCTAAATCGCGCAAGCTCTGCTGGATAACGCTCAAAAAAAGCCAGACCCCTAGCCCATCCGTTACTAGCATAGGTAGAGCGATAAGTTGGAGGAGAGATTGGGCTTCCTGGCTAGAAGGAGAGAGGAGGGCAATGAGGGACAATTGGATTAGCTCCAAGCCCATGAGCGAAAGAGCAGCCTGGCGGACTTGGATAGCCTTGAGCGAACTGGGAAAAAACTGACCTAGATAGGCTGCTGCTAAGCCGATACAGAGGGAGGATGTCACATAGATATATGCCGTATCCCCACCTTGGAGCCAGCGGATTAAAGCCGATAGACCTGCAATGGGCAAGCTCAGGGCAAAGCCACCAACCAGACCTGCGATACCGATAATAACGACCCGGAAGTTAGCAATAGCAGAGCCCGCCTGGATGGACCAGGTGTGGACGGGGACAATCTCCCTTGAGGCAAGGATTTCAATCCCAGAAATATTGGCAAAGACGGTGAAGGCAGCAAAGACGACCAATAAGACCAGGTAGTCTTTTTTTGATTGACGGTTGACCAGGGCCTCCTTGAAGCGGGGAATATAGAGTAGGGCGTAGGCGAGAAGAACCATCAAGCCGGCCCGCTCCATCAACAGCATAAAAAGTTCAAGCATTTAACGAGCCTCTCTTCATGAAAAATAGTTGGGGTTTAGCAATTATATACACTATTGATCGATTTTCTTTAGCTATTGCTAAGTTTAACAGATTCTCCTAAAAGCGACTAGAGGCTGAAGATTGCCTCTTACAATTTTTAATTTTATCATTATAATAAGGATAAAGCGTTTTATTAGAAAGGAATGATTAGATGGTAAGAAAAGGATGGCGATTGCTTCTCCTGGTCTCCTTGGTCTTCTTATTAGGAGCCTGCCAGGGACAGAAGGGCCAACAGAAGGTATTAATTGGTTCTAAGGCTTCGGATGCTGAAATCTGGCGCTATATTGCTAAGTCGGATGCAGCTCAGGAGGCTGGTTTTGAAATTGAGGTTAAAGATTTTGTCGAAGGTCCAGTTCTCAATACAGCGACGGCTGAAGGGGAGGTTGATGTCAATGCCTTCCAGAATTTTGCCTACATGAATAGCTTCAACCAAGAACAAGGCGACTCCCTTGTAGCTCTGGGATCGACTTATTTTGAACCCATGGGCCTGTATTCCGCTAACTTGGACAAGTTGGAAGATCTGGACCAAGGGGCTCATATCGGCTTAGCAGACTATCCTTCTGACCAGTCCCGGGCCTTGCTCTTGCTTCAGGCAGCGGGCTTAATTGAGTTAAGTGATGAAGAGAAGAGCCTCTACAGTGTGGATGATATCCAGGCCAACCCCAAACAATTAAATTTTGACGTGATGAATGAGAATACCCTACCACGCAGCTTGACTGACCTAGATGCGGCCTGCATCGGCAACACGATTGCCATGGAAGCAGGCTTGGATCTAGAAGAGGATACGATCTATAAAGAAAGTGTCAATGACGATACTCTGGGCAGCGTCAATATCCTTGCGGTTGCCAAGGACCATCCCAATAAAGAAGCCCTTAAAAAACTTCTCGACCTCTACCATTCGGAGGATGTTCAAAATTTTGTTAAGGAAAAATTTAAAGGGACCAAACAGCCGGTTAAATTAGACCAGGAAGAAATTAAAGCAGCCAGTCAATACGAGAAGTAAGAGGCATTAACCAAAAGTCATGTTCAATTTGTTCATGACTTTTTTATTTAAAATGGACATCCCTAAGCTTATGAAACTAGGGCTTTTTTTAGCCTAAGTAGATAGTTTAGATCTTTGGTCTAGTGCACATATATTTTCTCTTGTTAAAAGATCAAAAAAATGTTTGACTATTGTTGACATTAATTTCTGAACATGATATATTATATGTGTTAGCAGTTGAAGTCGCCAAGTGCTAAAGAGGTGAGAACATGTTAACAGAAAGACAAATGCTGATCTTGCAGGCAGTGATCGATGCTCATGCGTCCCTTGCTGAGCCTGTGGGGTCCAAGGCCTTAGCTGATGACCCCCATATTAATGCAAGTTCGGCGACTATCCGTAATGAGATGAGTTATTTGGAGAAGCTTGGCTTGTTAACGAAGATGCATTCCTCTTCAGGACGAGTGCCGACTGAGTCAGGCTACCGCTATTATATCAATTATATTTTGCCCCGTTACGGGGGACTAATTGATCGCGGTTTAAGTCGAGACCAGGCTGAGCGGGTTGAAGAGATTTTTGCTTCGCCCTATACCCAGTTGGCAGATATAATTGCTCGGTCAACTGAGGCGATGGCTGAACTGACAAGTTACGTTGCTATCGCCTTGGGTCCTCAAGTAACCCACCATCGCTTAGCTGCCTTTCGGATTGTTGGCATGACACCACACAAGGCAATGGCGATTCTCATTACTGACCAAGAAGCTGTTGAAAATCAAGTCTTCACGATTCCTGAAGGATTGGACGAAGGCGCGCTTGACCAGCTTGTTCATTTGGTGAATGAAGAGCTGGTGGGACTCCCACTCTATGAAGTTGTCCTGCGTTTGCGCCAAGACTATATCCACTATTTGGATCGTTCGGTCCAACATTTACTTGAGAAAGAGTTACTCATTCAAAGCTTGCTGATGAAATTAAATGAAGAGAGGCTCAATATTCAAGGCACGGATAAGTTTTATCAAACATTATCGAAGAAAGACGAGATTGACCAAATCTTAAATCTTAATGCCTTATTGAGCGACCAAGATGTGGTCACCCAGCTAATCGAGGAACCCCAAACCGGTATTCAGATTCGCATCGGCAAGGAATTAGAAGATAAACGGCTCAAGCATATGAGTTTAATGACTTCAACAATTGGTGAAGAAGATCCTGCTAATCAAATTACATTTGCGATTCTCGGTCCAGAAACCATGTCTTACTTGCAGGTTGCCCAGCTTTTTAATGGGATGCGATCTGCCATTCGCAGGTATTTGGATGAGAGCAATGAATTAAGGCAAAATTAAAAAGGAGGCTTTACTCAAGTGTCAGATCAGGAAAAAGATTTCGAAAGAGAAGAAGAAAAAGAGAAAGTTTCTAATGAAGAAGTCGACGAACAAACTGAAACAAATGAAACAAATATAGAAAAAGAAGAAAGTCAAGCAGATCCGGTGGCTGAATTGGAAGATAAGATCGCGCAAAAAGATGATCAAATCTTACGTTTATCTGCTGAAATCAAAAATATCCAGCGCCGCAATGCTAACGAAAGACAAGATGCGGCCAAGTATCGGTCACAAAATTTGGCCCAAGCCATTCTTCCTTCCCTAGATAATTTGGAACGCGCCTTGGCTATTGAAGCTGATGACGAAGCGTCCAATAATCTGAAGAAGGGGGTTGAGATGGTCCACCAAAGCTTGCTTCAAGCCTTGAAGGCAGAAGGGGTTGAGGTGATCGATCCAGTCGGTGAAGCCTTTGACCCGAACTTCCACCAATCCGTTTCTTCTGTGCCTGCTGAAGAAGGTCAAGAAGCAGAAGAAATTGTTGAAGTTTACCAAAAAGGTTATGTCTTAAAGGACCGCGTCTTAAGACCTGCAATGGTTATCATTGCACAATAAAAAAAGACTAATGTTCACGCTATAGAGCGAATAATCGAAGAAAAGGAGATTTTACATTATGGCAAAAATTATTGGTATTGACTTAGGAACTACAAACTCAGCTGTCGCAGTACTTGAAGGTGGCGAACCTAAGATTATTCCAAACCCAGAAGGTAACCGGACGACACCATCTGTTGTATCCTTTAAAGATGGGGAATCATCTGTCGGTGAAGTAGCTAAACGTCAAATGGTTACCAACCCTAATTCAGTTGCATCCATCAAACGTCACATGGGTGAATCGGGTTACAAGGTTCACTTAAATGATAAGGATTATACCCCTGAAGAAATCTCTGCCATGATTCTTCAATACCTGAAGAAATATGCGGAAGACTACCTCGGCGAAACGGTAAGCAATGCCGTGATTACCGTTCCTGCTTACTTTAACGATGCCCAACGTCAAGCAACTAAAGATGCTGGTCAGATCGCTGGCTTGAAGGTTGACCGGATTGTTAACGAACCAACCGCAGCTGCCCTAGCTTATGGCTTAGACAAGACTGATTCTGAAGAACAAGTTCTCGTCTTTGACTTGGGTGGTGGGACTTTCGACGTTTCCATCCTTGAATTAGGCGATGGTGTCTTCGAAGTACTATCCACTGCAGGTGACAATGAACTTGGTGGGGATGACTTCGATAACAAGATTGTTGACTTCTTAGTTGAAGACTTTAAGAAGGAAAATGGGATTGACCTCTCATCTGACAAGATGGCTATGCAACGTCTAAAAGACGCCGCTGAAAAAGCTAAGAAAGACTTGTCAGGGGTTACTTCAACCCAAATCAGCTTACCTTTCATTTCAGCTGGTGAATCCGGTCCTCTACACTTAGAAACTACTTTAAGTCGGGCTAAGTTCAATGAATTAACGGCTGACCTGGTTGAACGGACGAAGAAACCTGTCCAACAAGCCTTAGCTGATGCTGGCCTTAAAGCTTCAGATATTGATGAAGTGATCTTAGTTGGGGGGTCTACCCGTATTCCAGCGGTTGTTGACGCCGTTAAACAACAAACAGGCAAAGATCCTAACCGTTCTGTTAACCCTGACGAAGTGGTTGCCATGGGTGCCGCTATCCAAGGTGGGGTAATTACAGGTGATGTGAAGGACGTTGTACTCTTAGACGTTACCCCATTATCACTGGGTATCGAAACCATGGGTGGTGTCTTCACCAAGTTAATCGACCGGAATACAACTATTCCAACTTCTAAATCTCAAGTCTTCTCAACTGCAGCTGATAACCAACCAGCCGTAGACATTCACGTTCTCCAAGGTGAACGTCCAATGGCAGAAGACAACAAGACTTTAGGACGCTTCCAATTAACTGATATCAACCCAGCCCCACGTGGTGTTCCACAAATCGAAGTTACTTTCGACATCGACAAGAACGGGATTGTTAACGTTAGCGCTAAGGATAAAGGCACAGGTAAGGAACAAGCCATCACTATCCAATCTAATTCCGGCTTAACCGAAGAAGAAATTGACCGGATGATGAAGGATGCTGAAGCTAACGCAGCTGAAGACGAAAAACGTAAAGAAGAAGCTGACTTGAAGAATGAAGTGGAACAATTGATCTTCCAAACTGAAAAAACCACTAAAGACGTGGAAGGCAAGGTTGACCAAGCTGAAATCGATAAGGCCAATAGCCTGAAAGATGAATTGAAGGCTGCCCAAGAAGCCAATAACTTGGATGACATGCGTGCTAAGAAAGATGAATTGAACGAAGTCCTTCAAAATCTAACGGTCCAACTTTACCAACAAGCTCAAGCAGAAGCTGACGCTCAAAATGGTGAAGAAGATGGCAAAAATGATGACGGCTCCGTTGACGCTGACTTTGAAGAAGTCGATAATGACTAATTAAGTTCGAGTTTATCCCCTGTTCTGCGCCAAGGGCAGGGGGTTTTCTTTTGAAAGTTAACAGATAAGAAGATGAGATAGGAGGGAAGCGCGTGGCAACACAACGTGATTATTACGATATTCTAGGCGTTTCTAAGGACGCTAGCCAAGCAGAAATAAAAAAAGCTTACCGCAAGCTATCTAAAAAATACCACCCTGATATCAGCGATGCTCCCGATGCTGAGGAAAAATTTAAAGAAATAACGGAAGCTTATGAAGTCTTGAGTGATGAACAGAAGCGGTCTCAGTATGATCAGTTTGGCCATGCCGGGGCTCAAGGCGGCTTTGGTGGCTTCGGAGGTGGCCAAAGTAGCTACCAATCTTATACGGGGTCCGACTTTGAAGATATCTTTTCCCAATTCTTTGGTGGAGGATCGAGCTTCGGCGGCTTCGGTGGTTTCTCATCTGGCCAAGCTCGCAATCCGAATGCTCCTCGCCAGGGGGATGACTTGCAGTACACCATTGACTTAAGCTTTAAGGAAGCCGTCTTTGGGGTTGAAAAGACCATTAAGTATAAGCGCGAGGAAGAGTGCCATGTTTGTAATGGTAAGGGGGCTAAGCCTGGTACGGCAGCCAAACGCTGTCAGCAATGTAATGGGAGCGGGGTTGTCAACCAAACCCGTGACTCGCCATTCGGGCGGATGCAAACCCAAACGACTTGCCCTAACTGTGATGGAGAAGGGGAAGTTATTGAACACAAATGTGACCACTGCCATGGATCTGGCCGTGAAACCGTTACCCACACCGTCAAGGTTAATATTCCTGCCGGAGTGGATGATGGCCAAAGCATGCGCCTAGCTGACCAAGGGAACGCTGGTTATAACCGAGGGCCTAAGGGCGACCTTTATGTTGTCTTTAGAGTCCAAGAGAGTGATATCTTTGACCGCCGGGGCGCTGATATTTACTTCGAATACCCCATTAATTTCGCTCAAGCCGCTCTAGGCGATGAGGTAGAAATTCCAACTGTCCACGGCAAGGTGAAGATGAAGATTCCAGCTGGAACCCAGTCCGGGGATAACTTCCGCTTGCGGGGCAAGGGTGTCGCTAAGATTAATTCCAATTCAACCGGTGACCAACATGTCACAGTCAAGGTTGTGACACCGAAAAATCTTAACGACAAACAAAAAGAAGCACTCCGCCAATTTGCTGAGGCATCAGGTGATAATGTGACGGAAGAAGAACAAAATTTCTTTGAAAAATTGAAAAATCGCTTTAAAGATTAAGCCTGACCGAGAAGGGGCCAACACTTAAAAAAGTGCTCGGCCTCTTTTTTATCCAAACGAAAGACAAAGCTTGCCTAATCCTATCTCTTTACATTAAAATAGAGAATAGATCATTAACGAACAATGCTTATAAGGATGTGAATATTTAGGTGTCAAATCAATTAGATATCCAAAAGTTAAAAGAAAGGCAAGAGAGGATTCGAAACTTCTCAATCGTGGCCCATATTGACCACGGAAAGTCGACCTTGGCTGACCGTATTCTCCAACAGACGGGGACTGTTTCCGACCGTGAAATGCACGACCAGCTCCTCGACTCCATGGACCTAGAACAGGAGCGGGGCATTACCATTAAATTAAATGCGGTGGAGTTAGAATACCAGGCTGATGATGGGGAGACTTATATTTTCCACTTAATTGATACGCCAGGACACGTCGATTTCTCCTATGAGGTTTCACGGAGTCTAGCGGCTTGTGAGGGGGCTATCTTAGTGGTGGATGCAGCCCAAGGGATTGAGGCGCAGACCTTGGCTAATGTCTATCTGGCCCTAGAGAATGACTTGGAATTATTGCCTGTAATCAATAAAATTGACCTGCCAGCTGCCGATCCAGAGCGGGTCCGCACGGAAATCGAAGATGTGATCGGACTGGATGCTAGTGAAGCAGTCTTGGCCAGTGCCAAGGCAGGAATTGGGATTCCAGAAATTCTTGAACAGATCGTCCATGATATCCCAGCCCCTCAAGGAGACCTGGAGGGACCTGTCCAAGCTTTAATCTTTGACTCAGTTTATGATGCCTATAAAGGCGTTATTTTAAGTATCCGCGTCCAAAATGGGATTATCCAAAAGGGCGATACCATCCAACTGATGAGCAATGGTAAAGAATTCGATGTGACGGAACTAGGGATTATGTCCCCTCAACCGATTCCAAGAGATTATTTAATGGCCGGCGATGTGGGCTACCTGGCCGCAAGCATCAAGACCATCCAAGATACCCAAGTGGGGGACACAGTTACTTTGGCTGCTAATCCAGCTGCTGAACCCTTACCAGGCTACCGGGAGATGCAACCCATGGTGTATTGTGGACTCTATCCTGTTGATTCTTCGGAATATGTTGACTTGCGGGAAGCGCTAGAGAAACTTCACTTAAACGACGCCTCTCTGGAATTCGAGGCAGAGAGTTCGACCGCGCTCGGTTTTGGTTACCGTTGCGGCTTCCTCGGCCTCCTGCATATGGATGTCACCCAGGAGCGTTTAGAACGCGACTTTGGCCTGGACTTGATTATGACGGCCCCCTCCGTTATTTACCAGGCCTATAAAATGGATGGCGAGGTTGTTCAAGTTTCCAACCCATCGGAAATGCCAGATAATACGGAAGTGGACCATGTAGAAGAGCCCTATGTTCGGGCTGAAATTATGGTTCCCCAATCCTTCGTTGGCGCAGTCATGGAACTCTGCCAGCGCAAGCGGGGTGAATTTGTGACCATGAATTACTTAGATGATATTCGGGTTACGGTGATCTATGATATGCCCCTAGCCGAAGTCATCTATGACTTCTTCGATAAATTAAAATCGAATACCAAGGGCTATGCCTCTCTTGACTATGAAATTACAGGCTACCGGCCAAGTCAATTGGTCAAATTAGACGTCCTCTTGAATGGCGAAGTTGTCGATGCTCTTTCGATTATTGTCCACAAAGACTTTGCCTATGAACGAGGTCGTCAGCTCGTCAGCAAGTTGAAGGAAGTTATTCCGCGTCAACAATTTGAAATTCCCATCCAAGCCGCTATTGGCAATAAGATCATTTCGCGGACCAATATCAAGGCTCTGCGTAAAAATGTTCTCTCCAAGTGCTATGGCGGGGACGTCTCTCGGAAGCGTAAATTACTAGAAAAACAAAAGGAAGGGAAGAAGCGGATGAAGGCCATCGGTTCGGTGGAAGTGCCACAAGAAGCCTTCCTTGCCATTCTCAATATGGATGACGATGCCTAAGTCTTGTCGACTGAGCCAGCTGTTTTTTACAGCTGGTTTTTGCTAATTTTATATCAAATTTCTCCTGTGTTAGAATAAGGAAAACGATAGAAATGAGGTTGTCAGATGCAAATCAAAACGTTAACAGTTGGGGCACTCCAGGCAAATTGTTATATCATCAACCAGGAAGAGTTGACCAAGGCCCTTTTGTTAGATCCGGGAGCAGAGCCTGATCGGATTATCGCTTATTTAGAAGATCAAGGACTGGAAGTAGAAGCAATCTTACTGACCCATGGCCACTGCGACCATATTGGGGCTTTAGAGGCCATTAGAGACTATAGCCAGGCGCCTGTCTATATCCATCCTGCTGACCAGGACTACTTGCTTTCTCCTGAGAAGAACTTATCAGGTCTCGGTTTTGCTTCCCAAGCCCTGACCTGCCGGCCGGCTGAAGAGGCCTATCAAGAAGGCAAGACCTACCATTTAGCGGGTTTTAGCTTTGAAGTTTTCCATACCCCAGGACATACGCCGGGTGGGGTCTCCCTTTATTTTGAGGAAGAGGGCGTTCTTTTTTCTGGAGATACGCTCTTTCGTCATTCTATTGGTCGGACAGACTTAATCGGTGGGGATACGGCAACTATTCTTAAAAGCATCATCCAAAAACTCTTCGCCCTCCCCGAAAATACCCGGGTATTTCCTGGCCATATGGGGGAAACGACGATTGCTGAAGAAAGAAATCATAATCCCTTCTTCAAGCTTTCATGATAAGAGATTTTACTTACAATTTAGGCTTAGCTAGGTTATAATTAAATTAGAAAACAATGTTTAACATTACAACCTGGAGGGATTATATAATGTCCATTAGAAAAACATTTGATAACCAATTACATGAACTGAGCGAACTCTTTAAAAGTATGGGAGACCTAACCCTTCAAGCGATTGAACATTCAAGTGATGCTTTACTCGATCACAAGGTTGTCATTTCCCAGCAAGTTATTGAAAATGATGATGAGATCAACGAGTACGAGTTTAAGATTGAGCGGGACTGCTATCGCTTAATTGCCCTGCAACAACCCGTTGCCAATGATTTACGGATGATTGCTTCGATCTTAAAAGCAACCTCAGACTTAGAACGGATGGGCGACCATGCTGTATCAATCGCTAAATCTTCTTTAGTTATTGCTGATTCTCAACGTCTGCCAGCTATTGAAGAAAAAATTCGTGAAATGTCAGTTAAAGTGGAGGCTATGGTTAGAGATGCCATCGCTGCTTTCTTTGCTAAAGATGCTAAAGCTGCTAAGGAAATTGCGGAAAGAGATCATGAAGTCGATGCCCTCTACAAGCAAGTCCACAATGATATCGTTGATGAAATTACAGCAGGGGACAATGCAGACCTTAGTGAAAGTGCAGCTGCCTATCTTTCTGTTGCTTCAAACTATGAACGATTAGGAGACTACACCACCAATATTTGTGAACGCGTCCTTTATATGGAAGATGGCGACATGGTGGACTTGAACGTCTAGTCACTTCTAATAGTGAAGTCAGTCTGGAAACAGGCTGACTTTTTTAGATATTTACTATTCAGATGAAGTCAAAGATTTCATTAATGGGAAATTTGGAGGAAGGATGCAATCCATTCGCTTATCAAGAGAAGAGCTTAATTAAGTCTTAGGGCTCTAAGGATTGCTTAGTCTATCTTGCCACTAGCTATCTAGCTGGTGGTTTTCTTTAACTTTAGTATGACTTTCATTTAGGGATTTTAGACCTTCAAGCTTAACAAGTCATAAAAATTAGTTTAGAATAAACTTAGCTAAGGAAATTTTCACAGAAAAGGTGGAAAGCATTGAAAAAAGGATTATGGAAGTTCTTCTTGGGCTTGCTTATGATCGCTGGCTTAGGGGCTTGCCAACAAAACGTTAAGCCCCAAGAAGACTTGACTATCCAAGTCTATGTGGATGGTAAGCTGCTGGAAGATAAAAGCTTGCCCAAAGAAGAAGTCATTGGGGAAACTTTGCTCGATGTCATGGCTGATCATTATGAGCTTGAAACGGACGGCCACTATATCCAAGCGATCAATGGCTACCGGGAAGATCCCCTAGCCAAGCGTTGGTGGCGCTATGAATTAAACCAAGAATCGAGCGATATCCCCTTAGACCAGGTGCAGATCGAAAGAGGCGACCAAGTCGTCTGGAAACTTGATAAGATAAGCTAGCTGGTCCTCAGTCCAAGGATGATGGGATAGTTTAGAAAGGAAGAAAAAACATGAAGAGAATGACACATTATCTGGCAGTCCTAAGTTTGGCAGCCCTTGTTCTTAGCGCTTGTTCAGCGGAGAAAGCCCCGGTTAAGGAAGCCCACGAGGCAGCAAGCAGTCAAAGCAGTCAGGAACTTGCTTCCTCTAAAGCAGAGGCTAAGGCTAGCACGGAAGATGTCGCCGCTGCTAAAGAGCGGATTAAAGGCTTAAATTCGGTGATTCCAGTGATTGGAGCAGTGGCTTATCCTGATGCCGACATTTATGTGCCTATTTTCGACGGTCTAACTGAAGAAAATATGTTGCATGGGGCTTCGACTTTCTTCCCCGGCGAACAAAAATTAGGCCAGGGGAATTATCCGATTACCAGTCATAATATGAATTACTTTGGAGAAAACCTTCTCCTTACGCCCATCCTGGACAAGACCAAGATGGGGGATTCGATCTATGTGACTGACTTAGATAAAATTTACCGTTTCGAGGTCGATTTTAATGAGGTGGTTCCAGAAACTCGGGTGGACTTGGTTGATCCTAAGACTGATCAGGCCATGTTGACCCTGATGACCTGCACCAAGGCTCTAGGGGACGATCCCAACCGTAAGATTGTCCAGGCCAAGCTGGTCGATACCATTGATTTTGACCAAGCTGATCCAAAGACTTTGGACCTCTTCAAGGGAGAATACCGTGATGTGGAACATATCTACTAAACTAAAAAATTAGCGAAGCAAAATAAGCGGCCCTTCCTCTGCTAGTGAGGAAGGGCCGCTTATTTTTTAGCTTTTTATTTGTATTCTTTGAAGTAAGAAGTTGGTGTTTGGTCAGCAAGTTCGCGCAAACGGTCGCGAGATTCTTGGGGGAGCGAGCCGCCAAAGTCCATAAATTCAACCAGGTCCTTGAATGCCCGGTGAGGGATCTTCAGGTCATCGAGTTCTTCAACTGAGAAGCCCAGGTTAATCTCATCTTCTTGGCCAGCTTCTAGCTTAGTCACGAAATCAGGTTCGGTGACAAAGACGGAAGACAGGCCCACCATATCCGCATATTGGAAGGCTTCAAGGGCCTTGTCAGGGCTATTGATCCCACCGGTTGCAATGACGGGCACACGGCCATTGACATGGTTGTAAACCGTTTCATTAACGAATTGGCCTTCGTATTTGCCGGCGCGGACCTTTTCTTTATAGATATCATGGCCCCAGCTGGCGATGGCATAGTATTGAAGGTCAGCGACATCGAGCAAGCGGTCGAAATACTCGTTAAATTCTTCAACTGTATAGCCAATTTGGCTGCCTCGGGTTTCTTCTGGCGTGCCCCGGAAGCCAAGAATGAAGTCTGTAGCTCCTTCTTCTTCGATCACCTTTTGGCAAGCGGCTGTGACTTCAACCCCGAAGCGGGCCCGGTTTTCGATGGATTGGGGGCCATACTGATCGTCTCTTTGGTTGGAGAAGGGAGAGAAGAATTGTTGGGGGAGGAGACGTTGGGCATTAGAAATTTCCACCCCGGCAAAGCCTGCTTGGATAGCGCGGCGAGTTGCAGCGGCATACTGGGCAATGACATGGTCAATCTTGCGCTGGCTCATGGGGTAGACGGTATGTTCGACTGGGGTCTTCAGCTCCATCCGGCTAGGGCCATAGACTGCATGGTAGTCTTGAAGAGCAATCTTGGCGAAGCGGCCAGCATGGGTGAGCTGTAAGATTGCCTTAGCCCCGTCTTTTTGCATACTTTCAGCTAATTTGGACAAGCCATAGATGAAGCGGTCATCACGGACGCTGGGCCCATATTCGAAGAGTTGGGCATAGTCTTCAATATAGGCAGCGGTCGTCACTTGTAGGGGAGCGGACTGGGACCGTCTCTCAGCGTAGAAGAGGTCTTCATCGGTCACGAAGCCTTCTCTGGACGATGAATTAGTGGTGAGGGGGTTGAGGGTAAAGCGGTTTGCTAGTTCAATTCCATTAGGGAGTTTAACCGGCTCAAAAAGTGCCTGGTATTTGGCAGTTGTTTGTTTGGACATCTGATTTCCTCCTATCATATTTATTACCGATTATAGCATATTTTTTTACTTTAAAAAACTTTTAAAAAAGGCGTGCATTTTTTAGGGCATTCGACTATTATAGTTAGTGCTGAGTAGGAGGGGCAAGCCTTTAAGTTAAGAGATTTCAATGATGCAGGTTAGGGGCTCGGCCTTAGATCATGCCGGCCAGAGCTCTGCAATGATTAAGCTTGCGCCTTAATGAAGCAATGCGATTTAATGATAGGAACGAGCGCTTAGTTGAGCTGGTTCATGCCCAAATGATAACTTAGCAGATGAATGATAAAGAGAAAGAAGCGAAGTTAAGTCAAATGAAAATATCAATTGTGGGGGCTGGAGCAGTCGGCTCCGCCTTATGCGAGGACCTTTCAAGTAAACAGTATGATGTGACACTGATTGAAAAAGATGCTCATAAATTAGAAGACTTGCTTGCCAACTATGACATTATGGGAGTCTTGGGAAATGCAGCGACCATCAGCGTCTTAGAAGAAGCCAATATTAAAGACTGCGATGTCTTTATTGCAGTGACCAATTATGATGAAATCAACTTGATGGCCTCCATTGTGGCCAAGGAACTCGGGGCCAAGTATACTATTGCCCGGGTGTCTAATCCGGAATATACGGATTATCTGAACTTCTCCAATGGCAAACTCGGGATTGATCTCATCGTGAATCCTGAGCTGGAGGCTGCGACTGAAATGCTCAATAACCTAGACTATCCCTCTGCCTTTAGCGTAGAATCCTTCTTCAGGGGCCGGGCACATCTGATTAGTTTGGATGTGAGTGAGGGTAGCCAGATTGATGGTTTGGCTCTCAGCCAGTTAGGAGCGGTCTTTGACCATATTGATAAGATCTTGATCTGCGTGGTGGAACGCCAGGGCGAAATCTTTATTCCTTATGGGGACTTCGTGATCCGGGCCAATGACCGGGTCTATGTGACAGGGGATTCCCAGCAATTGCGTGAGTTCTATAAGGTCCTAGGCGGCTCGACCAAAAAGATCCGCTCGACCATGATCGTAGGTGCCTCCAATATCGCCTTCCACCTGGTGCCCAAACTTATCCAAAGAAAGATTGCCGTTAAGGTGATTGAGCGCAAGGAAGAAAAGGCTCTCCGCCTAGCTGCTGAGAATGAAGAAGCAGTGGTTATTGTCGGCGACGGGACCCATCCAGACCTCTTATTTGAAGAATATTTGGAGAATTTTGATGCCCTCATAACCCTGACTGGGATTGATGAAGAAAATATTGTCTTATCTATCCTGGCCAAGCGCCTCGGTATCGGCAAGACCCTGACTAAGATGGACCGGGTGGCCTTGATCGAATATACTGGTCTGATGGACCTGGAAACCGTAGTGATCCCCCACCAGCTCTTCGCGGACCGTATTATCCACCTGGTTCGCTCCTTTGTACGCTCCTATGGGTCTAATATTGAGAAGTTCTACCGCATTGCCAATAACCAGGTGGAAGCCATTGAGTTCACAGTGGCTTCGGATTCGCGCTTGGTCGGTAAGTCCTTAATTGAAATTAACCTGGTCGACAATGTGATGATCGGGTCGATTTTTCGCCAGGGACAAATCATTATCCCGAGTGGCCATGACCAGTTACAGGCTGGCGACCGCTTGATCATCGTCGCCTACCAACGTGATATCTCCGACCTGGATGACATTCTAAGGGGGTAGGGCATGAATACACGTGTAATTGTCCATACCCTAGGCCGGATACTCGCCGTATGCGGTTTCCTTATGTTGCTGCCTGTCTTAGTGGCTCTCTTCTACCAGGAAGGCTGGGATAATGTCCTCGCCTTTCTGGGGCCAGCTCTTTTCCTGATGTTGGCTGGAGGGCTGATGGGCCGCCGTAAGTTAGCCAACCTAGCGATTTATACCAAGGAATCTATGTTGGTGGTCGCCTTGTCTTGGATTATAATGAGCTTCTTTGGAGGCCTGCCCTTTATCTTTACCGGCAGCATGGATTCGCTCTTCGATGCTTTTTTTGAAACGGTGAGTGGTTTTACTACGACGGGGGCTAGCGTCCTGACCGATGTCGAATCGCTAGACCATTCAGTCCTCTTCTGGCGGACCTTTACCCACTTTATTGGTGGGATGGGGATCCTGGTCTTTGTTCTAGCTGCCTTGCCCCGTGTTGATCGCCGGGCAGGTAAGATCATGAGTGCCGAGGTGCCGGGGCCCAGCTTCGGTAAAATCGTTCCCCGCTTATCCTTTACCGCCCGGATCCTCTACGCCTTGTACTTCGTCTTCTTCCTTGTCTTAATTCTGGCCTTGGTCTTAGCTGGGATGCCGGTCTTTGACGCTATCCTCCATGCCTTTGGGACGGCCGGAACAGGGGGCTTTGGGATTAAGGCGACCAGTGTTGCTTATTACGACTCCAGTCTGATCAATTATATTTTAATCACAGGCATGTTAATTTTTGGGGTCAACTTTAACCTCTACTTCCTTTTTTTCATCCAAAGAGACCGCCGGGCTTTTAAAAATGAGGAGTTAAGAAATTACCTCTTGATTGTAGCAGGAGCGACAGCCTTGATTATTTGGAACATTAAAGATCAAACAGCTGGCCTCGGTCAGGCCCTCGAAGAAGCCTTGTTTACTGTTGCTTCGGTGATTTCCACAACCGGCTTTTCCATTAATGACTTTAACCAATGGCCAGAATTCTCTAAAGTGATCTTACTTTTATTAATGTTTGTCGGGGGCTGTGCCGGCTCAACGGCGGGTGGTCTCAAGGTTTCACGTCTGACCATCTTATGGAAGAGCTTCTTAGCTAATACCAAGCGAATCATCCATCCTAACCAGGCCGTCGCCTCACGGATGGAAGGCAAGCAAGTGGACACGGCTTGGTTGACGACCGTCAAGAATTATTTTGTGACCTATGTCTTGCTCTTTGTCCTCTTTGTGCTGTTAGTATCTCCTTCTATGGGGGACTTGGAGACTATTCTATCGGCTGTCGCTACGGCCTATAACAATGTCGGGCCCGGTCTAGGAGAAGTCGGGCCAGCTGCGAGCTTTGCCCAATTAAGCGATTGGAACAAGCTGGTCCTATCCTTCGCCATGCTCTTTGGTCGCTTAGAGATCTATCCGATGCTCCTGCTCTTCTCCAAGCACACCTGGCAAAAAATCTAATTGACAGGATCGGGCAAAATCGCTAAACTATAAAAAGAAATAAAAAGAGGAGGGACCCATCAAATGACAGAAGAAATGCTTACTTTTGATGGGATCCCTCTTTTTATGGGCAAAGTATTTGCTTTAGAACCTTCCTATTTCATTTAGGGGGTTCTTTTTTATAATTTATGATTAGGAGGACTTATCAATGGCTGTACCAAGTCAAATTCATCACTTTCATTTTTCTAATTGTCTTATGAACGCTTCGGGTGTTTCCTGTGAAAGGAAGGAAGAACTTGCTGCATTGGATGACTCAGCAGCGGGGACCTTCATCACTAAAACGGCTACCCTGGAAGCGCGGGAGGGAAATCCCCAGCCGCGAGTGGAGACTTTTGCCTTAGGGAGCATTAATTCCTCCGGACTGCCCAACCAAGGCTTGCCTTACTACCTCCAAGCTCTAGCAGACTTCCAAGCGGCTAAACCGGATAAAATTTATTTCCTCTCTGTTACTGAACTGGAAGAAGAAAAAATTTATAAAATCTTAGAAGAGGTCGAAGCGAGTGACTTCAAGGGACTCGTGGAATTAAACCTATCCTGTCCCAATGTTATCGGGAAGCCGCAGATTGCCTATGATTTTGAAACAACTGACCGAATTTTAAAACGCGTCTTTTCTTTCTTTACCAAGTCCCTAGGGGTTAAGCTGCCCCCATTCTTTGACCCCAGTCACTTTGACCAGATGGCGGATATCCTCAATGCTTATCCCTTAGCCTACGTTAACTGCATTAATTCGGTGGGCAACGGTCTCGTGATCCATGATGAGCAGGTCGTGATTAAACCCAAGCAAGGTTTTGGTGGGATCGGTGGCGAAACCATTAAGGCAACAGCCCTAGCCAATGTCCATGCCTTCTACCAACGTTTGCGGCCAGAGATTGCTATTATAGGGACTGGCGGCGTTTGCGACGGCCGAGATGTCTTTGAGCATATCCTTTGCGGAGCCAGCATGGTTGGGGTAGGGACGACCCTCTATGAAGAAGGAGAAGGCTGTTTTGCGAGCCTGACAGAAGAACTCGAAGCCATTATGAAGGAAAAAGGTTATAAGACTATTGAAGACTTCCGAGGTAAATTAAAATATATGGATTAATCAAAAAAAGCTGTGCAAGTCAAAGCGCAGCTTTTTTAGATGGAAAAATTTAGGCCTGGTCTTTAATCCGCGCCATAGTTTGGCGGACGGATTGGAGGTAGGTGGCGCCAAATTTATAGAGGTGAAGGGCCTGGAAGTAGAGTTTGTAGAATTCTAAGCGTTGCTTGGCACCGGGAGCTAGGGGATAGGCTTCATTATAGGCTTGGTAGAAGTCAGGGCTAAATCCGCCAAAAACCAGGCTGACTCCCAAGTCGAATTCTCGGTCACCATAAAAGCAGGCCGGGTCAAAAAGAACCGGTTGGCCGTTTTGGTCAAACATATAATTGCCTGCCCAGAGGTCACCGTGTAGGAGGGAAGGGCTTGAGCTATGCTGGTCTAAAGTTTCGCTTATTATTTCAAGAACCCTCTGATAGTTGGCTTGGTCTTCTGGCTGCCAGAGACCTTTTTGGCTAATGGCTTGGTCGAGGGGGATTAAGCGCTGGTCGATAAAGAAGTCTTTCCAAGCATCCCTCCAAGTGTTTTCAAAGCGGATATCGCCTCCCTGGTAGGGGAGGTCAAAGCCGAATTGTTGGCGGTCGGAATGGCTCTGGTGGAGCTTGGCCAGCATCTGGCCGAGATCAGCTTGTTGGCCTTGACCTTCCTGGATAAATTCTAGGACAAGGTAGGCGTCGGGGCCTAATTCGCCATGGGCAATGACTTCCGGCACGCGGATTCCCGCCTCAGCCATGGCTTCTAAACCAGCAATTTCAGCCCTATAGAAATCTTCTCGGCGGTTAGGTTGCACTAAGAGAAAATAGTCGCCTTGGCTGGTTTGGACTCGGTAGGCCTGGTTGACGTCGCCACCCGTTACGGGGCTGAGTTTTTGGATAGCGTCTAATGGCAATTGGGCAATTTGTTGGTCAGATAATGTATACATGCTTGTCCTCCTATATCTTTAGTCGCTTACAATGTCTATTCTAGTGGTTTTTGGCGGAAAGCTCAAAAGCTAGGATTAGTTTCAAGGCTGGATCTTTGTTATAATAGAAGAAGATTGAATGAAACACAAGAAAGGTGGATGTTGATGGCAGACCGAGTGCCAGGGCTGACATATCGTGCAGTCTTTAAAGGAATTAATTTATTGCTCCAAGAAGATTCAAATATTGTAACAGACATTGTGGGACACGGGGGGATTGGTAAGTCCCAGCTCGTGCGTGAACTCGCCGCTGCAAATGACTTTCCCTTCTTTGAAATTACCTGCTCGCTCTTACAGCCTGGGGACCTGACCATGCCGGTGCCTAAGGAAGACCGGATCGATTACTATCTCAACCCGCAAGTCCAAGGGGCAGTTGATGCGGCTGAGGCTAATCCGGATAAAAAAGTGATCCTCTTCCTCGACGAATTTAATCGGCCGATCGCTATGGTTCAAGGGGAACTGATGAACCTAGTCCTCCAACGCAATCTTATGGGGATCGACCTGCCAGACAATGTGGTTATTATTACGGCGGAAAACCCGTCTTCTGATGTTGAAGGCTTTGAAGGCTCTTCCTATGCGACCAATGCCCGGGATATGGCCATTAATGACCGGACCATGCGGATTCGGATGGGAACGACTTTAGACCAGTGGCTGGAATCTTTTGCCCAAGCTGACCATCCTAAGCGGCCAGGGCGTTCCATGATCCATCCGCTCATCCGGGACTTCCTCCAAGCAGAGGGCCGGCAATACTTCATTGTGATTGATGAAACCCGGGATAAGAATCCGACCCCTCGTGCTTATGAGCGCTTATCGGAGCTCTTCTATAACTATGAAGGGGCAGGCTATGATTTGCTTGATTTAGCAGATGATGACCTCTTGGCCTTCCTCGTTGAAGGGATTGACGGTTGTATCGGTGAAGAAGCCGGTCAAGTCTTCCTCTCCTATCTCCAAACCCACCAAGGCGACTTTATCAAGGCGTCGGAAGTGGTTGAAGCGGAAGGTCCTCACTTGGATGCTTCTATACTCGACCGCTACCAAGCTATGCAGGCCATTCGCAAGAAGCGAGTGATTGAAGACCTGACTGCCTATCTCCTGGACCATGAGGATTTATTGACCGACCAGGACCTGCTTAGCCGTTACTTGGACCTCTTCTTGGCAACGGAAGCAGATGAGGTCTATAGCTTGGTCAAACGTCTGAACGAAGCCGAAGCAGACTCAGCTTTGGGACGTTTGAACCAAGCTCTCTCGAATTTTGATGCTTATGTGGACCGGGCCTTTGAGATCACCATGGCCGTTTCGAAGAAATAATTAGGGAAAGGAGACCTGTATGGACGGAATCAAGACAGATAAAAGTCGGGATGAATTGTTGGCTTTAATGGGTTCTAGCCAGCAGGAGCTCGCTATCGACAATATTGATAACCGCTATTTTCGCTTGCGGATTGCCTTCATCATTTACATGAATTTTGGGGCGGATGAGGACTACCAGACCTTTTCTGACCTCATGCACGAATTCATTGGGCTTTTAACGGCCTCTCTGATGACGGACCGCAGCTACAGTGGGGCTAACGACAGCCTCTTCGCGGGCATTATTTACCGCTTGGACCGGCAGATGAGCAAGACCCTAGCTAAGCCCTTGAACTTATCCTTTGAGGGCTTACGCTTTACGCTCACTATCAATCCTATCCTTTTCTTCATGTATTATGAGAGTCCAAAGCAAATGTTGGCGGGGATTCGTCAGATTTGTTACCACATAATTTTTAATCATATGACCGATTATGACTGGGCCTTTCAAGAGACGGAGGATGCTAAGGTCATGAGCGTGGCGATGGAAACAGAGATTAACCAGTACATCCAAGACCTTCCCAGTCACGCCGTTTCCCTGCCTGGCTTAAGGAAGAAACTCGATGTCCGCCTACAGGAGAAGAAGGGGACCCTCTACTATTACCAAGAGATGAAGAAAATTGCTAATGATCCCTCCCATCCTAGCCACAACCGGACCCTGTCGACCTTTGAGAAGATGAAGGGGTCGGGGCAGATGGATGATCTATATAGTCAGCTAGCGGGTAATTTTGATGAAGATAAGCTCTCGGACTTGCGCATTGATTCTGCCGAACAGCTCAACGATGAAATGAAGAAGAATTTCTCCATGCAGCAGGTCATCCCCCAGGGTAAGAATAACGACCTCCACCGTAAGATCATCAATGGCCTGGTTCGTAAGGCCTATGATGACTTGACCGATGAGATGCGGGAACACTTGTCGGGCCAATTATCGGAAAAGGTTAAACCGATGAACAAGTCACGGGCCATCAACTGGAAGGATATTATCCAGAGGGGCGAGGGCGCAACTCCCGTTCCCTACCGCCTGTCTAAGAACCGGATGAACCGCCGGCAACCCTTCCGTATCGACTTGCCCGGCCGGGTCTTGGATACCGCAACGACCCTGATTGTTTTTGTCGACACCTCCGCCTCGCAAAATGAGGAAGCCCTAGCTTATAGCCTAGGTGAATTGGCCAATATCCAAAAGACTCTGGGCAACCAAGTCTGGCTGGTCCAAGTCGATACCAAGGTGGTGAAGGCTGAACGTTTGACCCACCAGACCCTATCCCAGTTTTCTTTTGAAGGGCGGGGTGGGACGAGCTTTGCGCCGGCTTTTGAGTGGCTCCATGACCATGGCTTTAACGACCATAATTCGGTAGCTGTCTACTTTACAGACGGTTACGGGGATGATGGTTTCGACCGCTATGGCTACCATAACATGTACTGGATCTTGACTCAGGCGGATCCTCAAGAAGAGAATCCCTTGTCGACCGAAAGTTATGGCAAGATTCTTTACTTGCGTCAAAGTGAAGCCTACAATAATCAATTGATGCAAAACCGCCTGCGCCAAACCCATGATTAGAAGGAGGAGGCTTATGTCGCAAACACATGACCTGAAAAAAGCGCTAATCCGGGTGCAATTTGGGGATTATTTACCCTTGGTTCAATCCTTCAGCTATCCGGAATTAGAGCCCCTAGAGATTGAACCCCACTTTAACTTTTCGGAGATTTCGGATGAAGCTGCTTTCTATATGGTCGCTCAAGGCTATCTCGACCACTGGAATTCCAGCTATCAGAAGGAGAGTCTCGTGCGTAAGGGAAACCTCTATCGTCAGGAACACCGGGTAGTCGATGAAGTGGAAGATGACTTCCTAGAAGCCGTATGGCAAGCCTATGTTCAAGTCAAAGAGGCGGCCCAAAGCCAAGATTCAAGTGCCTCCCAGTCGAGTATTACCCGGCATGGGAGCCAGGAATCGATTTGGGAACAACTCATGCGTGATGGGGTTCCCGAACTCAAGCAGAAGGTGAGCCAGTATAAGGCCCGCTATGGTTTAGATGATTAGGAAAGGAGTCTTTGAATATGTCACAATTAAATACCCTATGTGCGCTCGCTATTGCCCCTTACGGACAAGGTGACCACCTGTCTCAATATGTCATCCAAGCGGTGAAGGTGATCCAAGATTCAGGACTGCCTTACCAGACCCACGCTATGACGACCGAAATCGAAGGGGATTTGGATGAAGTGATGGCGGTGGTGACCAAGGCTGCTAAGGTCTTGGCTGAAAATGGCATCCGCACCGAAATTAGCTTCCGAGCTGACATTCGTCCAGGCCGGGAAGATGCCTTTGAACAAAAGAAGGCTAGCCTCGCCCGGGAAGAGAAAAAACTGGCTGATAAAGAAGATTAAAAAAAGAGATTGGCTCCAGATAAAAACTGGAGTCAATCTTTTTTAGTGAAGCTTATAAATCAGAGGCACGGAAGGCTTCTGCTAGGGAGATTTGGCTAGGGATGCCGAGTTTTTGGAAGGCTTTGTCGAGGGCCTTGTACATGGCTTCAAAATAAGCCACTTCCATATTGGATCCCATGTGGGCAATCCGCAAGATGCGCTCACCGAGAGGGCCGTCGCCATTAGCGATTAAGAGGCCTTCTTCTTTAACTTCTGCCATTACATCAAAACTGTTAAAGCCTTCGGGAAGGAGTACAGCTGTTAGGGTATTGGCAGGATGGTCTTTGGCATAGAGTTCAAAACCTGCTTCTTGGAAAATCTGCCGCGTCTTACCAGCCCATTTGGCGTGCTTAGCAGCGAAGTCATGGGAGAGGGTTTGGTCTAAGGCAGCATCCATGGCATAGACTAAGTTCTCGCTCATGGTATAAGGAAAATCGAAGTGGTCATTATCAAAATTAAGATAGGACTTAAAGTTGGAATAGAAAGAAGGGATGGGACTTTGCCGCTGGTCGAGCCGGTCCAAGGCCTTTTGAGATAGTGTCACGGTACCAATACCAACCGGGGCAGAGAAGCATTTTTGACTGCCCCCGAGCAAGACATCCACTTGGGCGCGGTCAAAGTCGATAGCTTCGCCTCCGATTCCAGAGACGGAGTCCACAATGGATAAGATGTCATAGCGGTGGAGCAAGTTTCCGATGCCATGGATGTCATTTGAGATTCCCGTAGGTGTTTCACAATGGACGAAAGTAGCCACTTGGAAATCAGAGTCCTTTTCTAAGAAGGCTTCCAATTCATCAAGTTTAATGCCGTGCCGCCAGTCTTGTTCGAAGAGAACAGGTTCACCGCCAACAAAACGTACAAAATCTGCAAAACCGGCCCCATAGACCCCATTGGAGAGGACTAAGACCCGGTCACCCGCTTCAACCATGGAGAAGATGGCCGCTTCTAAGGTGATGAGCGCTTCGCCTATCATGAAGAAGGAAGGGGCATCCGTCTGAAGGACTTGTGAAACTTTCTTTTCCACTTGACGCTGGTAGTTGGTGTAGTCATGGTCAAGGTCGGTATTCGTTTTCGACTGGGCAAAGGCTTTGAGGACCTTGTCAGTCACATGGGAAGGACCTGGACTAAGATTTAACATAGCAAAACTTCCTTTCAAAAACATTTTATTCATTATAATACAATTCTAATCTTTTGCCCACCGGTTGGGTAATTGCGGATCGAGGAGTTCAAATTCGCGGCTGTCTAGGTTTACCTTAGCTAAGACTTTATCGCTCTTAATCAGCTGGTCCAGGAAGGCGGCAATCTCATCCGCTTCATTGTAGCGTTTCCAAACATCGTCAGCTGTCAGACTCTCATCCTGAGAGGC
Source organism: Aerococcus sp. UMB1112A (assembly GCF_030230715.1). Taxonomy (NCBI): domain Bacteria; kingdom Bacillati; phylum Bacillota; class Bacilli; order Lactobacillales; family Aerococcaceae; genus Aerococcus; species Aerococcus sp. UMB1112A. The sequence goes on along the minus strand of NZ_JASPDS010000002.1, from coordinate 45,879 downwards.
CACATTGATGAAAGCGGTGTTAACAGCAGCCGGCGCTAAAATTTTGACTTGGACCGCTGCCTCTTGGTTATGGAGATAGCGGCCAATATTTTCGGAAAAGGCGCTGATATAGAACTTCATCGGACTGTAGAAGGGTGAAGATTCCATCAGCTCATAGCCTGCCACTGAAGAAACATTGACCAGGCAAGCTCCCTCGATGGCTTGGTAATCACGCAAGTAATACTGGCTGAGCAGAGTAGGGGCTAGCATATCCACCTTCATCAGTTCTAAGATTTCGTCACTCGTCTGGCTAAGGAAGTCCTTACTATTAGAGAAACCCGCATTGTTGATCCAACACTTAATGTGATAAGCTTTGGTCTTTTGGTAAAAAGTTTCCAGCTCGTCAATCTGGCTAAGATCTTGGACCAGGTAGTCAACCTTGATGCTAGGATATTTGTCTTCCAATTCTTCTTTTAAGGCAGCCAGTTTTTCTTCGCGGCGGGCAACCAAGATGAGGTTTTCCCCTTGGCTAGCGGCTAAGCGGGCATAAGCTTCACCAATCCCTGAACTGGCACCTGTAATTAATGTATATGTTGTCATGAGTCATCCTCCTTTAGCTCCAGTATAACATGGAAAGGCTTTCAATTCAGAGCATGACCCCTGAACCAAAGCAAATGAATACATCAGCTTTTTATCTAAAGTCTTGTAAAAACAGATTAAAGCATATGCCTATTATCCATGTTTTGCCGGATAGCAAAATTATTTATAAAAAGGCCTTGCCTTTCTATTGGAAATTAGGTAGAATGGTCTTATTGACGGGGGCGTAGCTCAGTTGGGAGAGCGCTACACTGGCAGTGTAGAGGTCGTCGGTTCGAGCCCGATCGTCTCCATTGAAGGGGTTTTGTTCGCTCAAAAACAAGCCTAAAACGTTGATATGAAGGCTTTCTTGAAAAAGTACGAAATGTTTGAAAGCATACCCCTCCAGTATAAAGCTTGAGGGATAAAGACCCCGCAAGAGTTGAGGAGGGACTGCATTAGCTCTCCTGCTTACAGATATGAAGCCATGGTTTTGCCGTGGCTTTTTCTTTTGTCTCTTTTTAGCAATGTTTAAGGGGAGTCCCACATGCAAAGGGAGATAGCAATTTAAGTTATGATTCGTAAGTAGTAGACGCCACATAAACAAGGAGAATACTATCTTTTCAAACAGTTTGTGGGCGTTGAGTTGGCTCTAAATGTACAGGTGAGAAATAAAACTGCTCCGAAACTGCTTCACTAGCTCCACATGTGCAAGAGGATAATTGTTCTGCTTGATTTAAAGAGGGTCCACGGTACGGAAGCCCTCACACTCATAGAATTAAAGTGCCTTTTAATTACTAAGAAATCATAAGGAAAAAGCTCTCTCTGCACTCATGGGGAAACTGCCCAATCTTGACATCAATTCTAGACCATATATTCGGTTAGATAATAGCTTTTAACAGGTAGCTAGTACCGCTCAGCTCCTATCTATTCATTTCAGGTTCTATGAACTTGCCAGGGTGGGGTAGGCACTACAGACCTTTGACAATTGAATAATAAGGGGCTAAGTGTAGACTATCATGTTAAATTAGCTTATAATGTAATTACTAAAATAATTACTTATGAGGAGTGATAAAATGGTAGTAAAAGCAAGGAGGCAAGGAAATTCTTTAATGATTACCATTCCAAAAGCCTTTAATGTTACTGAGGGAGCCAGCTTTAAACCCCACTTACAAGAAGATGGAATTTTCTTTGAACGAGTGGAGAGCGTTCCCCGTTTTGTAGATGACTTTGACGCTTTGTTATTAACTGATATTGTCAAAGCTGGTTTTACAGACGGTGAAGCAATTATTAAAGAGATGGAACGGCGAAAGAAATTCATGGAAGAGCGTTTATCTGAGATGATGGAAGAGCCAGCGAGTGAAATGACTGAAGAGGATTTTAATCGTGAATTTGGATTATAGAATCTATTTCAGAAATAATGCCAAGCGGGAACTGAAGAAGCTGAAAGATAAAGGCCTGATGAAGTTGATTAGAGATGAAATATATCAAGTAATCGCCAAAGATCCTCATTGCGGAGATAGGAAAAAGGGCAAGTTGAAGGATATTTATACTAGACCAATCCACTATCAAAAATCACAATATCGAATTGCCTACACCATCCACGAAGACATTGTTACAGTGGAGATTATCCAAGTTGCTAGCCGTGAAAACTTTTATAAAGAGCTAAGCAGAAAAATTCCTTAGTGGCTAATCATACTAACTAAAACACTTAGCCACCGATCAATTGATGTTGTTTTGCTTGACTATAAAGACAATGTTTTGTCTGTATAATGACTCTCCAAATGATGATATAGTGTTCCTTTATCAAAAATTAAACGAATAAATATGTAATAATAAAGAGACTAGAGACTCCTTGTTTCTTTTGGATATGGGCTTTCTGTAAGATCTGTGATATTCTCAGCTCATAAAATAGAGTAGCTAATTCAGTTGGTAACTGCTAATCAATAACATATCAAGATAAAATAAGCGCTCCAGGTCAAAATTTATCCCGGAGCGCTTATTTTATCTTGATGTTCTGGAAGCAAAGTATTTCCACATATTTAAGAAGAAAACTAGGAGGAGAAGGTAGCGGACGATATCAAATATCTTCAAGAAGAAGTTTTCGTAGCTGACGGGTGATAGGAGGTAGATAAGTAGAAAGAGAACTAGGCAGAAGCATACGCTCAAGGTAATCCCCACGAACATGGAAGAGGTCCGAATGGGTTGTTTAAGCTTCAAGCACTCTAAGAAATATTCTTTTACATCGTCAATATGCATTGGTCATCCACCTTATATGTCTAAAATTTAATCTTATTATACAGTAAAGTCTGGCTAACTGAAAGTATTTTCATCTGCTATTGGCCGACTTTTTGACTCTGTATCCGGTTCAGGAGTGATTAATGACAGTTTAGGAAATAATTAGTTTTTACTGATAAAATGTAGTATACTTATGCTATGAATAAGGAGGAGATTATATGAAGAATAAAGAAAACACAGTCTCATTTCGTAAATTAAATATGGGTCTAGCTTCTGTAGCCCTTGCAGGCTTCCTCGCAGCCAACCCTCAAGTGGTTGAAGCGACTGGAACAGCTGATTCAGGCGCTGGGACTGCCACCACAACGGCGGGAACTGTAGAAGCTACAACTGCTCCAAGTGCTGATGCTAGCAATGCAGCCTACCAAATCCAAAATTCTCAAGAAGCTGAGAAAACTTTAGAACTCATCCGCAACACTCGTAATACTTATTATGACGATGAAACAGTTCCTTTTGCAGGCACTTCACTGAAAAACTATGTGACTCAGCAAGGCCTAACTAAGGAACAATATGTTAATGATATTCGTTATGATCGGATGAATGAAAAGGATGCTTATATCCGCGCGGAAGAAACAGCCATTCATGGTAAAGTTGCTCACAAGGGACCAGATGGAGAAAGTAAGCCCCAATACCAAAATAGCAGTGCCTGGGGTGAAAACCTAAGTTGGGGGCGTAATTCTGTCGAAGCTGATTTTGAAGCTTGGACCACCTCTGAATTACCTGCCTTGAAGTCGGCTAATGGGAAATTCACTGCGAAAAATGGCCACCTCTATCAAATTTTAAATCCATTTAATATTTCCTTCGGTTATGGTAGATTCTCAAAAAATGCTCCAGGTGTTGATGCTTCTAAGTACAAGAACGCATATGATCCAATCAGCGCTCTGACTTTATCTATGAAACCTGGTGATACGGATTATGATGCTGGTAAAATTGGTGGGGTAGTAACACCAGATCCACAATCAACACCAGATCCACAGCCAACACCAGACCCACAACTAACACCAGACCCACAACCAACACCAGATCCACAACCAAAACCAGATCCACAGCCAAAACCAGATCCACAACCAACACCAAATCCAATCCCAACACCAGACCCAACCCCAACACCAAATCCAATCTCAACACCAAATCCAAGTACTAACACCAACGCGACTCCTGGTCAAACGTCTAAACCTTCAACTACGACGCCGGGCACAGTAGCTCCTACAAATACTACGCCAACACTTGTTGCCCCTACAACTGCAACGCCTAGCGCAGTAGCACCAAGCCAAAACCAAGACAAGCTAGCTCCAGGAAAAGGTCAAGAAGCTCAGGCTCCTGCGAGTGAAGCGAAGCCAAGTGCAAAACCTGCTAAAGCCCAAGATCCAGCAGCTAAGCCAGGAAAAGTAGCTGCTTCTGCGCCTAAGGAAGCTAAACAAGGGCAAGCTAAGACTAGCCAAGTTAAATCCCAATCAGCGCATTCTGTTTTACCTAAGACAGGGGCAGTTGCTGTGTCCTTTACAGGCTTTGGACTTGCTCTAGTTGCAGCAGGCGCTGCTTTGTTGAAACGCCGCAAATAATTTTCTATCGATTTTTAGAGTCCAGGCTCTCCTAGTAGAGCTTGGGCTTTTTTTCTATTCAAGAGCTTTCAAGGCTTATTCAGGAGTGATTCGCTTTTAACGGCTCAAAAAAGGTTATAGTAGAATAAGAGACTTAATGAGGAGGCGGCATAATGACAAATGAAGATTTAATCGATACAGCGACTTACCGCAAGGAGGACTTGGTAAAGGCAAGCGCTCCCAAGGCCTACTGTACCCACTGCGGTTACCGGCTCCATGACCAGGCCTCTTACTGCTATAATTGTGACCAGGATCCTTTGACAGGGACGGCTTACTGTCGGCGCTGTGGGGGCAGCCTCTTAGTGGGGCAGAAATTCTGTTCCCGTTGTGGGCTGGCCCAGGCGAAGTCATCCCAGATTCATTTGGAACGTTTTCCATTTGCCGGGGAGACACCAGCCATGCAAGCAGAGATGGAGAAGATTGAAGCCAGTGGGGAAAGAGATAAGGGACGCTTTAATATTTGGGCCTTTATCTTTAGCGGGCTTTGGTTTTGCTATCAGGGTTTGTGGGAATTCGGTCTCATTTTGATCGCTCTCACCTGCCTGCCTTTTGCCTTCTGGTTAAAGTTGGTCCTGATTGCCTTCTTCTCCGGCTGCTATGCCAACTACATCAAGTACCGTTATTTGAAATATGGTGAGGGTTTTCCCAACTTAGGAAAATTATTCCATTAGAAAAGACCAGTCAGCACGTTTTGACTGGTCTTTTGTTATGAGCTATTTTCTTAAATTAACGGTCAACATCATCTTCTGGCTCGACCAGAGCTTCATTATCATTGAAGATGGCTTGGTTCATGCTGCCCATGGCCTTAGAGGTAACGGTCCCAGCGATAATGGAATCGTTCACGTTAAGAGCTGTCCGTCCCATATCAACGATGGGTTCGATGGAAACCATGAGGCCGATAACTTCGATAGGAAGTCCCAACATACCGAAGAGGATGAGGGAGCCGAATGTGGCCCCGCCGCCTGCACCAGATACCCCGATAGAGGTGATGGTGGCTGCTGCGATAATCGTAATCCAGCTACTTGGGTCAGAGAAGGACATGCCGGCAGCTGGTGCTGCGATAACGGCTAACATAACAGGGTAAATCCCCACGCAACCGTTCTGACCGATGGATAGGCCAAAGGTGGCCGAGAAGTTGGCAGTTGGTGTATCTACCCCCAGGGCTTCAGTCTGGGTCTGGATATTTAAGGGCAGGGAACCTGCACTGGACCGTGATGTGAAGGCAAAGAGCAAGACATTGGCTGCCTTCTTGAGGTATTGGATCGGGTTAATGCCAAAGAGGGCCAGGATGATCATGTGGATGATAAACATCACGATTAGGGCCACATAGCAGGCCACAATGAAGGTTGCCATGGTTTGGATGGTCGAGATACTTGAAGTGGCTAGGGCCTTGGTCATCAGGGCGAAGATGCCGTATGGGGCAATCCGCAGCACTAGGGTCACTAGGCGGGAGACGATGGCATGGAGGCTGTTGATAATTTTTTCAAAGATTTCAGCTTCTTCAGGATGGTGGCGGCGGACACCCAAGTAGGCAGCCCCCACAAAGACAGAGAAGATGACAACAGCGATGGTTGAGGTGGACCGGCTACCCGCCATATCTGCAAAGACATTGACAGGAATGAAGGAGCGGATAGTCTCAGGAATGGTTAGGTCAGCAATTTCCGAATTACGCTCCACTAATTGGTCGATCCGCGCATTCTCAGCAGCGCCTCGGGCAAATTCAGCCCCATCGAGGTTGAAGAGAACTCCGGTGGCGATGGCAATGAAGGCGGCAATGGCGACTGTAATGAGCAGGGTGCCGATGACGCCTGTCCCAATCTTACCGAGATTGGATTGGTTGTGGTCGAGCTTGGTAAAGGCTCGGATCATGGACACCATAACCAGTGGGATAACCAACATTTGTAGGAAGTTGATGTAGCCCTTACCGACAATATCAATCCAGTCCATAATTTCCGCTGTGACATCACTTTCAGCTCCTAGAATAAATTGGATCAAGAGTCCAAAAACAATCCCTAAGCCGAGACCGGTGAAGACCCGGTTGGAATATTTAATGTGCTTGCGGCTCATCTGGTTGAGGACCAGGCAGAGCGCGACAAATATGAGTAAAGTAATAATAACTTGCAAAATGCATACCTCCTTCTTATTCACTTACTATTTATTAGCTTATGAATTGAGAATATTATAGCTTATTTTTTATTAGAATGCACCTAATAAGCCTCGAGACTGATTTTTTATTATTTTTTTCTTTTTATGAGGAAGAAATGGTATAATATAGCTTTAAAGAAGATGTTGAGAGCAGATTAGTGATTGATCGGCTTGCACTTAAAGGAGACGAGTCATGGTAAAATTTAATCAACACTTTGATAACCCAGACCAATTAAAGGCCTTCTTACGCCAAGAAGACCGGCCAGATCTGGAGCTAGAATATTTAGAAGTCCAAGATGAACTGGAAGAGTTAGCAGCTGAACCAGTATCCCGGGAAAACCACCGCCAACAGCTTAAACTGGAAACTTACCGGGATGCCCTGGTGGAAGTTCTCAATGAAAAACCGATTGAAGATGAGACAAGAAGTGAAGTAGAGGAAGAAGAATCTGATGACTATGTAGAAGAAGCTGAGCAAGGTCCTGCTGACTCGAGTATGGAGAGTAAAGGGGCGGCCTTTCTTTCCGGCTTAGGCCAGCAAGTGAAGCGGGGCGTCCAAGCTAGCGGCCAGGCCATTAACCGGGGCATCGAGCATGAGATGGCCAAGAAAGAACCCTGGAAAGAGAAGAAGGCTGCTCTGGCTGAGGAGCGCCAGCGAGCCAAGGAAGCCAAGCAAGAGGCCCAGGCCTTAGCCAATCAAGCCCAATATAAGCCCTATCCTCGAAAGCGGCGCCGGGGTTGCGGTTGTGGGGGCTGTCTCTTAGTAATCGTCCTCGCCTTAGTATTAGGCTACTTTGCTTTGGGTCAGGCCCAAGTCTACCTCCCAAATATTTCACTGAATGCACCAGATATTAGGATAGATGGGGGCAGCTTGATCCAAGAAGGCTGGGAATATGCCAAGTCTTGGCTCGGAAATCTTTTCTCTGGCGACGACCAAGCACCTGTAGATGAAGGTCAGGGTTGGCAAGCCCCTGCGGATAATGGCGGTGGAAACTGGCAAAATCAAGAAGCACCTGCCACTGACAATGGTTGGACCGAACCTGCCCCTACAAGTCCGGAACCGGCTCCACAAGCAGGGGATGAGACTGGAACAGGTTATTAATTGAATAGCTGTCAAAGAAGTAGGTAGAGGCCGGGGGTTAACCCTGGCCTTTTTCGATGGCCTCTAAAATTATGTGAGTCTAAGTGCTCTTCCTCACATTCTAGTCGGATTCGCAAGAGCAGACTCGGAGTGATTTCACCCAATCGGAACGACCGGCTAAAGCTGTTCTTATCCTCGTAGTCGGGTTCGGTCGCGCAGAAGTGGCTCCTCTTCATAAAATCCCTGCGAAGTCTTTTCAGACTTCTTCGGTCTTTTACTCCAGAGGTCCACTTCTGACCGCGCTCCCTCACACCCTTAAATTATGATATTTTTGTAAGAAAGATTAGTTTTTGTTAATTATTCTCTTGACTTTATTATAATGTCGGTTTATTATTAGGTCATCACGATAGGGAGGAGCATGAAGAATGAGACAATTGAATTTAGAGCATGTTAGTTTTTCATGTTCTGCTAAGAAAATGAGCAAGTATTACTTTAGCTATTTTAGATCGTGTTTGTAGCTGTGAATCCATCATAGGTACAAACATCAGCGTTTTGGATCTATGATGGCTGAGGTCTTTTGAAGTGTTTAGCCATCCAGAATGATAAATTCTAATGGCTAAAGGCATAGCTTATAAATCAGATAGCCTTAAGGTTTAATTAGTTTTTATCATATCTAATTAAACCTTTTTTGTTTGCCAGGAAGGCTAAACGGATCTGTGCCTTAGCACTAGAAATGGAGAGAAGAATGAATAAGAAAATACGCGCTATTTTAGGACTAGGCTTAGTCGGCCTATCTCTGGCTGGATGTAGCCAGGGCGGTCAAGACGGACAAAAAGAGATTGGGATTATCCAATACGGGGAGCACCAAGCTCTAAACGATGCCCGGGAAGGTTTCGTGGAAGGTCTAGAAGAAGCGGGCTTCAAGGATGGGGAGACTATCCATATTGATTACCAGAATGCCCAAGCTGACCAATCCAACCTCAATTCGATTGCCCAGAATATGAAGGGGCGCAAAGATCTTACCTTTGCGATTGCGACACCGGCAGCTCAAGCAGCACTTAATGCGGACAAGCAGACGCCCATCTTATTTACAGCGGTAACGGATGCAGTCTCTGCTAACTTAGTCAAGTCCCTTGACCAACCGGGAACCAATGCTTCAGGAACCAGCGACATTGCCCCAGTGGAGAAGGCGGTAGACCTGCTTTTGACCATCGATCCCTCGATTAAGACGGTGGGCATGCCTTACAATTCCAGCGAGGTGAATTCTGAAATCCAGTTTAAGGCTTTCAAAGACTATGCGGAAAGCAAGGGCTTGAAAGTGGAAGCACAAACGGTGACGGCAACCAATGAAGTCCAGTCGGCGATTACGGCCTTGGCCAAACGCGTGGATGGCATCTGCTTGCCGACCGATAACACGATTGCCCAAACGATTCCGACAATTGGCAGTGTGGTCAGGGAAGCCAAAGTGCCAACCATCGGAGCTGAGAGTGCCCATTTAGAAGGTTGCCTGGCGACTTACGGGGTTAACTACAAGGATCTGGGCCGGCAGACGGCTGAAATGGCGGTTAAAATTCTTAAAGATGGCGCCGATGTCAGTCAAATTCCTGTTGAAAAAGCTAAGGATTATGAATTAGTAATGAATGAAGCCATGGCCAAAGAACTGGGGATTGACCCAGCGCAGATTAAGAAGGGAGAATAAAGGATATGGATTTAATTGTTTCGAGTATTTCACAGGGGCTCATGTGGTCCATTCTAGCGATTGGGGTCTATTTGACCTTCCGCATTTTAGATATTGCCGACTTGTCAGCTGAGGGAAGTTTCCCCTTGGGTGCGGCGGTCTGTGCCAAGTTAATTGTTTCGGGAGTCCATCCGCTGGTCGCTAGCTTGGCTGCTTTCTTAGCTGGCTTAGTGGCAGGCTTAGTCAATGGCTTTATGATTAATAAGATGCATATTCCAGCCCTGCTTTCTGGGATCCTAACCATGACAGGTCTTTATTCCATCAACTTACGGATTATGGGTCAGGCCAATATTCCCTTACTAGGGGAGGCCAATATCATGGAGTCCTTCCAAGCGACAGGGATGAATCCTACCCTGGCTTCTTTAATCATTGCCTTAATTTTCCTAGCGGTTGTTATTATGGCCCTGGTGGTCTTTATGAATACCGAGTATGGTTTGACGCTCCGGGCGACTGGGGATAACCCGCTCATGGCAGAAGCCAATGGGGTCAAAACGGACCAGATGAAGTTAGTGGGCTTGATGCTCTCCAATGGTTTGATTGCCTTATCGGGAGCGATTATCTGCCAGAATAACGGCTATGCAGACATTGCCATGGGGACTGGGACCATTGTTATTGGTTTAGCCGCTATTATTATTGGAGAAGTGCTCCGCCGCAACCTCACTTTCGGCAAACGTTTAATCACCATTGCGATTGGAGCCGTGATCTACCGCTTGATTATCGACTTCATCATGCAGCAACAATTCCTGCCTGTTCTTCCCAGCGACATCAAGGTGCTTTCATCCATCGCGCTCGCTATTATTCTCTATGCCCCCCATGCCAAGGCCAGTTTCCAGAACCGGCAAGCCAGTGCTAAGTAAAGGAGTAGTGTTATGACGAACTTACTAGAACTTGACCAGATTAATAAGGTTTTCAATCCAGGAAGTATTAATGAAAACCATGTGACTAAAAATTTGTCCCTCACCATCCATGACAATGACTTTATCTCTGTGATTGGTTCCAATGGGGCAGGGAAGTCAACCTTACTCAACTTGATTGCAGGAACGATTCCAGTGTCTTCTGGGCGGATTCGCCTGCGCGGTGAGGATATTACGGACCGACCTGCCTACAAGCGGGCTGCTGGGATCAGTCGGGTCTTCCAAGATCCACAAATGGGGACTGCCCGTAACCTGACCATTGAAGAGAACCTTGCCATCGCATACAAACGGGGCAAGCGCCGGGGCTTCGGCCGGTCTGTGACAGAAGAAATGCGTCGGCTCTTCCGTGACCAGCTCAGCCGGGTCGACTTGGGACTTGAAGACCGTTTGAACACCGCTGCATCTAACTTGTCAGGGGGCCAGCGCCAAGTCCTAACCCTGATCATGGCCATTCTCGAAACGCCCGAGCTCTTACTCTTGGATGAGCACACGGCTGCCCTCGACCCGCGGACTAGTGAGATGGTGATGGACTTGACCCAGCGTCTGATTGAGGAGAACCACTTAACTTCTCTCATGATCACCCATGACATGAATGATGCCCTGGCTTACGGCAACCGTCTGATCATGCTCCACGATGGCCGCATCGTTGTCGATGTCAAAGGGGAAGACAAGGCAAAATTATCGGTTGAAGACTTGATGGAACTCTTCAAGGAGAATGTCGGCAACCAATTGCGTGATGACGACTTGCTCTTAAAAGCTTAATATTGATCATAAAAAAATTATCGACCTGCACTAGATTAGTGAAGACCGATAATTTTTTTGATGTTTTAAATTTTAGACCTTAGTCCACATACCATTCTCTTCTTTGCTGGGTGGATGCTTGGAAGGCGTCTTGGAGTTGGTCATAGTCTTTGTTCTTTAGGGCTGTTTTGACGCGAGCCAGTTCTTTTTCGAAAGCTTCGATGCTTTCCAGTAAGTAGTCCCAGTTGTGAAGGAAGAGGTCTGTCCATAGGGGCGCATTGACGTCCGCAATCCGGGTCAGTTCTTGGAAGCTGTTACCCGCGAACTTCATGGTATCCTCACAGTTAGGGGCAGAATTTACCGCAGCAACGGCGAGGACGTGCATGAGCTGACTCACATAGGCTATGGCCCGATCATGGCTTTCGGCATCCACCCGGCTGACCTCCTGGAAGCCCATGACCCGGTAGAGGGCTTCGATCAATTCGAGCTGGCTCTCCTGGTTTCTTTGGCTAACGACGAGCAGGGCGTTGGCCCCCCGGAATTGGGCACTATTGAGGCCGGCAATCCCTGTCTTTTCACTCCCGCGCATCGGATGGGTATAGATGAAGTCTAAGTCAGGGCGGAGGATGGCTTCAACTTGGGACATCACGTCTCGCTTAATGCCTGTGACGTCCGTTAAGAGGCAGGTCGACTTGAAGAGGTCCTGCTTGTTTTCCACATAGGGGGCGACCGCTTGGGGGTGGAGGGTGATAAAGATGAGGTCGGCTTGGCTGAGGGCTTGGTCATCCTCCGTTTGGGCAGTCTTTACAATCCCTAATTCTTCAGCTTTGAGACAGGTCTCTGGATTCTGGTCGATGCCGCGAATTTCTTGATAGCCCGCTTGGGTCAAGGCTTGGGCAAAGGAAGATCCGATCGCTCCCAGGCCGACAATGACAATTTTCATACTTATTCCTCCAAATGTTTAAGTAGGGCTTCTAGGCCCAGGGCGTAACTGTCCTTACCGAAGCCTGAAATCTGACCGATGCAGGCAGGGGCAATGACTGAGGTCTGACGGAAGCTCTCTCTTTGTTGGATGGCTGAGAGGTGGACTTCCACGCAAGGAATTTGGATACTGGTGAGCGCATCGTGGAGGGCATAGGAGTAGTGGGTGAAGGCACCCGGGTTGAAAATTATCCCGTCAATCTTTTCGTAATAGGCTTCTTGAAGGCGGTCAATCAGGGCGCCTTCATGGTTGCTTTGGAAGAAGCTGAATTCATGGTCAAAGCTTTGGTCTAAGTCAGTTTCAATTTGCTTCAAACTTGTTTGGCCATAGATATCTGGCTCCCGAATGCCTAAGAAATTGAGATTGGGGCCGTTAAGAATTAAAAATTTCATGGTTTCCGTCCTTTCGATAGGTCGTTATAATGGTTTTTAGGCACTGGTCCAGGCTGCCCTGGTTGGGGATATGGAAATCAGCAGCTGCCTGGTAGAGGGGGTAGCGCTCTTGGTAGAGGACCTGGAGCTGGTCCAGGCGTCCCTTGAGTAGGGGGCGTTGGTCGCTGTTAATGTCTGCAGAAATCTGGTCCAGGGGGCGGTCGATAAAGTAGACCTTGCCTCCTTTTTTGAGGGCCTTAATGTTATCAGGATCTTTGACGACCCCGCCACCCGTGGCAATAATGAGGCCCTTAGCTTGACCAAGCTCGCAGGCAAGTTGGGATTCGAGGGCACGGAAGGCAGCTTCTCCTTCTTCAAAAATTTCAGAGACGCTTCGGCCCGAGACTCTTTCAATTTCCTGGTCCATGTCTAGGAAATCTAAGGAGAGCTTTTGGGCGAGGGCTTGACCGAGGATGGTTTTACCCGATCCGGGCATGCCGATGAGGATGAGATTAGGCTGGGTCATGGTTAAATCCTTTCTTTACACGGGCTAAGATCCGCTCCACCTGGTCCTCAGAGAATTGCTGGTCTTCCCAGATTTCGACGGAGCGGATGGCTTGGCCGACTAACATGTCCAGGCCGTTACAGTAGGCCTTGCCGGCTGCCTTGGCATCACTTAAGAGTTTGGTTTCATAAGGGTTATAGATGGTATCGAAGACATGGTCAAAGCGGTCGAGGTCATGCGCTTTGAGCGGGGAGGCCTGGGTCTTTGGATACATACCAACAGGTGTACAATTGATTAGGAAGTCACCTCTAAGGCCCTCAAGGTCAGCATAGGAGAGGCAGGGCCAGGGCTTATCTTGGTGCTGGTCGGGATGTCTGGATACCAGGTGGACTTGGGCGCCGTGGTCGGTTAGATAATGTCCCATCGCCTGGGCAGCCCCTCCTGTTCCAAGGATATAGGCGGTTTTGTCTTGAGTCTGCCAATGGCGGCGCTCAAAAGATAAGTGAATGCCATCGTAATCTGTATTGTAGGCCTTGACTTTACCGTTGACTTGCTTGATGGTATTGACAGCGTCCAATTTTTTCGCGGTTTCAGACAGCTCATCCAGATAGGGGAAGAGGGCCTGCTTATAGGGGATGGTGACATTGGCACCACGGATATCTAAAGTCTTCAGCGCTTCCAAGGCTTGGCTTAGACTTTCTTCGGGAACTTCAAAGAGTTTGTAGGCCGCCTCAATCTGGGCTTCTTCATATATAATCTGGTGGATCTCTGGGGATAGACTATGGCCCAGGGGGTAGCCAAATAAGCCATAAAATTCCATCTCATCACTCCGTTCTAGCTTATTTTTACTACAATAATGATAAAGTTATCATTATTGTAATGCAAGCCTTGCTTGATAAAATGGCGAAAAGAGCTGTCAGATCAATATTTTTAGCTAAGAGCTGAAGTTAATATATTAGTATAATAAAAATAAGATTAGAATGTTATCATTTAATAGTTGACAGCTACTCTTAGTTTTGCTATATTTAAAGCACGCATTAAAGAGAACCAGTGAGGAGGAAAAAACATGTTAATGCAACAACAACTTTTAGCAAATAGCTGGTTCTACTTTAGCTTCTACTTTTTTAAAGGTAATGGAGGCTAAAGCAATCTTTGATGCATAGGGCTCCATTGATGGTAAGAAATCGAATGGAGCACCCACTATCTAAGACTTTATATCTCGAGAGGATTAGTCAGGCTGCATTCGGTTACAAACGGATGCAGCTTTTTTGTTTCCGATAACCATTGGGAAGCTTTGAATGATATGATAGTAGGGAATTGAAAAAAGGAGAGAATGCAAAATGATTATTGTGATGAAATCTAATGTGACGGCTGGCGATGTTAAAGATGTAATTGATAAAATCGAAGATACAGGTAACCAGGCTGTTATTATTGAAGGCCAAGAAGTTGACGTGATTGGTATCGTTGGCGATACGTCCCGCATTGACCAATCGAAATTACAGGCCAATGACACCATTGCAGAAGTTATCCGAGTGTCTGAACCCTATAAGTTAGCCAATAAGGCCTTCCACCCTCAAGCGAGTCAGATCAAGGTTCGCGACCAAATTATCGGGGGCAAGGAATTAGCTATTATTGCGGGACCATGCTCAGTTGAAGGGGAAGAACAAATTGTCGGGACAGCTAAGCGCGTGAAAGCGGCTGGGGCAAACATGCTCAGAGGGGGCGCTTACAAGCCAAGAACCTCACCTTACAGCTTCCAAGGTTTACAGTCAGAAGGGATCCGTCTCTTGGACCTAGCCCGTCGTGAAACCGGACTACCTATCGTGACCGAATTAATGGCCATTGAACAATTGGATGAATTTGTAGAACATGTGGATGTTATCCAAATTGGAGCCCGTAACATGCAAAACTTCTCACTCTTGAAGGAATTGGGTAAGACTGACAAGCCTATCCTCTTAAAACGTGGCCTGAGCGCCACCTACCAAGAATGGTTAATGTCTGCTGAGTATATTATGGCAGAAGGCAACCCGAATGTTATTCTCTGCGAACGCGGAATCCGGACCTTCGAAACCGAAACCCGGAACTGCTTAGATATCCAAGCCGTGCCATTGATGAAACATAAGACCCACCTGCCTATTATTGTGGACCCTTCACACGCGGCTGGGATAGCCTACATGGTACCTGCTGGAGCTAAGGCTGGGATTGCAGCGGGCGCTGACGGCTTGATTATGGAGATCCACCCTGATCCTAAGAATGCCTGGAGTGATGGCCAACAGAGCTTGACCCCAGACCAATTCGACCGTTTGATGGAACAGATCCGCGTCCTTGCAGAAGTTGAAGGCCGGACGGTACCAGAGGGCGACAAGACTAAATAATTAGAAGCACAAATGAGAGGAGCTGTTGAAATGGCGGAGCTTGAAATTAAACTGAATCGACCAGCAGTCAGCTATCCATTAAAGATTAAGAAGGGCTTGCTCGGTCAGCTAGCCGAAGAAATCCAAGCTGTCCATAAAGGCAAAAAAGTTGTCATCATAACGGATGAAAATGTGGCCCATTATTATGGTAGGCAAGTGGAAACAAGTTTAGAAGCTGCGGGTTTTGACTTTGAAACGATTGTTCTCACCCCTGGTGAAGCCAGTAAATCGATTGAAAACTTACCTGGTCTCTACGGACGCTTGGTACGCTTTGGTATTAGCCGGAGCGATTTGATTATTGCCTTAGGGGGTGGCGTCATTGGTGACTTGGCAGGCTTTGTTGCTGCTAGCTTCCTGCGCGGGATTCATTTGATCCAAGTTCCGACTACGCTCCTTGCCCAAGTGGACTCCAGCGTGGGCGGCAAGGTCGCCGTGGACCTTAAAGAAGGAAAAAACCTGGTGGGGGCCTTCTACCACCCCCATTCGGTCCTGATTGATCCCAATGTTTTAGAGACCCTGTCTGACAAGGCCTTTAGCGACGGGATGGCAGAGGTCATCAAGTACGG
The DNA here is from genome assembly GCF_030230715.1 of Aerococcus sp. UMB1112A. Taxonomy (NCBI): domain Bacteria; kingdom Bacillati; phylum Bacillota; class Bacilli; order Lactobacillales; family Aerococcaceae; genus Aerococcus; species Aerococcus sp. UMB1112A. The sequence continues at coordinate 29,974 of NZ_JASPDS010000002.1, read as the reverse complement.
CTGCATCCGTGACCGGGCCTTCTTTGACAAACTCAAACAAGCAGGTAATCGGGCAGGCATCATGGCTGATATTGAAAGTATCCTAGAGCGCTGCTGTGCCATCAAGCAAGAAGTCGTCGAAGCCGATGAGAAAGATACCGGCTGTCGGATGCTTCTAAACTACGGCCATACCCTCGGCCATGCCATTGAAGCCTACTACCACTATGAGCGCTACACCCACGGGGAAGGTGTCGCGATCGGCATGCTGGCCATCAATCAATTAGCCGAAGACCAGGGGCTCAGTCCCCAAGGGTCGACCCAGGAAATTTACCAAGTGGTGAAGAACTTTGGCCTGCCAACAGTCCTCGACCAGCCGGAAGACTATACCGGTATCCTGCCCCTCATTAAAAATGACAAGAAAAATTTAAATGGCCAACTCCATATCATTACCCTCAAAAGGATTGGCCAGGCTGAAATCCGCGAGGTGCCTGATCATTTCTTTGATCCCTTGCTGGAAGGAGGAAAGCATTAATGACCGATTTACAAATTCAAGCCAAGCCTTTAGCGGGTGCGGTCCATATCCCACCTTCCAAGAGCTTGGCCCACCGCGCCATTATTGCGGCTGGCCTCGCCCAAGGGGAAAGCCAGGTCACAAATGTCCAACTATCCGATGATATTCAAGCGACAATTGAAGCTATGCAAAGTTTGGGGGCTGAAATCAAGCTGACGGAAGCCGGAGACCAGCGGGTAGACTTAAGCATCTGTGGTGGCAATCCATCCAAGTCTGCTTCACGGCTGATCGATGCCAATGAGTCAGGCTCGACCCTGCGCTTTATGATTCCTATTGCCAGTCTTTTTCCAGGTCAGACCCATTTTGTTGGCCGGGGGAAGCTAGGTAGCCGGCCATTGGATCCTTATGAAAAGATCTATAACGAACAAGGGCTCTTCTATGAGAACTTGTCGGATGGCGCTTTGGACTTGAGAGTTGAAGGAAAACTGCAAGCTGGGGCTTATCAATTAGCAGGCAATATCAGCTCGCAATTTATTACGGGGCTGCTCTATACCCTGCCACTTTTAGAAGGTGATTCCACCCTGCAAATTACGGGACCGCTGGAGTCGGTGGGCTATATCCACCTGACTCTCGATATCCTCGAGCGCTATGGGATTGAGATTGATTATCAAGCAGAGGACCAGTGCTTCCAGATTAAAGGCAACCAGGCCTACCAAGCGGCTGACTACCAGGTGGAGGGCGATTATTCCCAAGCGGCCTTCTTCCTCTGTGCGGGTGCCTTAGGAAATGATGTTTGGGTCAAGGGGCTAGCCCAGTCTAGCCAGCAAGGCGACCAAGAAATTATTCCTTTCCTTAAAAAATTGGGGGCTAGGGTTAAGAATCAAGATGGGGGTATCCAAATCCTGGCCCAGGGTCTGGAAGGGGATTGTGAATTGGATGGGTCCCAGTGTCCCGATGTGATTCCGGTCCTCGCGTTGACGGCTTGCCTGGCTAAGGGTGAGACACAGATTAAGAACTTGGCCCGCTTGCGGATTAAGGAATCTGATCGACTAGCTGCAACCCAAGAGGAACTCAGCAAGCTTGGAGCGAATATTCAAGTCCTTGGTGATAGTTTAGTCATCCAAGGTGTTGACCAGCTCCAAGGGGCTTGCCGAGTATCCAGCCATAAGGACCATCGGATTGCGATGATGCTAGCGATTGCGTCAACAGTCTGCCAGGAAGCCATTATCATAGAAGATGCAGACAGTGTCAGCAAATCTTATCCCTATTTCTGGGAAGACTTTGCAAGTTTAGGAGGCGAATACAGTGAGCGGAATTTGGGGTAAACAGTTACAAGTAGCTATCTTTGGGGAATCGCATGGCCCAGCTATTGGCATCACGATTTCTGGATTGCCAGCTGGCCTCGCCCTGGACGAAGATAAAATTCTAGTCGAAATGGCCCGGCGCCGCCCTGGCCAAAATGAATTGACCACACCCCGACGTGAGGAAGACCTACCGGATATTGTCTCTGGCTACTTTAACGGCCACACAACGGGGGCGCCCTTAACGGCTCTCATCTACAATACCAATACCCGGTCCAAGGACTATAGCCAGATGCGCAAGCTCATGCGGCCTGGTCAGACGGACTATCCGGCACTTAAGCGCTATGATGGCTACAATGACTACAGGGGAAGTGGGCACTTCTCGGGGCGGATTACAGCGCCTCTCGTTTTTGCGGGAGCAGTCTGCCAGCAATGGCTGGACCAGTATGGGGTCACCATTGGGTCCAGGATTTGTTCGATCGGTGAGGTCAAAGACCAAGCAGAGGTTGACTTCCAAAAACTCAGCCGGGAAGACTTATTGGCCTTCCGCCAAGAGACCCTGCCTGTTTTGACTGCTGGGCTAGATGAAGAAATGGCCCGCTGTATCCGCCAAGCCAAGGGCCAGCACGATGCCGTGGGAGGTATTGTGGAGACCTTTATTTTGGGCCTAGAAGCGGGTTATGGCAATCCCTTCTTTAACTCCATTGAATCAACTTTGGCCCAGCTGATCTTCTCAGTGCCAGCGACCAAGGGGATTGAATTCGGGGCAGGTTTTGACATTGCCTCCATGCTAGCCTCTGAAGCCAATGATAATTTTTACTATGATGACGAGGGCCAGGTTCAGACCACTAGCCTGAATAATGGTGGAATTGTCGGGGGAATCAGCTTAGGAACGCCGATCAACTTCCGCACGGCCATCAAGGCACCGGCTTCAATTGCCAAGGCCCAGGCCACCATTAATATAGAAAGCCATGAAAATGTTGAATTAGAAGTCACAGGCCGCCACGATCCATGCATTGTGCCCCGGGTATTACCTGTGATTGAAGCCGTGACGGCGATCGGGTTGATGGACTTAATCCTCACCCGGTCATAAAGGAGAAAGAGGGATGAGGAATGAAAGTTGCTTACCAGGGGATTGTTGGGTCCTATAGTGAAGCTGCCTTAGCTTACTGGCAGCAGAAGATGGCAGGTCCAAGAGACTTATATGAAGGCCTGCCTTCTGATGGCTTTAGTCGGATGGTAGATGACCTTATAGAGGGGAAGATTGACCGGGCCGTGATGCCGATTGAAAATTCCACTACCGGACTTATTACACGGACGCTGGACCTCTTTCGCTACCAACATGTTTACGCGGAAGCTGAGCACTACCAGCCCATCCGCCATGTCTTGTGGGGGATTAAGGGGGCTGAGCTAAGCCAAATCAAGCAAGTCTATTCCCATCCTGAAGCCCTATCCCAGTGTACCCAGTTCTTTACTGACCATCCTTGGATCCAACCAATTTCTTATAAAGATACGGCCCAGGCCGCCCAGTTCATTGCCCAAGAGGGAGACCCTAGCCTAGCTGCCTTATCCAGTGAGCGCTGTGGGAAGATCTACCACTTAGAAGCCATAGCCCGCCAGGTTCAGAATGAATCCACTAACATGACACGTTTCTTTATGATGCGTCGTTACCGCGATGAGCTTTTGGCCTTGGACAAGGACCAGCTGCTCTGCCACTTGTTGGAGGAACACCCCCAGGCCAGTCGCCTAATGCTCTATGTCGAAACGGCCCATAAGCCAGGAGCCCTCCACCAATTGTTGACCATCTTTAACCTCTTCAATTGTAATTTGGAAGGTTTGGATGCTCGTCCTATCAAAGACCAGCCCTTCAGCTATGGCTTCTTTATTGAGGTGGATATCCAGGGCTTGGCTGGCCAGGCCCAGCTCTTCTGGCAGATGCTTGAACTCGCTAGCCAATACATTCAAATTATTGCTTGCATGGAAGCCCAAGAGGCTGAAATTTCCTATCTAAGCTAGGCTTAATGCTTGCTTATAGGGCCTAAATAGGTTACTATAAGTAAGTAAAATAAGAAGGAGGACAATCAATGTTGAAAGTAAAAAAATGGCTGGGTTTAGCGCTCGGCTTAGTCTTAGTCAGTGGACTCTTGGCTTGTAGCCGGCAAGTGGAGCCCACAACAACTATTCGTGTGGCCACATCACCTGGTCCTTACAGTGAACTCTTCTTAGAAGAAGTTAAACCGGCCTTGGAAAAAGAAGGTTACCAGGTGGAGAACCGGGACTTCGATGACCTCCAGCGGGCCAATATCGCTATCCAGGAGGGGTCGATGGACCTTAATGTGGACCAGCACACCCTCTACATGGAACAGTTTAACCGGGAGGCCGGGGCTGACCTGGTGGCTGTGACCCCCGTTCCCACTGTTCCAACAGCCCTCTTCGCTGGGCAAAAGAAGAGCTTGGATGAGGTGGCGCCAGGCGACCAGGTGGCTATTTCTGACGACCCAGTTGATGTCACCCGGTCCTTGCTCTTACTTGAGAAAGCGGGTTGGATCCGCCTTGACCCAGAGACCGATAAGTCCGAAGTAGGGGAGGATGATATTATTGAGAACAAGGCAGGTATCGAGCTTTCCTTGGTCCAAGCGCCTGTTCTTCCCCAAGCCTTAAAGGATGTGGCCTATGCCATCATCCCAGGCTCAACCTTCTATGATTCCGGCATGTCGGCTGACCAAGCCTTGCTGAATGAGGACTTGCGCCCTGAGCTGAAGTTACAAGCAGTGGTGCGTTCAACTGACCAAGAGGCAGACTGGGTCAAGGATCTAGTTAAGATTTACCAATCCGACCAGCTAAAAGAACGTGTCGAAGAAATCAACCAGACCAATGACCGGGTCCAATGGGCTTGGACTTCGGATTAAAAACTTAATAATAGATGTCCTCCTGAGAGGAAAGGGGCTCCTGTTAAGATGCTAACTTAATAGGAGCTTTTTTGTTATTCCAAAATGCAATCGTTTTAACGAATTAAATTAAATAAAATATGTTTAATGTTCGTTTTCTATTAACAAAGATTAAATATTGTGTTAAAGTAATAACTAAAATGTTTGATAAACGAATGATGTCCCTGTGGGCAAGGAGGAATTATGCAAGAAAAAGAACATGCCATTAAATTGCGCTACCAGGTTGAAGACTCGCCAGCACTCGTCGAATCTGTGGTCCTAGGTTTTCAAAATGTGATTACGGCCTTTGGGGGGCTCGTAGCGGTCCCCTTGATTATCGCTGGAATGGCCTCTTCCAGTGTGGAACAGACGGCCTATCTCATCAGTGCTGCCTTATTTGTATCAGGCCTGGTTTCTATTATCCAGTCTCGGGGCTTTGGCCCAAGATTTTTCCGGGTAGGGGTGGGTTTGCCTACCATTATGGGAACAGACTTTGCCTTTATTGGACCGGCTCAGAGTGTGATTGCCCTGGGCGGTCTGCCCGCTTACTTTGGGGGCACCATGCTTGCTGCCTTACTCGAAATCGTCATGTCCTATTTTGTTAAACCCTTGATGCGCTTCTTCCCACCTGTCGTGACGGGCTCTGTTATTACCCTCATGGGAGCGACCCTGATGTCCACCGCGATGGACTGGGCAGCAGGTGGGGCTGGGGCCCCTGATTATGGGGATCCAGGCAACCTAGCCATTGCGGTTCTTGTCTTTCTAATTGTCGTTCTCTTTAACCATTACGGTCGGGGGAACTGGTCTTCTTATGCCATTCTCATCGGTATGGGGATTGGCTATCTCTTCTGCCTTTTTATGGGCCGGGTGGATACCGACCAAATTCTTGCGGCGGCCTGGTTTAGAATGCCTTCCTTCAACCAAATTGGGATTGATTTTGACTGGCGCTATGCCCTGCCATTTCTTTCTGGTTACTTGGTCACCGTCATTGAAACGGTGGGCGTGATGCAGACTTTAGGGGAAGTGACCCAGCGTGAGCTAAGCGATGAGCAGGTCGCTGCTGGGGTCCGTGCAGATGGCTTCGGATCCTTTATTGCGCCACTCTTCGGTTCAGGACCTGCTGCAACCTTCAGTCAAAATACCGGGCTGATTCCACTGACCCGCAATGCCTCGCGGAAGGTGGCTATTGTCGCTGGTCTTATTATGATTGTTCTTTCCATGAGCCCTAAATTAGCGACGGTGATTTCGGTCATGCCGCTCCCTGTCCTAGGTGGGGCAGGAGTGCTTATGTTTGGGACCGTGGCTGCTTCCGGTATCCAGTCCCTCAGCCGGATCAGCTTCGACACTCGCAACTTGATCATCACTGCTTCAGCGATCGGCATCGGTCTGGGCGTCTCCTTTAGACCAGAAATCACTCAAGGCCTTCCCAGCTTCTTAGCTGGCCTCTTCTCTTCTGGTATCTCGGCCGGTACCATCGTAGCTCTGGTTCTCAATGTCCTATTAAAAGAACGGAAGACCTTGCGTTAACAGCTGCTAAATTCGGCTAAAGCTGAAGCCTTATCATAACTTCACACATTATTTGAAAAGAGACTGCAGTCGCCTTCAGTCTCTTTTTCTTTTACTTTTTATTTTTCCTTAAGAAACCATTGACCCAAGGCATATAGTCTGTAGCTTTGTCTTATTTCTGTTAGAATGAGAATGTCTTAATGTTATAATTATTTCACAATAAAGAAAGGATGTTTTATTTGTCAGAAAATAATGATCAATCATTTGGCTGGGGGCACTTTATCTTAGGGATTCTCTTTATTATCTTGGCCTTGTTCGCCTTTAGAGATCCTCTGGCTAGTCTGATGACCTTAGCTTTCGTCTTTGCTATCGGGATTCTCTTTCGGGGAATCTACCAGCTCATGGTTCGCCACCGCTTAAAGGAATCTTTTGGGATCAAACCGACCCATCTTTTAATCTTTGGGATTATTAATATCTTACTGGGGCTCTACTTAGTCTTTAAGCCGGGCTTGTCAGCGTCCATCTTACCTTTTATTTTTGCTTTTTGGATTTTTATCTCAGCAATCTTTGGCTTTATGAGTCTATCAGCCATCAAGCAGGTAAGTAGGCCGCTCTTCTGGCTGACCCTAATCCTAAATATTATTGCCCTGATTGTGGCTGTTTTCTTAATTTTTAACCCCCTGAGTGCCTTAGTGAGCCTGACCTTCTTGGTTGCTTTCTACTTCTTATTATCAGGGATCCAACACATCATTTACGCTTTCTAAGCATATTCTAATGAAGGCAAGGACATTTTCCCCTTGCCTTTTAGGTCGACTTGGCGTATAGTAATGTCCAGTGAATGAATTAAATATTTTCCTTTAAATTTAGTCCCGTGAGGCTAAGAAGGAGCGAGATGTCTCAGGGTGGGGTGCGTCCTCAGCCTGAACTCTAAAAGACTTGCTTTTTTTGTGCGAGTTTCTTTAAGTAACCATCAACTCCTGTCCTCTGCGGGCAGGAGTTTTTTTGTATCTAATGAGCCAAACGGAGGAGGAAATCCAGATGTCAGTGAAAGAAATTGTCGATGCAGTTACCATTAAACGGGCCCTTACCCGGATTTCTTATGAAATTATTGAGCGCAACCACCAATTAGACCAACTTGTCCTGGTCGGGATTAAAACACGGGGCATTTACCTAGCCCAACGGATTGCCCAACGTCTCAAACAACTCGAAGGCATTGAAGTACCTGTTGGTGAGCTAGACATTACCCGCTACCGCGATGACCAAAAGACCAAGGTCCAAGAAGCAGAAGTCAATGATTCCAACATCCCAGTCAGCCTAGAAGGCAAGGAGGTCATCATTGTAGACGATGTTCTCTATACCGGACGAACCATCCGCGCAGCTTTAGATGCCGTAATGGACTTCGGACGTCCAGAATTGATTGCTTTAGCAGTCCTGGTTGACCGGGGCCACCGAGAGCTTCCTATCCATGCTGATTATGTCGGCAAGAACCTCCCTTCATCCCGCAAAGAGCGCGTCCTTGTGAAGATGGAAGAAGTCGATGGGGAAGACGGTATCTATATCGAACAAAGTCATTAAAGCATTGATCGAAGGCTCCAGGAAGAGCTAGAAAGGATTGTTATGATTTTAAATACGCAAAAGATCTGCCTCCAAAACCTACTGAGTGTGGAAAGTTTAAGCGATGAAGAAGTGCTCGGGCTTATTAAGATGGCTCAAGTCTACAAATACCATCCCGGACACCGGCCGATTCAAAAGCAATACTTCGTTAGCAATCTCTTCTTTGAGAACTCAACGCGGACCCACCGCAGCTTTGAGATTGCTGAACGCAAGCTGGGCTTGGAATGTTTAGACTTTGAAGCATCAACTTCTTCCGTACAGAAAGGGGAGACCCTCTACGACACAGTCTTGACTATGTCGGCCTTGGGAGTAGATATTGCGGTAATCCGGCACGGGCAAGACCACTACTATGATGACTTGGTTAAGAGCCCTCATATCCATTGTGCCCTTATCAATGGTGGGGACGGTAGCGGCCAGCACCCTAGCCAGTGTTTACTCGACCTCATGACTATCTATGAAGAATTCGGTCGTTTCCAAGGTTTGAAGGTAGCCATTGTCGGGGACCTGGTTCATTCCCGGGTGGCTAAGTCCAACATGCAAATGCTCCACCGCCTAGGCGCGGAGCTCTACTTTGCTGGAGCTCCTGAGTGGTATGACACAAGTTTTGACCAGTATGGCCACTATGAAGATCTCGACCAGATTGTTGAGAAGGTGGACGTTATGATGATGCTCCGGGTCCAAAACGAACGCCATCACGGAGAGAAATCCTACAGCAAGGAAGACTACCATCAAGCTTACGGTCTGACTTTAAAACGAGCTGAAAGACTGCAAGATCATGCCATTATTATGCATCCAGCTCCGGTTAACCGGGATGTGGAGATTGCCGACAGTCTGGTGGAATGTGACCAATCCCGCATCGTCCAACAGATGTCCAACGGGGTCTTTATGCGGATGGCTATCTTAGAAGCTGTCATCAATGGTAAAGAAGCAGAAAAAGAGAATAGGGAGGCTAAGCATGAAAACACTAATCAAGAATGGCTTAATGAATGGGCAGGCTAATGCGCTTGATCCGGTTGAACTTGTTATAGAGGATGGACGCATCCAAGCTTTAGGCCAGGGCTTCGCGGAAGAAGCTTTTGACCAAGTTTTTGACGCTCAAGGGGGCTTAATCAGTCCCGGCCTAGTGGATGTTCACGTCCACTTCCGGGAGCCTGGCCAAGAACATAAGGAAACCATTGCTTCCGGAAGCTTAGCCGCTGCCCGGGGTGGCTTTACCACAGTCTGCGCCATGCCTAATGTAGACCCTGTGCCTTCTTCTAAGGAACGCTTGGACCATATGTATGACCTGATCAAAAAAGAGGCCAAAATCAAGGTCCACCAATACGCCACGATTACCAAGGGCCTCCGGTCGGATGAATTGGTGGATTATGAGGCTTTAAGCCAAGCGGGCGCCTTTGCCTTCAGTAATGATGGGGTAGGGGTCCAGACTGCAGGCACTATGTATCAGGCCATGCAGGCGGCTGCCAAAGTTGATAAAGCCTTGGTGGCTCATGTAGAAGATGATTCCCTCTTATTTGGGGGTGTGATGAATGCAGGCGAACGGGCCAAAGAATTGGGTTTGCCAGGAATTCTACCGATTTCAGAATCTTCACAAATCGCCCGGGACCTTCTCCTGGCGGAAGCGACCGGCGTCCACTACCATATCTGCCATGTCTCAACCAAGGAGAGTGTGCGGGCCGTACGCCAGGCGAAGGCAGCGGGGATCCATGTGACCTGTGAAGTCTCTCCCCACCACTTGCTGTTAGCGGATGAAGATATTCCGTCCGATAACGCTATGTATAAGATGAATCCGCCGCTACGTTCAGCTGCTGATCGTCAAGCCCTAATTGATGGGCTCTTGGACGGCACCATTGACTGTATTGCAACTGACCATGCTCCACATGCTCTTGAAGAGAAGAATCAAGGCTTCCTTAAGTCAGCCTTTGGAATTGTCGGCATTGAGACGGCCTTCCAATTGATCTACAGCTATTTTGTTGAAAGCAGTATTTTTACCCTCGAACAGGTGGTCAATTGGATGGCCCGCAAACCAGCAGAAATCTTTAACTTAGAGGCAGGCCAGCTAAAAGTTGGCAGCCCAGCTGACCTGGCTATCTTTGCCCTCGACCAGGAAAGTGAGATTAATCCCGATGACTTCCTCTCCAAAGGGAAGAATACGCCTTTTGCAGGCTGGAAGATCAAGGGAGAGACCCTAGCAACTTTCGTGGATGGGCAATTGGTATGGCAAAAGGAGGCTTAAAGATGGAAAGAATTTTATTACTTGAAGATGGCACTTATTTTAGCGGGCAAGCTTTTGGTGCCTTAAAAGAAGTCAGCGGTGAGCTTATCTTTACCACTGGCATGACCGGCTACCAAGAGACCATCACGGATCCGTCTTATTTTGGCCAGTTGATTACTTTTACTTATCCGATGATCGGCAATTACGGGATCACGGCAGATAATAATGAATCCGTTGCTCCTTCTTGTAAGGCGGTCATTGTTAAGGAATGGGCCCGCCGTCCCTCCAATTGGCGGAGCCAGATGAACTTGGATGAGTTTTTGAAACAATATGAGATTCCAGGTTTAGCAGGGATTGATACCCGGGCCCTGACCCATAAAATTCGTGAACAGGGGGCCATGAAAGCAGCTATTATCGCGGTTGATGCCGACCGGGACCAAGCCCTGGCTGAGCTCAAAGCCGAACCAGCTGTTAAGGACCATGTTGCGAGTGTCTCAACTAAGACGCCTTATCCGAATCCCAATAGCGGACGCCGGGTGGTTGTCGTAGACTTTGGGCTCAAACATTCGATCCTGCGGGCGCTCTCTGAACGCCATTGTTCGGTGACCGTTGTCCCTTACCATACCGATGCTCAAACGATCCTAGCCCTCAAACCCGATGGCGTCATGCTCTCAAACGGACCAGGAGATCCAAAAGACCTGTCTACTGTCCTCGACATGATCCGTGAAATTCAAGAACAGGTCCCAATCTTCGGGATCTGCCTCGGCCACCAATTATTTGCCCTCGCCAATGGAGCTGATACTTACAAGATGAAATTCGGCCACCGCGGAGTCAACCATCCCGTCCGCGAGATTGCGACCGGTCGGATTGACTTCACTTCCCAGAACCATGGCTATGCGGTAGCCAAAGACTCTATCGATCCAGAAAAATTAATCATTACCCATGTAGAAATCAATGATGGGACAGTGGAAGGTCTCAAGCACCGCCACTATCCAGCCTTCACCGTCCAATACCATCCGGACGCTGCCCCAGGGCCACACGACGCCCTCCATCTCTTCGATGACTTCATGGCAATGATTGATGCAAGAAAGGAGCACTAAGATGCCTAAACGTACAGATATCCAAAAAATTATGGTCATTGGCTCAGGTCCGATCGTGATCGGTCAAGCAGCTGAGTTTGACTATGCCGGGACCCAGGCTTGCCTAGCTCTTAAAGAAGAAGGCTATGAAGTCGTCCTTGTGAATTCCAATCCAGCGACCATCATGACCGACAAGGAGATCGCGGATGAGGTTTATATTGAACCCATTACCTATGAATTTGTCTCCCGCATCCTGAGAAAAGAACGTCCCGATGCGATTCTCCCAACCCTAGGCGGGCAAACCGGCCTTAATATGGCCTTAGAATTATCTAAAGCCGGCATCTTAGACGAATTGGGGATTGAACTATTGGGCACCAAGCTCTCAGCCATTGAACAGGCCGAGGACCGGGACCAGTTCAAGCGATTAATGGAAGAATTACAGCAACCTATCCCTGAATCAACCATTGTCCACACGGTAGATGAAGCGGTCGCTTTTGGAGCGAAGATCGGCTATCCCTTGATCGTACGTCCAGCCTATACCTTAGGCGGAACGGGTGGGGGTCTGTGCGAGAACGAAGAGGAGCTTAGAGAAATCACCGAAAATGGGCTGTCCTTATCTCCCGTGACCCAGTGCCTGATCGAGCAGAGTATTGCGGGTTACAAGGAAATTGAATATGAAGTGATGCGGGACTCTGCTGATAATGCCATTGTGGTATGTAATATGGAGAACTTTGACCCTGTCGGTATCCACACGGGCGACTCCATTGTCTACGCACCCACCCAGACCCTGTCCGATGATGAACACCAGATGCTTCGTGATGCTTCCTTATCTATTATCCGTGCCCTTGAAATTGAAGGGGGCTGTAATGTGCAGTTAGCCCTAGACCCTAAGAGTTTCAAGTATTATGTGATTGAAGTGAACCCTCGGGTGTCTCGGTCTTCCGCTTTAGCTTCCAAGGCGACGGGTTATCCGATCGCTAAGCTAGCAGCCAAGATTGCCCTCGGTCTGACCCTGGATGAAATGATGAACCCTGTGACGGAATCAACCTATGCAGAATTCGAACCCACCTTAGACTATGTGGTCTGCAAGATTCCGCGCTGGCCTTTTGACAAGTTCCAAGATGCGGAGCGCCGCTTAGGGACACAAATGAAGGCGACTGGGGAAGTCATGGCGATCGGAAGAAACATCGAAGAAGCGACTCTAAAAGCTGTGCGTTCACTCGAGATCGGCTGCTACCACGCCGAAATGAAAGAACTTGAAGATGTCTCAGACGATGTCATCAGCGAAAAGTTAATCAAAGCCCAAGACGACCGACTCTTCTATATCATGGAAGCCATCCGCCGCGGTTACAGCATTGAAGATATTGCCCAGTTGACAAAGATCGACCTCTTCTTCCTAGATAAACTCTTACACATTGTAGAAATTGAGGACGACCTCAAGGCAAAGCCAGGAAACATGGAAAAGGTTGGCCAGGCTAAAACATATGGCTTTACTGACTATAAGCTGGCCCAGTTATGGGACATGGACGAATCCGACTTCCGTGAGAAACGCTTGGAAGCGGGCATCCATCCAGTCTATAAGATGGTAGATACCTGTGCCGCTGAATTCGAAGCTTCCACTCCATACTTCTACAGCTCTTATGAAAGCTACAGTGAAAGCCAGCCTTCTACGGACAAAGGCTCTATCCTTGTCCTAGGCTCAGGGCCTATCCGAATTGGCCAGGGGGTCGAATTTGACTATGCGACTGTCCATTCTGTGAAGGCTATCCAAGATGCGGGCTATGAAGCCATTATTATGAACAATAACCCGGAAACCGTGTCGACAGACTTCTCCATCTCTGACAAGCTCTACTTTGAGCCTTTAACTTTTGAAGATGTGATGGAAGTCATTGCGGTTGAAAAGCCCCTCGGCGTTATCGTCCAATTCGGAGGTCAGACCGCTATCAACCTGGCTGCACCACTAGCCGAGGCTGGCGTTAAGATCCTAGGAACCACAGTGGAAGATTTGGACCGGGCAGAAGACCGTGATTTATTCGAGCAGGTCCTGAGCCAAATAAACATTCCCCAACCGATTGGGGACACGGCTAGAAGTCCAGAAGAAGCGGTACGAATTGCGGACAAGATTGGCTACCCAGTTCTAGTACGGCCATCCTATGTTCTAGGCGGCCGGGCTATGCAGATTGTAGACCAGCAATCCGACCTTGAAAACTATATGGCCAATGCGGTGAAGGCTTCACCCGAACATCCGGTTCTGATCGATCGTTACCTCCCTGGCTATGAATGCGAAGTCGATGCCATCTGTGACGGGGAGAATGTCCTTGTGCCAGGTATCTTGGAACATATCGAACATGCCGGCGTCCACTCAGGCGACTCCATGGGAATTTATCCACCCCAGTCTTTCTCTGAAGAGGTCAAGGCCACTATCTTGGACTATACGGAAAAATTAGCCCTGGGCTTAAACTGTATTGGCATGATGAATATCCAATTCGTTATTTATGAAAATAAAGTCTATGTGATTGAAGTGAATCCACGAGCTAGCCGGACCGTACCTTTCTTAAGTAAGGTCACCGATATTCCAATGGCCCAACTGGCAACCAAGGCTATTCTTGGCCAGAAAATCACAGATCTTGGCTATCCAACTGGCCTAGCAGCTGAAACAGACCAAGTCTATGTCAAGGCTCCGGTCTTCTCCTTCACTAAATTGAACCAAGTCGACTCCTACCTGAGTCCTGAAATGAAGTCAACAGGGGAAGTCATGGGTGGTGACCACGATAGCAATAAGGCCCTCTACAAGGCCTTCGAAGCAGCCGGGCTCCATATGCCAGACCATGGCAATATTCTCTTTACCATTGCTGACGAAGACAAGGAAGAAGCCTATGACCTGGCCGACGCTTTTGCGGAACTGGGTTATGGGATTGTGGCCACAACGAACACAGCGGCTTACTTTGAAGAACAAGGGCTCTTGGTTCAAACCATTGAAGGCCACAGTGAAGATGTAGAGGCCCCATCTGTTCAAGAAGCTATCCATTCAGGTTCTATCCAGGCGGTCGTTAACCGGGTCTCCCAAGAGGAAGATGAGAGTCAGGACTATAGTTTTGCGATCCGCCAAGCAGCGGTGGAACAAGGTGTCCCACTCTTCACCTCCTTGGATACAGCCCGCGCCATTCTTCGTGTCATGCAAGCACGCGCATTCTCAATTCAAGCCATTTAAATTTATACTAGAAAGGGGAGACGACATGCGCCAGGAGATGATGACCATCATCAAGCAGGAAGAAATTGCACCTAGAATCTTTGAAATGACCTTGAAAGGGGACCTTGTCCAAGAAATGGGGGAATCCGGACAGTTTATCCATATCCGGGTGCCCCGGCAGGACCTCTTACTCAGGCGTCCCATCAGTCTCAACCGCATCCACCGCGAGCTTGGGACCTGCCGGATTATTTACCGGGTGGAAGGAGATGGGACCCGGATCTTCTCTGAGATGACAGCTGGCGACGTCCTCGATGTCATGGGGCCTTTAGGTAGGGGCTTTGACCTCTCCCAGCTTCAAGCAGGCGACCAGGCCTTCATTATTGGTGGGGGAATAGGAATTCCTCCCCTCTATGAATTATCGGCCCAGCTCCGCCAAAAAGGGGTCCACTGCCAGCATTTCCTCGGCTATGCGACTAAGGACGCGGTCTTCTATGAAGAGGCCTTTAGCCAATTAGGCCCCACTCATGTGTCTACGGATGACGGATCCTATGGCTTCCATGGCAATGTCTGCCAGATGGTCCGCCAGGCAGGCATTGAGCCTGACGCTGTCTTTTCCTGTGGTCCTAATGGCCTGCTCAAGGCGGTCTACCAGACCTGTCAGGGGACAGACAATATCCAGCTTTCTCTAGAAGAACGCATGGCCTGTGGGATGGGCGCTTGTGCAGCTTGTGTTTGCCGGTCATCTGAGGACGGCCCCCAAGGTCAGATCCGGACGAAGAAGGTCTGTGAAGATGGCCCTGTCTTCCAAGCTAAGGAGGTGGTGCTCTAATGACGAATCGTTTAGCAGTTAAGCTACCAGGACTCGACTTAAAGAACCCCATTATCCCTGCTTCAGGTTGCTTTGGTTTTGGAAAGGAATACGCCAAGTACTATGACCTCACCCAACTGGGCTCGATTATGGTCAAAGCTACTAGCCCTCTAGAAAAATTGGGCAATCCGACGCCGCGGGTGGCTGAAACCCCCTCCGGCATGCTCAATGCCATTGGCTTACAAAATCCAGGCCTAGAGGTGGTCATGAAGGACTATTTGCCGGCCCTAGAAGTCTATGAAGACCTGCCCATTATCGCCAATGTAGCCGGCTCTTCCCAGGAAGACTATGTGATCGTTTGTGAACGCATCGGTGACGCCCCTAATGTCAAAGCCATTGAATTAAATATTTCTTGCCCCAATGTTAAAGAAGGCGGAATTACTTTTGGGACAGATCCTGACGTGGCCTTTGACCTGATTCAGGCGGTTAAGAAGGTGGCTAAGGTCCCTGTCTATGCCAAATTATCGCCTAATGTCACAGATATCCTGCCAATTGCTGAGGCCATCGAGGCAGGAGGAGCGGATGGTTTTACTATGATCAATACGCTCTTGGGTATGCGGATTGACCTGAAGACCCGGCGTCCGATCCTAGCTAACCAAACTGGTGGCTTATCAGGCCCAGCCATTAAGCCGGTTGCTATTCGTTTGATCCACCAGGTAGCTAGTCACTCAGACCTGCCGATTATTGGCATGGGTGGTGTCTTCACAGTTGATGATGTGCTCGAAATGTTTATGGCGGGCGCTTCCGCTGTCGCTGTCGGGACTGCCAATTTTACCGATCCTTATATCTGCCCAAAACTCATCCAAGCCTTACCGCAAAGGATGGACGAACTAGGGATTGAAAGCTTAGAGGATTTAATTATAGATGTCCGTCAGCGCTTGCGTGGTTAAGTTTAGAAAGTTAAATAGGGAAGACCCCAAGTGAGCGATTCTCGTTATGGGGTTTTCTTTTCTTTACTTTAAATTTACATTGTAATTATTATAATTAGACTTGACACATTGGAAGTTGTTGTTTATAATGAATACAGAAAGTTAAATAATCGTTTAGAGCAAGTGGCGGATCTTTAGATCCAAAACCCGGTCGGGAGGTGAGACTTCCGACAGCAGAGCGCTTAATGAGGCACACTGTGAGGCAGTATCAACTGTCTTTCGGTGTGCCTTTTTTCATCGATTGACTACTTTCTAATAGATTTGGAAGCATGTATTAAATAAGAAAAGGAGTGGTTCATATGGCAAGTGAAGTACAGAACTTTAACCGGGGTGAGGGGTTGAAGTCCATGGTTTATGGCGGTTTGGATGGGATTATTACGACCTTTGCCGTAGTCGCTGGATCAATTGGTGGTGAGCTCAAGATGGAAGTGATTATTATCTTAGGCTTCGCTAATCTCCTAGCCGATGGTATTTCTATGGCTGTTGGTGACTATCTGTCCAGTAAATCAGAGCGCGCCTATGATGATTTTGAACGTATTGAAACGGCGAAAGCACTCAAGGATAACCCTCAATTTAACCAAAACCACATCCAAGAAGCCTATGAAAGTAAGGGCTTAGACAGTCAGCAAGCGCAATTTATTGCCGAAAAACTATCCCAGCACGATGTCGACACCCAAATGAAAGTTCTTTCTGTCGGAGAAGACGAGGCTTCTCAGCCTTTGACCAATGCTTGTATTACTTTCTTCTCTTTTGCCTTCTTTGGGCTATTTCCCTTAATCATTTTTATTCTGGCTTATTTCAATCCGGAACTCGTACCCTATACTTTTCCTTTTTCAATCTTTATGACCTTTAGTATGCTTTTTATCTTAGGGGTCGCCAAAGCCTCTGTAACCAAAGAAAATAGCTTCAAATCGGGGCTTGAGATGTTGGTCATTGGCGGTTTGGCTGCAGTAGCCGCTTACGGTATAGGAAGTATCTTGGCTAATATTTAGACTTAATTTTTCTAATTATAAAATAGGCCCAGAATCATTTTCAGACGATTCTGGGCTTATTTCTATTATAATCATTCTAATTAAACTTGTAGTGGGTTTGAATTTGATTGCTGTCGCTCAAGAGGATCTGTTCCACTGCACACTGGCTTTCAACATAGCGTTGGAGATTTTCTCGCTGCTTGTCAGTCAAGTCACCTTCAATGTTCAGTTTTACATCTGCCTGGAGTTTGCGCTGGCCTTGGTCATCTCGCTCAAAATCAGCTTCAAGTTCGAGGGAGACATCAACGCCTTCAATTTTTCGACCGCGCAGGTAAGTCTGGGCCACCATCAGTTTACAGCCAGCCAGGCCGACCAAGAGGGCACCGCCTGGCGTTGTAGCCTGGGGCTGGTAGGATGAATCTGGCAGGTCATGGTCTAATTCATAGTCGTGGCCATCAACTGTCAGCTTTAAATGTAAATTCTCAAAGACCTGGGCTTGAACATGCATTTTAGTCATTCTTAACACCTTTCTTTAATGAGCGGAAGCACCAGATTGGGCATCGACTTCTCGCTGTCTAGCAGCTTCTTCAGGATCAGAACTGATAAAGTAATAAGTTGGCACATCTTCTTCAGCATCGTAATCAATTTCTAAATTATAATCTTCAAAGAACCACTGGTCTTCGTCCTCAGCAAAGATCAGCAAGCCGTCTTTTTCTACTTGGGCGAAGACATTTTGAGGCGCTTCAACTAAGATCCCCACGGAATAATTATCGTGCACATTGGTCGAGCCGTAGACTTTACCATAAATGCGAATACCTTGACCGGGACCTGGCGCCACTTCATCTTTAAAGAACTTTACCGCTGCGTCACTCACTTGAATATCCATTATCCAACACTTCCTATCTATTATTCATTTCATTGCCTTAAGTTTAGCATAGAAGGCCTATAAGAGGTCAAGTAAGTTAGCTTCTAGTGAATGGAGTCAGCCAATTCAGGAAATAAACTTGACTCAGAATGTTATCAAGCTAAATGGACTAAATGACTAAGAAAAGGCTTACAAGGACTAACATTTAAGGGAGAGTCAGTGACAAAGAGTAAACAATTCAAATTTGAAGCATATTTATTTAATTTCGAAATGACTTTGTGAAATGCATTTTGGAGCTTTTTGATCAAATTGTCAGCAACTAGAACCTTTGTGCCTGGCTAGCGTCTTAACTTGAGCAGTAAACGAAGTCTAGAGGCTAAAGACGGGGTCAGTTTGTAGTTAACCAAGGAGATTGTGAGACAGATGGGAGTAAACTTACATACAATGAATAAATATTCATATATAAGCAAAGAAATCTTTGGATCTTGTCAGTGAGTTTTTTTATCTATTCTAGTTAACATAATATACGTTATGAGAAGCAATAGGTAAATTAATAATAGGCCTTCCCTTTGAAGCTAAGTTCATTTTTGTTATAATAAGTGCGAGACGATTGGGATTTAATTTTTGTCTCAAATAGAATTTAAGTAAAGGAGTCTTATAATATTATGAACCAAGAACAGTTTGACCGTGTAAAATCAGGAGACGGTTTTATCGCTGCTTTAGACCAAAGCGGTGGTTCAACTCCTAAGGCCTTAGCCGCTTATGGTGTTTCTGAGGACCAATACTCTAGCGAAGAAGAAATGTTTGATCTCGTCCATGAGATGCGGACCCGGATTATGACGGATGACGCCTTTAATTCAGACAAGATTCTCGGGGCTATCCTATTTGAGCAAACTATGGATCGCCAAGTTGAAGGTAAATATACCGCGACTTACCTGGCAGATAAAGGGATTGTCCCCTTCCTAAAAATTGACAAAGGACTAGCAGAAATCGAAAACGGTGTCCAAATCATGAAAGATATTCCAAATCTTGATGACCTATTAACCCGTGCTAATGAACGTGGCATCTTTGGGACCAAGGAACGTTCGAATATCTTAGAATTGAACCCTGATGGAATTAAGAAAGTAGTCAGCCAACAATTTGATTTGGCTAAAAAAGTTATTGCTGCTGGCCTCGTCCCTATTGTTGAGCCGGAAGTTAATATTCATGCTGAGGATAAGGCAGAGATTGAAGAAGTCCTCAAACAAGAAATTCTCAAGGAACTTGACCAATTAGCTGACGACCAAGTGGTAATGCTTAAATTAACCCTACCAAGCGTCGATAACGCTTACAAAGAATTAGTCGACCATCCACAAGTCCTAAGCGTGGTTGCCCTATCCGGCGGTTACTCGATCGATGAAGCCAATGACAAGCTACGCCGCAATGAAGGTGTGATTGCTAGCTTCTCCCGTGCCCTAACCAATGCTTTACGGGCCAGCCAATCTGATGAAGACTTCCACAACGAGCTCAAGACAGCTATCGATACGATCTATGATGCTTCGGTGAATAAAGAAGTATAATTTAATTTAGTTAAAATAAAAAGACAGCTCAAGGTAAATCCTTGAGCTGTCTTTTGGTCTAGTATTAGTATTTCTTCCATACCCGAGGTGTCAAGCTTAGGAGGATCGGATAGATTTCCAAGCGCCCCATCAGCATGGTTAGGCACATAATGAACTTGGCGAAAGGGGCTAATTCGGCATAGTCTTCACTAGGCCCCAGAAGGTCCAGGCCATAGCCAATATTATTCAGCGTAGCGATGACCGCATTGAAGGCTCCGCTGAAACTCTGGGTGTAGTGGCTCAGGATAAAGAGCACCAGGCAGAAAACAGCCAGGTAAGTCATCAGATAAAAAGCAATCGACCGCTGGATATCATGGCTCACCCTTTTTCCGTCAAATTTGATGGGGTGGACCCGGCTAGGTGCTAGGACACGCCGGATTTCTTGGCGGATGGACTTGAAGAAGATCGCAATCCGGACGATTTTCAATCCTGAAGTGGTCGACCCGGACATGGCTCCTGTAAACATGAGGAAGAGCAGGACAATATCCGTCGTCACCGGCCAATTAGCGATGGAAACATTGGTGTAGGCGGTGGTCGAGTTAACTGATACCACATTGAAGAAGGCATCTTTCAAGGCTTGGAAGGGACTCTGGTAGAGGCCGTTAATATTGAGGAAGATAATCAAGCTGGCCAAGGCAATGATAGCCACATACCAGCGCAGTTCTTCACTGCGGAGTACCTGCCGCCACTTGCCGATATAGAACAAGTAAAAGAAGTTAAAGCTCATCCCGAAGATGAACATGGCAATGGCCATAACGAGGTCCACATAGTCGCTATTGTAGTGGGCAATGGAATTGCTATAAATGTTAAAGCCCCCTGTCCCTGAGGCCCCCATGGCTAAGAGGGCCGCTTCAAACCAGGGAACCTTTCCCAAGCGTAGGAGAACCATAACGACTAGAGTCATGACCAAATAAATGCTGTAGAGAATATTGATGGAGCTGGAGACCCGGGACTCAACCTTACCAAAGACCGGGCCAGGCAGTTCGGCCCGCATGACATAGACCCCCCTGGCCCCGAAATTCGGTAGAATGTATAGGATAAAAACCAACATCCCCATCCCACCAATTAAGAGCGTAAAGCTCCGCCAGAACATGAGGGCTTCAGGCAAAATATGGAGGCTGGAGCTGAGAACAGAGGCTCCCGTCGTGGTGAAGCCACTGACCGATTCAAAGAAGGCGTCGATAAAGTCCCCCACTGACTGGCTCAAGTAAAAGGGCAAGGCTCCAAAAAAAGAATAGAGCAACCAGATAATACTAACCAGTGCAAAGCCTTCGCGCTGGTAGAAGATATCCGAATTGGGCTGGCGGTAGGACAAGGCCAAGCCAAGGAGTTCACAGAGAGCAATGGTGATGACAAAGGCCCAGATGACCCGGGCAGGGTTGCCGTAATAGAGCCCTACTAAGATGGATGGAATCATCAAGAGCCCTAGGATCATCAGCAAACGACCGATGATAAAACGAAGAAAGGACGTATTCATGGCTAGGCTCGCTCCCTCCTCTCTAAGATATCATCCAGGCTAAAGACATCCCGGCAGGAGGTAAAAATCAAAACATCATCCCCTGCTTGAAGCTGGTCGTCGCCGGATGGGATATGGAGTCGGTCCTGGCGCACAATCATTCCTAAGAGCACATGGTTTTTGATGGCCAGGTCTTTAATTGGCGCTTGGGTCACCCTGTCCTGGGCGCTGACTTGAAATTCCATAGCTTCCGCTATTTCCTTATCCACTGCCAATCGGGCATAGCCTAAGAGTGCACTGTTATTCTCTGGAATGGCCCGTACATGGCGGATAATGGCATCTGAGACTGATATCCGGGGCGAGACAATGACATCCAGATTTTCTGCATTCAGCAGCCGGACAAGCTTGGGTCGGTTAACCTTGGTAATGTTTTTCTTAACGCCTTCTTCATGGGCGAAAAGGGATAGCATTAAGTTTTCTTCGTCGGAATCGGTCATGGAAATGACAATATCATGGCGGTCAATCCGGTGTTCCCTTAAGAAGCGCTGGTCCGTTCCGTCGCCTAAAATAATCTCAGCCTGGTCAATTTCATCCGCTAGGAGTTCGGCTCGCTTGAGGTCTTTTTCGATTAATTTGACATGGATACCGCGCTTGTCCAGCAAGGGCACTAGGTAACGGTTGATCCGGCTTCCCCCTATAATCATTACCGACCGGTAGTTGGCCCGCTGCTTGTGGCCTGCGATATAGGCAGACTGGCTCAAAACTTCATTGGTTGCGATGATATGGATCTGGTCATCCTGGCGCAGGTAATCATCCCCGTGCGGAATAAAGACATGGTCCCCTCTCTCGATCAGACAGATCACAATATCACTTAATTTTTGCCGGACCTGGGCCACACTCCAGTTGAGGATAGGACTGTAGGCAGTCAGGCGAATCTGGAGGAGCTTGATCCGGTCATGGTAAAATTTTTCGACGTGAATAGCAGCTGGATAGTCAAGGACCGTAACAATTTCCTTAGCTGCTTCTTTGTCCTGGTTGATGACATAGTTAATCCCCAAATGCTCGCGGATGAAGTCTTCATTGGCCGTATATTCCCCCGAGCGCGAGCGGACAATTCGGTAGCGGGCGCCAATTTTTTCAGCTAAGATGGCTGAAATAATATTCACTTCATCCAAGTTTGTGACGCTGATAAAAACGTCACAGCGGTCCACATTGGCTTCCAACAAGGTATCTAAGTTGGTTGCTGTCCCGCAGATACCTTGTATATCTAGGACTTCAATTAACTTGTCGATGACTTGCTGGGACTGGTCGATTAAGGTGATCTCGTGCCCTTCCTTATTGAGAAGGTAGCATAATTCTTGGCCGAGTTCGCCTCCTCCAACCACCACAATTTCCATTTTTTTCATTACACAACCCCTATTTAAAACGAGGCTGGAGCTTTTTGTCCCAGCCTCGTTTTAATTCATGCAAACGCTCCTCTAAGCTCCTTCGAAAGCTTCAGTTAAAGGAGGTACAATTTGTTTTTTCCGAGATACTAAGCCTGGTAAGGCGATTTGAGAGTCAACAATTTTACCAGTAAAGGCTTTTTCAAAGTGTTCGACAAGGTCGACATTAGAAACTAACAAGCCTTCTGAATCATTGGTCAAGATATTAGTAACCACGAGGAAGAAGGCGTCATAGCCTTTTTCTGCGGTTTCTTTTTGCATAACTTGGAGCATGTCGTCTTTACGCTTGAGGACGTCATTGACATCCACCACGTTGACTTGGCCGATGCGGACAGAGTGACCGTTTAATTCGAAGGACTTGGCGTCGCCATCAGCGATTTCCAAGGCAGATTTTTCAGAAACGTCGGCCCCTGCCCGCAACATGTCGAGACCATAAGCTTCAAGGTCGATTTCAGCAATCTCAGCGAGCTTGCTGGCTAATTTACGGTCTTCTTCAGTACAAGTTGGTGATTTCAAGAGCAAGGTATCAGAAATCAGACCAGAAAGCATCAAGCCTGCGATTTCCTTAGTCACTTCAACGCCGTGGACTTGGTAGAGGCCATAAATGACCGTCTGGGTACAGCCTACGGGACGAGCGGTATAGGCCAAAGGTGAAGCCGTCTCGAAATTAGCAATCCGGTGGTGGTCCACTACAGAATGGATTTCAACCTCACGGATATCTTCAGCAGATTGTTGGAATTCGTTGTGGTCCACTAAGGCCACGCGATCTGTTTCTGCAGCTACTTTCTTAACCACACGTGGGGCTTGGACAGAGAAATGCTCTAAAGCGAACTGGGTTTCTGGGTTTAAGTCGCCAAGAGCGATGGCTTCAGCCTCTTCACCCAATTGATTTAATAAATGACTGTAAGTGATAGCAGATGTAATGGCATCTGTGTCTGGATTTTGGTGTCCAAAAACAAGAATTTTACTCACAAAATCTCCTCTTTTCTAAAAAACTTCTGCCTCTATTTTATCATAAAAGCCGGCTTTAGGCTTAGAATTCTTCATAAACCGCTGGATTTTGTGCCCCGGTTCGACCATTGGGATGGTCCAAGCGAGCAATCTGGGCCATGTCGTTATCGTCAAGTTCAAAGTCAAAGACGCTGAAGTTCTCTTCTAGACGGTCAGCATGGCTCGACTTAGGAATGGGCATGGTGCCAATCTGTAAATGCCAGCGGAGGACAACCTGACCTGGTGTCTTGCCGCGCTTCTTAGCAATCTCTTTGATTGGATCTTGTTCCAAGATAGATTCAGACATTTTCTCGCTCCCCCGACCGAGCGGGCTCCAAGCCTGGGTCAGGATGTCGTGGCCTCTATCGTAGGCAATCTGCTTAGTTTGTTGAAAATAAGGATGGGTCTCTACCTGGTTCATAACCGGTACTTCCTGGGTCTCTTCAATTAAGCGATCGATGTGTTCAGGTAAGAAATTGCTGACTCCAATCGCTTTGACATAGCCGCGATTTTTAGCTTCAATCAGGGCCTGCCAAGCTTCGACATAGTGGCCTTGCTTAGGATTAGGCCAATGGATTAAGTAGTAGTCATAGTAGTCCAACTGGGCCCGGTAAAGGGATTCTTCAATGGCCGTCAGGGCTAAATCATAAGTGTGGTAGCGGCCTGGTAACTTGCTAGCGACTTGGATCTGGTCACGAGCCAAGCCTGATTCGCGAATGGCCTGGCCAACTGTCCCCTCATTTTCATAATTATAAGCGGTGTCGAGGTAGCGGTAGCCAATGTCTAAGGCAGCCTTGATGCTGTCCACACCGGCCCGACCTTTAAGCTTATAGGTCCCTAAACCGACTTGGGGGACTTGGTCACCGTTACGCAAAGTATAGTATGGAATAGTCATTTGGATCCAATGCCTCCTTTGAAATCATCAGTATCAATCTTTAGCCCCAGTATAACAGGTCTGTTTAAGATTTGAAAAGTGAAAGCTCTAGTCTTCTGCCGCTAGCAAGTCCAAATCGATGAGGGGGGTCACGCGCATAAGCTCCCCTTCTTTATCTTCATCGACCAGGGCTTTGCCATTGGAATAGCGGTCCGCAATCGGTGCGTCAACGGCTCGGATTTGTTTGAGCTGACCATTGGCGCAGTATAGTTCAAAGAGGTCTTGGGTGGTCGCTACCGGATAGGCAGCGAGCAAGCGGTGAGGCTTGGTCTTCAATTCCTTGAGGACCACGAGTCCCCGTTTGGCCCGGCCAAGACTGGCAATCTCTTCCCAGCGCAAACGTTTGGCGTGGCCTCTTTGGGTGAATAAGATAATTTGCGCCTGGTCGTCCACTTGGTCCTGGTAGACAGCATTGACAACCTGGTCTTTGTCTTTGAGGTTAATGGACTTCACCCCTTTGGCACGGAGACCAACCTGGTTGATTTCGTCAATGCTATAGCGCAGACTGAAGCCAAATTCAGTAAAGATAATGATCTGGGCTTGGCTCTGGTCTGTCTCATCAGATACTTGATAGACATTGACGACTTGGTCCATGTCGTCGGAGAGGGTCATGGCGACGGCTGAGCGCTTCTTATAACCTCTAAATTCTTTAAAATCAGCTAATGGACTTTGCTTAACCATGCCTGCCTGGGTAATAAGCAAGATATTATCTTTGCTATTTTTGTCGTAAGGGAGCACTTTAATAATTTTTTCATCATTAGCAAAGTTAACCCTTTGCGATATGTGCTCTCCTAGGTCCTTCCACTTGAGCTCTTGAAGTTCATGGACAGGTTGGAAGATATAATTGCCTTTGTTGGTGATTAAGATCAATTGATCAAGTGTAGAATGTTCAGCTAAGTACAGGACATGGTCGCCCTCTCTTAGTCCCAGGTCTTCTAGCTCAGAAGACCGGTAAGAACGCAAACTAGTTTGCTTGACATAACCATAATTGCTGATGACTACCATGACCTGCTCTTCAGGAATAAGGAGTTCCTTTTTAATCTTAATTTCACTGATCTCATCCTGGATCTCACTACGCCGGGGATTGCTATAGGCTTTTTTGATGGCCTTGAGCTCGTTTTTGATGACCTTGAGTAAGACCTTGGGCTGACTCAAAATCGTTTGGTAAGAAGCAATGGCTTCATTTAAGCTGAGTTTTTCTTCCTGGAGGCTAGTGATATCGGTATTGGTTAGCCGGTAAAGTTGGAGGTTGACAATGGCTTCAGCTTGCTTGTCAGTAAAGTCAAACTGCTCCATAATATTTTGCTTGGCGTCCTTCTTGTCCTTACTCTGCCGGATAGTTTGGATCAGCTCATCGAGGATGCTGATGGCCTTGATTAAGCCATCGACAATGTGCAAGCGCTGGGAGGCCTTGTCGAGATCAAATTGGGTCCTCCGGGTGACTATTTCCTTACGGTGGCTGACATAGGCTGACAGGATATCCTTCAAGCCCACTTGCTGGGGCCGGAGCTGGTTAATGGCTACCATATTGAAGTTGTAATTAATCTGCAAGTTCGTATTCTTATAGAAATACTGGAGGATGGCATTGGCATTGGCATCCTTCTTCAACTCGATAACAATTCTTAGGCCGTTGCGGTCGCTTTCATCGCGGATCTCACTAATGCCCTCAATGCTCTTATTGAGCCGGAGTTCGTCCATCCGTTTGACCAAGTCCGATTTGTTGACTTCAAAGGGAATTTCATCGATGACAATCTGTTGGCGGCCCGAACGCAGGGTCTCCATGCGGTGCTTAGACCGGACAACTACCTTGCCCCGACCTGTTTCATAGGCCTTGCGGATTTCATCCTTGCCTTGGATAATCCCACCTGTCGGAAAATCTGGACCGGGTAGAAAGTCCATGAGCTTGTCTAAGCTAGCCTTGGGATGGTCGATAAAATAATTAGTAGCGTCAATGACCTCTCCCAGATTGTGGGTGGGAATTTCCGTCGCATAACCAGCAGAAATTCCCGCTGCTCCATTGACCAATAAATTAGGAAAGCCGGCAGGTAATACGGTAGGCTCTTCTTCCGTGTCGTCAAAGTTGAGCATAGTTTCAACCGTCTGTTTGTCCAAGTCGGCCAAGAGTTCATCGGCAATCTTAGATAAACGGGCCTCGGTGTAACGCATAGCAGCTGCTGGGTCGCCGTCCATCGAGCCGTTATTACCATGCATCTCGATTAAGACTTCCCGGTTCTTCCAGTCTTGGCTCATCCGCACCATGGCATCATAAACCGAGGTATCGCCGTGGGGATGGTAGTTACCGATCACATTCCCGACTGTTTTAGCAGACTTACGGAAATTATGACTGGAGGTATTGCCATCCACAAACATGGCATAAAGAATCCGCCGTTGGACAGGCTTGAGCCCATCGCGAATATCCGGTAAGGCCCGGTCTTGGATAATGTACTTGGAATAGCGGCCAAAACGGTCCCCCATTACATCTTCTAGAGATAATTCTTGAATATCAACTGTCATGCACTAAAACTCCTCATCATCAAATAGACTCGTTTGGTCAGCTTCTAGACCAGCAGACTGGTCAGCCAGTTTACTGGCCAATTCTTCTTCCATTTCTGGATCGCTCTCCTGGCTAGCGGCCTCTAAGAGCTTGTCCTCTTCATCCATAGTAAAGGCAACATTTTCTTCAATCCATTCCCGTCTAGGGGCTACCTTGTTCCCCATCAGGACGGAAACCCGCTTCTCAGCTAGCGATTGGTCATCCAAAGTCACCCGGATTAAGGTGCGGGAGTCAGGGTTCATCGTCGTTTCCCATAATTGGTCAGCATTCATTTCCCCCAGCCCCTTGTAGCGTTGGAGGGTATAGCCCTTACCAACTTCCTTAGTCACTTGGGCGAGCTCCTCATCGGTCCAAGCATAGCGGATTTTTGCCTTTTTCCCCTTGCCTTTAGATACTTTATAAAGAGGAGGCATAGCCAAATAAACCTTGCCGGCTTCGACTAAGGGCCGCATATAGCGGTAGAAGAAGGTCAAGAGGAGAACTTGAATATGGGCCCCATCTGTATCCGCATCTGTCATGATGATGACCTTATCATAGTTAGCATCAGCAAGTTCAAATTCTACCCCCACGCCGGCACCAATGGTATAGATAATAGTATTCAATTCTTCATTCTTTAAGATATCCTGCATGCTGGCCTTTTCCGTATTTAAGACCTTGCCCCGGAGCGGTAGGATGGCTTGGAATTTCCGGTCCCGCCCCTGCTTGGCTGAACCTCCCGCTGAATCCCCTTCGACTAAGAAGAGTTCATTACGATTGGCATTTTTACCTTGAGCAGGGGTCAGCTTGCCGGATAGGAGGGTTTCTCGTTTGCGGCTCTTCTTGCCCTTGCGGCTCTCTTCCCGGGCCTTGCGAGCAGCATCCCGGGCCTCCCGAGCCTTCAAGGCCTTGCGGACCAGGTGCTGGGCCGATTCTCCGTTCTCTAGAAGGTAGATGCCCAACTTCTCATTGACCATCGCTTCCACACTTGACCGGGCCTGGGGTGTTCCTAGCTTACTCTTGGTCTGCCCTTCAAATTGCAGGTATTCTTCCGGCACATGGATGGATAGGACAGCCGTGAAACCTTCGCGCACATCAGTCCCTTCCAGGTTCTTTTCCTTGGGTTTGAGCAGGTTGGTTTTCCGCGCATATTCATTGAAGGCCTTGGTAAGTCCGGTCTTGAGCCCTGAAACATGGGTCCCCCCGTCCGAAGTCCGTACATTGTTGACAAAGGATAGGATGGTTTCGGAATAGCCATCGTTGTATTGGAAGGCGAGTTCCATCTCGATTCCGCTCTCGGCTGCCTTGTCTTCGAAATAAACAGCTTGGTGGAGGGCGTCCTTGTCTTCATTAAGATATTTGACGAAGGCGACAATCCCCTCTTCATAGTGGTAGCTTTCTTCGAAGTCCTCTCTTTCATCTTTAAAATTAATTTTTAAGTTCTTCATTAAGAAGGCTGATTCGCGCAAGTGTTCTTGTAAGGTCTTGCGGTCGAATTGGGCCTGGCCAAAAATTTTTTCATCTGGTTTGAAATGAATCTTGGTTCCTGTGGCCTTAAATTTAATGGACTTCAAGTGGGCCTTACCTGGCTTACCGCCGTCCTTGAAAGCTTGCTTATACTCTTTTTGGTCACGGTGGACGGTAACTTCTAGTGATGAAGAAAGTGCGTTCACGACAGAAGAGCCAACCCCATGCAAGCCACCTGAAGTCGAATAGCCGCCACCTCCGAATTTCCCTCCGGCATGGAGGACGGTTAAAATAACTTCTACCGTGGGCCGGCCTGTCGCATGTTGGCCGATGGGCATGCCTCGGCCATTATCTTGGACAGTTACAGAATTGTCTGGGTGGATGCAGACGTCAATTTCATCGCAATAGCCAGCTAAGGCCTCATCGACAGAATTATCTACAATTTCATAGACCAAGTGGTGGAGGCCCCGGCTATCTGTTGATCCCACATACATCCCCGGCCGTTTTCTGACGGCTTCCAGGCCTTCTAGGACTTGGATTGAACTTTCATCATATTGTGCTTGCTTTTTGGTCATCTTAAGCATGTCCCCTTTAATCCAATTATTATCATTCATTTCATCGCGTCTCAAAAAGACATCTTTTACCATCTTACTCGATTTTTGCTGAATTCACAATGCTTGTTTCACTTGCCTAGTCCTTGGCCTCTTTTGAATTTTTTAATCAAGGGCGGTCGGAATAATGCTATAATATAGACATGTCAAAAAAGCAGGTGAATATATGTTATTAAATTTATTACTTCTAATTGTTGCTTATCTTCTTGGCTCAGTTCCTTTCGGCCTACTGATCGGTCGGGTCTTCTATCAGACTGATCTCCGTGACTACGGCTCAGGCAATATCGGGACCACCAATGCCTTTCGCGCCCTGGGTAGGACTGGTGGCTTATTCGTTTTTGTCTGCGATATGCTCAAAGCAGGTCTCATTGTCCTCATTTCCCAGAGCTTTACTGCCTTTACTTGGCATCCCCTGGTTTATGGCATTGCGGTTATTTTGGGCCATAGCTTCTCGATCTTTCTCAAGTTCAAGGGAGGTAAGGCCGTGGCTTCTAGCTTCGGCATGGGACTCTTCTACGCGCCCCTGATTTCCCTTTTGGGAATTGGCGCCTTCTTCTTAGTCCTCTACTTCTCACGCATGGTGAGCTTAGCTTCAATCAGTGGTGTGTTGACGGCTTTGGTCTTGTCGCTTCTCTTTACTAGCGATCATTTCCTCCAACTGATCTTAGTCATTGTATGCTTGATCGTTATCCTCAGGCACCGGACCAATATTGAACGCATCTTAAATGGTAGCGAATCCAAAGTTCCTTTTGGTTTTCGAGCCAAAAAATAAGAATATTTTTCCAAATTGTATAGATGAGCATTCCTTCCGCATTGAAAGTGATCATTAAAGAGCCGTCGAAGACTTTCAGTCTTCTCTGTCCCTTTGCTCCAGAGGTCTATTTCTCCCGCTAGCCTTCACACCCTGAAGCTTCCTACGATTAGTCAAGTATAAATTGGTATAAAGTTGCTAAAGTATACGAGGCAATATTTAGTAGACTGATTTTTG